>JAYEJW010000560.1:0-25259 GCA_034716535.1 Pseudomonadota bacterium
AAAGACGTTTCTCGCCTGTGCGATGCGATGCAATTCGTCGAGTATCGGACCGAGTTCTACCGTCCGGTAAATTTGCTGCCCAGAAGCGTCCGACCCTGTAAGAACTTCGACCTTGAGAGCTTTGCGCAGCTTCTTGTCTACGGATGGAAGAAGGTCGCCGAGTGTGTAGAGCCCATTTCCCCGCCGAGGAACAGAACATTCGTACAGGGACGTGATGAAGTCCAGAGCCGCTTCAAGAAGAACACCGGATTTAGCACAGACCAGTTGCGGATCCGGGGGACTTTCGCCAAGCAGTTGCGCAAGCCGCTGTATATCGGGAACACTGTTAATCAACAGCAAGCCCTCAGTGCTCGTCCACTTGGAGAGCTCGACAAACTGGCACTGGTTATGCTTGAGCCACCCCCATCGCAGCTTATGCTTCCAGGGTCCGTAGTGCGTTGTGATAAGGCAATGTCGGAACCTCTGCGCTTGTTCATAAAGCACGTCGATAATCCTATCGACGTGCGGCTCATCTGCGCTCGCTAACACGTCGTCGAGTACGAGGATCGTATTTTCGGGCTGACCTTTCTCCGCGAGCGCGAGAAAGACGCACAGGCCCAAGGTGTCCAGATGGGAATCGCTGAAATAAGCCTGCGGAGGCGTATCGCGTCTGCCTTGATACTCGGCGGCCAGTTCAAGAGAAGCCCGTTTATTTTCGTCCAATTGCAGGCTTATCTTGTCTAGTCGCTCCCGTGGATGAATTGCCTCGTACAGTCGCCCTACCTCCTTTGCGATCTCCGACAAGACTCCGTCAGTAAACTGACGTCGCTCATCTTCGACGATAGCAAGCGCCTGCTCGAGCCGAGGAACCAACACGTCAAGTCCTTTCTGCGCCTCGACGTTGTCATCGTATGTCTTTAGCGCTCGTTTCAGCGTAACGATGAATTTTTCTTCATCTTGCCGAGTTGCTTGCGCCTTATACCAGGAGGCCCGGAGATGCGCCGATGCCTCCAACCAAGTAGAGGCAGCATCGACTTGCTCTGGACAAGATTCGTCTGCCAGGTTGATGTCTTGTGGCCAATCAAAGGAAGACAGCGCCTTGAGAAACTGTGTTCGTTTTCGTGCGTAATCTTCTTCGACTTGTGTCAACTTTGATTTTGCCTGGTCAAGTTGCGCGTCTGCGGAACTTTTTCCAGCTTTCGCCGTGGTGAGTTCTTTGAAGCTCTCGATACGACCTTTGATCCTTTCTGCTAGCCCTTGAGCGTACTCTGAGCTTCCGCAAAGCGGACACTGCTGCAGGTCCGGATGCCTGGTTACGTAGGATTGGGCAGATCGAAGAATATCCATTAAGTCCTCCGCTCCGGAAGCAACAGTCGTTAGCGCTTCTTCATACTGCCCTTGCGTCCGCTGGACCGAACCTTTGGCCGACTCCAACTGCGCCGTCGCTGTCCTGTATCGGGAAGGAAAATCCGACAATCCAAAGTATGCCGAATGAAGCCGCTCGATTGCTTCGCGCTCGCTAATCAGGAGCGTCGCATCGCGTGCGATTGCCGCACGCGCCCAATCGAAGGCACTATGCGAAGGGCGTCCAGCAGAGTCCCAGAACTGTTCTATTGTGTTTTGGTTTTCCTGGACTCTTTCGACTGCTAGTTGGCGGTCTCCCTTTATCCTCCGGATTAGCTCACGTAGAACTTTTTCTGAGGCTTCGATTTCCGAGACATCAATAAAACGCCTGATGGCCTCATAGCGTTCTCCTGGCTTGGCTTCCACGAGCGATAGAATCTGTGATCGACGCAATACCTCGATCTGCGGTCGCCCCTCTGCGGGCTGAATTACTGCCTCTCGATTTGAAAGCCTAGCGGTGCACTCGCCTGTGCTGCCCTCCAATTTAACCTGTACATCCGTTGAGCTTTTGCCAATCGAGGGCCAGTATTTCTGCGTCTGTCCGAGACCTCTGTTGTCAAGTGAACCGACTCGTCCATTTCCAAGAAGATCAAGGGCGTCGCATATCGTGCTCTTGCCTGTGCCATTCTCGCCGTAGACGATGGTTAGTTTCTTGCCTTTCTCAAACAGCAGTGAAAACTGCCTTGTCGATCCCCGCAGGTTCTCAACCGTTAGGACCTTCAGGTAGCCAGTGCTCACGGGTGATCCTCGTCGGTAATGGCGAGCTCGATAGCTAACCGCCAATCTTCCGCCTTCAGCCTGCCATTCGCCAAGTTATCTCGCAATCGCTTGCGATTCTTTTCCAAAACCAAGCCATTATCAATAAGCTTGTCTAAGATCGTGTCAGCCAATTGGCCTGATGGCGTCTCCGCTGTCATGCTAGCCTCCATAGGATTCGAAACAGCTCTGTCCGCGTTTCCCGCAGCTCGAGCTTATCCGCCATCTCCTCGATCATCTGATCCCGCTTGCCATCAATGTCATCCTGAGCGTCAAAGAGGGCACGGCGCTTCTGCCCGCGCTGGGATTCCAGCGCTCGGATCTGCTTTTGAACGTGCAGTTTTTCCTCCAGCGTCGGCGCCGCCGTGGCCGCACGGCGGGCCTCCTTAATCTGGCGGTCCAGGTCCTTGATCTCGCGCTCGAGGCCGACCTTGAGATCGTCGGCCCAGGCGTCGAGCTTGGCGGCTTCGGCCTCGAAGAAGTCGGCGTTACGCTGGCGGATTTGCCTGCGGACATCGTCGCACTTCTGATCGATGGTGCTGCGGAAGTCTACCCAAACATCGTGATCGTGAGGGCCGGTCAGGCCTTCCCCCTCGGTGATCGCCGGTAATCCCAACAGGCGGTGGAGCTGGTTCTCGTCGAGCCGCTCGCCATCCCAGGTGCGGCACTCGAAGACGAGGTAATCCTCGGTCTGGTCCAAGGACTGGACGGTAAGCTGTTCCAACAGGAGCGCGCCGCCGCGGCCCCGAAGCCCTTCAATGGCAGCGACATTGCCGGGGTGAGCTTCATAGTCGAACAGCAGGCGAGCAGGCTCAAGCTGTCGCTCGGTCGCCGTGCTCAGCAGGTGTCGCGCCAAGGGGTGAGAGAGGCGGTAGTAGTGGGCCTCCCCGCTGCGCCGGGGAAGCTCGTAGCGGCCTAGGGGGATGTCGCCACCCAACCCGTGCGGAAGGCTGATCAGCTCGAAGGCTGCGTCGTCCTCGAAGCGGGCATGACCATTAATCTCCGTACGGGTCAGGTCCATGAGCATGCGTTCGTAGCGGTTGAGGTAGGCCGCGCTGTCGTTGTGGCTGACCCGCAGCTTCTCGATGACCTCTTGGTCGAAGTGCTCCAGTAGCTTCTCCCGTGTGGCGTCCATTGCGGCGTTTATTTGGTGGCCAAGGTCGAGCTGGAGCTGATCGAACGCTTGCCGGATTTCTTCCGGCTCGCGGCACCGCTGGTAGATGTCATTGATGCGTTTCTCGAAGTCGACACCGGACTCGATACTGCCCAGAACCTCGTCACTGGCGCCGAAGACGCCTTCGAAGAGCAAGAACTTCTGAGCCAGCAGTTCGTAAACGCGCCGGTCGGCCTCATTCTCGGAATTGATGAAGTTGACCACCACCACGTCGTGCTTCTGACCGTAACGGTGGCAGCGGCCGATGCGCTGCTCGATGCGCTGCGGATTCCACGGCAAGTCGTAGTTTACGACCAGGGAGCAGAACTGCAGGTTGATGCCTTCAGCGCCCGCCTCGGTGGCGATCATGATCTGACCTTGTTCGCGGAAGAAGTCGACCAGGGCGGAACGCATGTCGGCGGTGCGGGAGCCGGTGATCCGGTCAGTGCCCTGGTGGCGTTCCGCCCAGGCGTTGTAGGTCGCGCGGGAGTCCGAATCGCTGTTCGTGCCGTTGAATAGGACGAGATCCTCCCCGTAGGGGCTGTCTTTCAGCAGGCGCACCAAATAGTCCTGGGTGCGGCGCGATTCGGTGAATACCACGGCCTTCCGTGCACCGCCGAGCTGATCAGCAGTCTGAAAGGCGGTCTTGAGCGCCGCCAGCAGCGCCCTGCCCTTGGCGTTCTCGGTAATCGACACTGCAAGGTCCCGAAAGGTTTCTAGTTCGTCAATTTCACGGACGAGCGCGTCGCGCTCCGCAGGCGAGATCTGCTCCGGGGGCTCGGCGTCGCCCCATTCGTCGGTGAGCTCGTCATAGGCCTCGAAGTCGGCTGCCAGCTCGTCCGACGGATCGGGAACGACGGTAGCGTTCCTGAGCTTTTTCTTGAGACGGTTGGCCAGCGTATCCAGGGCGCCGGCAATCGCGAAGCTCGACGAGGCGAGCAGTTTGCGCAGCACGAGCGTCATGAGGGTGCGCTGTCCGGACGGCAGGGCCTGGAGATTATCGCGGCGAAGATAGTCGGAAACCAGATCGTACAGGGCGGCTTCCTCGGGTCCGGGTTTGAATTCCTGGAGGATAGCGTGGCGCTTGGTGTAGGGCACGTACAGGCGCACCTGCCTGCGCAGGGTGCGAAAGCAGATGGGCTTGATACGCGACTTCAGAGTGTCAAAGGTGGACTGGTTGGTGATGCGGGAGAACTGCTCGCGAAAGCTCGCCAAGTCGCCGAATACGCGGTCATCGACGAAGCTGACCAGTCCGAAGAGTTCCAGTAGGGAATTCTGCAGCGGGGTGGCGGTGAGGAGGAGCTTCGGCGCGTGATTCAGCGCGTCGCGTAGGGTTCGGGCGATGACGTTGCTCTTCTTGTAGACGTTGCGGAGCCGATGCGCCTCGTCGATTACCACCAGGTCCCAGCGTATGTGGGCGACGTCATGTGCCTTGTTGCGCGCAAACTGGTAGGAACAGAGCACGATGTCATCGGCATCGAAGGGATTGATCGCCCCGGCATCGACGGCAGTTTTGTAGGACTTGGTCTCCAGGATCCTGCTCGGAAGAAAGAACTTCTCCTGGAGCTCCTGATACCACTGCTTGCGCAGGCTCGCCGGGGTGATGATGAGGATGCGGCGCCTGCGCTCGGCCCAGCGCTGAGACAGGACCAGGCCCGCCTCGATGGTCTTACCGAGACCCACCTCATCCGCGAGGATCGCACCCCTGGACAAGGGAGAGCGGAAGGCAAACAGCGCAGCCTCGACCTGATGCGGGTTCAGATCCACCTGCGCGTCGACGAGCGCGCCAGCCAGCTTCTCCATGCTGTCCGTTGGGCAGCGCTTGGTGAGCTGATAGGCGTAGTACTTCGTCTGGTATGGCGTCAGATCGGCCGCGGGTTTCTCTCGAAGCATGCGCGCAACTTTAGCGCGCTCGCCATTCCGCGTCGATTCAGCATCGAGGAGGGTTCATCCAGACAAGTCGCTACGATTGAACAGCAGGGTGCCGACAAGTCTGGGGAGCGCGCCCTGCGCTTCCCTTAGCTCAGCCCATCTGGCGATGTCCTTGGCGGTGATCTTCACCGATAGACCTCGTCGTGGGAGCCGACGTCGAGGAGCACGATCTCTCGCTCGGTGATCTGAACGGTCAGCGTAAGGCGGTAGCTGTGCGTGAGGCTGACGGCCTGGATGCCGGACAGGTTCCCGCCAAGCCCGTGCAGCTTGAGACTCGGCTGGAAAGGATCCTGCCGGAGCCGCTCGAGGGTACTGGCGAGGACGGGCTTGAGATTCGGGAGCTTGCGTAGAAACTTGCGGGCACGGCGCTCGAAGTGGTGGGTCGTGACCAGGATGAAGGTCATTCGTCGCCGTCGCGTTCGAGCTGTCGCATCAAAGAGTCCACGTCATCATAGCGGTTAACGCGCCCGGCCTTCATATCCTCCAGCGAGACGCGCAGGCTTTCGCGGGCTGCCTCTTGCTGCGCCGCCAGGAGCTCCTCGAAACGCTCCTCGGACAGCACCACGTAACGCGGCCGGTTGTTCTTGATGATATGCACCGGTCCGTCGCGCAGTGCTTCGTCGACGGCGGATATCCCGCGGCGCTTGATCTCTTGGGCTGGAATACTGTTCATGGCTGTCTTCGGTACGGAAATTGATACTAAGTTCAGCACCAGGAGCCAGCGGAGTCAAGGATATCCATGGAAACGACGGCGTCTTCGGGGCATGCCCTGACAGCCCGATCCGCAAACGGGGTTGATTCCTGACCACGCCTCTTTGGGAGTGGTGTAGTTAGTAGAAGGGGGAGCGTTGCGGCAAGTATCTTGCTCGGGTTACCGATTCCGTGATCCCCCCGCAAGTCTTAACCCGGAGTGGGGTGCCCGACTAGTCGTTTTCTACTGTGGCTGTAGTCCCCATCTCAAGATCACTCGGCCTCGATCCATTCGTAGAGCTCGATGCTCGCTGGATCGCACTTGGTGCAGCCGCCGCCGCAGGCCGTGCCCGACGGCAGTTTGCGCACCCGGCCCTTGCGCTCCAGCACCGCGAGCATGCCGCGCAGGGCCTCGGGGTCGGAGCCGAAATGGTGGGACAGGTCGATCAAAGCGACACACTTCTGCTCGGCAAGGTAGGTGGTCAGATCGGAAAGGATCATATCAGCATGCTTCCTCGTCTCCGTCTGCGGAGATGGGTTTCTTTCCCTCCAGAAGTCAGAGAACCCAGCACGCCGCTTTGTTCCTTCTGCGCCGATGCCATGGTGACGGTCACTCGAAGCGCCCGTCGTCGAGGGCGACGAGCAGGTCGTAGGTTACCTCGTCGAACCGCAGGACGCGCCGGCCGCCGTGGTCGCGCATGAACTCCTCGGCGTCCTCCCTCGTCTCCAAAGGGATCAGCTCGTGCCCCATGGGGCCGAGCACGTCGGACCCGATGACGTAGTAGGCGTCGCGCGCGCCCACCCGCAGAAGTCCGTAGTACTCGGTTACCCCGATCGCCGCGATATCCTCCGCGCGGTGACCCGGCGCCCATCTGGGCATGTCCAGCAGGTACTTGAACATGTCCTTGGCGCCGTCGAAGTGGTGGGCGTGCCCATCCCGATACAGCACCGTGGCGATCCACTCCGGATACTTGGCGACGAACATGCCGCACACCGGACAGGTGTCCCTCGGGCCGGGGTCGGGAACCTGAACGGGTTCCGCGGGGATCGTTCCCGGAAGCAACGTCAGGAGCAAGAGGCCAAGAATAGATCGGATCATCGGGGAAGTCGCATACGGCTGTGCCTTCGCGTCCATTGGGGAGCGGGGTTCCCGGAATTCCGGGCCCCGCGCGCTCGTGCCGCTAGCCTTTCTTCATCATCCGCCGGCGCCGCTCGGCCCGGCGTTTGCGGATCGAGAGCGTGTCCTGGGCCATGCCCGCATAGGACTCGCGCAGCGCCTCGTCGAAGCTGCCGAGGGTGCCGTCTTGCTCTGTCTTGGCGGCCTGGGCCGCCGTCTCCGACGCGAAGGCCATCTTGCTGTCCCTGGTCATGGTTCCCTTGAGCTTGCTGCCGATCAGATACGCGGTCTGATCCACCAGTACCAGGGGCTTGATCTCTTCGCTGGAACCGAAATCGGCGGCGTAAATGGCCTTGGGGCCGCGGTCCAGGTTCAAGGAGAGGCTGATCGCGAGACAGTGAATCGAGCAGGTGCCGTCGACCAGGTCGTCGTCGTATTGCACCAAGTGCCGGCTGTGATGCCATTTGGTGCGGTCCATCCCGCAGTATGGGCACTTCGGGTACTTTGTCAGCTCGTCTTTCAGCGGGTCGGCGTCCGGGGCCGTTCTGGGCATGAACTGCAGTGGGGTGCCGTCGCCGGAGCAGGCCTCTCCGCTCGCGGGGACCCAGCCTTTGCCGGGAATCATCGCTCCGACCGGTGAGCTCTCGGCAGCCCTTGCGGTGCCCGCGATGCCCGTGAGGCCCAAGACTGCCAGCATCTTCAGCGCTTCACGGCGTCCGTTGTTCTGGTTGTCGCACATGATTGCTTCTCCTCTGTTGCGCTTGGCAAGATGACCCGAAGGGCGATCCTGCGGGTCGTAAATGCTTGACCGTAAAATGTTCGCGCCGAAGGCGCTACCAGTTGCTCAAGCCCCGCATGATGTCGAAGAACACCAGGCCCTCGTAGAGCGTCCACAGGCCCAGCGCGATCACCGTCAGGCCGGCGAGGCGCTCGGCAATACCCCTTGCGCGGCCTCCCACGACCGCCCCCAATACGCTGACCGCCGCCATGGTCGGCAGGGTGCCCAGACCGAAGGCGGCCATCAGGAGGCCGGCCTGCACCGGGTCGGCGCTGCCGACCGCCTTGACCGCCACGGAGAACACCAGGCTGCAGGGGACGAAGCCGTTGAGAAGCCCTCCTACCACCGGGGTCCAATGACGGCGATGGATCTCCCGTTCCAGGACGTGCACGCCGCGCACGTCGGGCTGCTCCACGCGGCTATCCCTCTGCCGCCCCCAGGGCAGTACGCCCAGCACGCCGAGACCGATGAGGATGATCAGCACCCCGGCGATCATCATCAGCACGCCCTGTCCCTTGCCCACAATACCGGTCTGCACCAGGACCCGGCTCATGAAGGCCCCGGTGACCCCCAGCATCGTGTAAACCAGGATTCGCGTGCCGTGATAGTAGAGGTGGGGCAGGAACCGGTGCTCCCAGCCGTGACGCACGAAAAAACCCGCTGCGATACCGCTGCACATCCCCAGACAGTGGAAGGCCCCCGCCACGCCGGTGGCGAAGGCCAGCGCATAGCCGAATTCGGTGTTCACAGGAGCTCTTTGACGACACCTTCGAACACCTCCGGTGTGGACTCGCCCAGGATGCGGGCGCCCAACCGCCCTTCCCGGTCCACAAAAAAGGTAGTGGGCAGGCCGATGACACCATAGCTGCGGGCGACACCCCCTTCCTCGTCGAGCAGCACGTCATAGGAGATGTCGAGCTTGTCGATGAAGGCCTGCGCGGTGTCGGGGTCCTGGCGCACGTTCACGGCCAGAACGCTCAGGCCCTGCTCACGGTATTTGCGGTAGACGGGCTCGATGCCCTGCATCTCCGTCTCACAGAAGGGACACCAGTCGGCCCAGAAGCGCACGGCCACGACCTTGCCGCGCAGCTCGTCGGGGAATGCCAACGATTTTCCGCTCAGCTGCTGGAGGCTGAAGCCGGGCACCGGCTGACCCTTTTCCAGTTGCGGGGTCTCGCCGCAGCCGGCCAGAACGGAGACGGCGAGAAGGAACCATAGGGGTCGGATGGGCATCATGGTTGTTTGCGTGAATCGGGTCGTCGGAGGAATATCGGGTCGAGGGGGGTCACCACCACACGCCCTCCATGGTCAGGTTCGAGCTGAGCACCGCGTAGGTGGCCACGATGTAGAAGAGCCCCAGCAGCGCCAGCGCAACGGCGGTGAAGCGGTGCCCGTCGGCCTCGATGACCTGCTTCAGAGACGGCACCCGGTGCCATCGGCTGATCAGGCCCACCCCCAGAGCCAGGGCCGTTGCCGCGAACAGGGGCATGTACAGCCAGTACCCGATGAAGTGGTGGCCGGACTTGAGGATGCAGAATGGGCAGTGATGATGGGGATGCTCGTAGACGTACAGGGCCACGCTGGAGACGATGGCCGCCAGGGCCACCAGGAAGGCGGTCACTGTGAGGACCGCAAACGCACCGCCCCCCCGGCGGCGCCACCAGTAGAAGGCGCCGGCGCCGAGCCCCGCCAGCCCGCTTGCATACAGGGCCGGCATGGCGGTCCGGGGCTCCAGGGCCGACACCTCCGCGGCCACCCCACCGCCCTCGGGCGTGAAGAGGGCCCCGCAGCAGGAGGTGATCACGTCCGGATCCATGCCGAGAAAGTAGCCCAGCTGCACGACCGCCTCCACCGCCACCAGGGGCGCGATGGCCAACAGCAGGGCATATTTCACCCGCACCAGCGGATAGTCGTAGGCCTGGTTGTCCACGTGGTTCAGCATCAACCAGGCGGCGCCGGAGAAGAATACCGCGATCTTCAGGAACAGGGTGGGCCAGCCCCAGGGATCCACGTTGAGTACCCCGGTGGCACACATGGCGCCGACGAACTGGGTGGACATCTGCTCGGCGTTGTAGACGAAGAGCAGAAGCGATACCAGCTCGGCGGCGAAGCAGTAGGCCACCAGGGTGGAAATGAGATAAGTGCGCCGCTCCATGTCGAGCTGGAGCTCGCTGCCGCTTGCGATATCCCAGTGGCGCACCACCTGGACCGCAAAACCCGCCGCCAGCAGCATCAGGAAGGTCACGATCAGCGCGACCGCGTTCAACGCCAGGACGGGGGGGCTGATGAGCACCGCTCAGGCCTCCGCTAGCAGACCATCGCGCATCTCCAGCACAGCGGCGACCTGCGGCGAGTCGAAGACCATGGGGTCGTGCGAGGTGAGCAGTACCGTCTTGCCCATGTCCACCAGGTCCCGGACCATGGCCATGAATTCCCGGACCAGCCGCGTGTCCAGATTCGCGGTCGGCTCATCGGCGATCAGGATGCGCGGCTGGTTGATCATGGCACGGCAGATGGCTGTACGCTGGGCCTCCCCCCCTGACAGCCATTCCGCCTTGTAGTCCGCCCGGTCCGCCAGACCAAACTGCTTCAGCAGCCCCAGGGCCGCCTGCTTCAGGGCCCTGTGGTCCGGCCCCAGGGGATAGGCCGGCAACATGACGTTCTCGAGTACCGTGAGACCCTTGATCAGGTTGAACTGCTGGAAGATGAAGCCGAAGGTGCTGCGCCGCACGTCGGTCATGAAACGCTCGGGAAGGTTCGAGAGCAGGCGCCCCTCCAGCGTGATGCGTCCCGAGGTGGGGCGGGACAGGCAGCCGATCATGGACAACAGGGTGGTCTTGCCCGAGCCGCTCGGTCCCTTGAGCACAGTCGCACGGTTCGCCTCCAACTCCAGGGTGATGCCGCGCACGGCCCAGAACTCGTTGGTTCGGCCCTGGTTGAAGGCCTTCTTGACTTGCTCCAGGTGAATCATGGTTACCGCATCACCGTGTCCGGGTCCGTGATGGACGCCTGCCAGATGGGGACGATGGTCGCCACCGTGTAGGGAAAAACGGTGAAGAAGAACAGGGTCGCAACCTGAAGCCCGTCGACGAACGGCACCGGCTGGAACTCCGGGTAGAGCACCGCCCAGCCCTTGAGCACCGGCTCGAACAGGGCCGCAGACAGGTAAAAGACGTGGCCGTAGGCCAGCAGATAGCCGAGGAAGAAGGCCGCCAAGGACACGATGGCCCCCTCCCAGAACTTCATGCGGATAACGTCCGCGGTCTCCCAGCCGATGGCCTTGAGGATGCCGATCTCGCGCCGCTCTTCTGCGCTCAGGCCCGAGGCCTTGTCCCAGGCAAAGATCACGAACGCCAGGATGGCACCGCCAAGGAGCACGAACACGATGCCCTGGCGCCAGCCGAAGATCGCGTCGTAGGTGCGCAGGATCTCGTCGCGCAGGATGGGGCGGGTGTCCGGCAGCTTCACCGCCAGCTTCTCGGCCACCTTGCGCACCTCCCGCGGATTGCGCACTCGCAGGACGATGTCGGTGTAGTAATCCTCCGCGATCCCGAAGAATTCGCGGAACGTGGCCTCGTTCACAAGCATCAGGTCGGCGCTTACGAGCTCCGATTCGTGGTCGAGCAGCCCGACCACCCGGAAGGAGACGGGCTCGCCCGCGGAGGAGCGAAAGGTCAGAAAGTCGCCCTCATCCAGTCCCCGCGTGCGCGCGATACCGGCGCCGATCACAACCCCGCCGGGGACGATCTCCCGGTCCCGCGGGACCATCAGGGTGTAGTTGGCCCGTACTGCCGGGTCGTAGAAATAGCCCCACAGGCGCCCGTACTTTTCGCTCACGCCGCGGACCCTCCCGATCCGGTCCAGGTAGTCCGCGGGGATCAGATCGTGGCGGCCCGCCACCATGCGCTGCAGGATCACCTCGGGGGACTCCTGGAGCACCAGACCCGCCTCCGTGCGCAATGAATGAGTGAACAGCATCACCGAGGCCAGCATAAACACGATCAGTGTATAGACCAGCAACAGTCCCAGGTTCTTGCCGGGACGTCGGCCCAGGGACGACAGCGTATAGTCAATCAGGTATTTCTGTTTGCGGACGAAGCTCATCAGTTTCGCTCAGGATGCCCGGCGGCGCATACAGCGAGCCGCTGGGGAAATGCTCCAGGCCCAGGGGGTGGTCCTGGAATCCTGTGTGCCCGTCCGCCTGGGTCAGGTGGCGTGTGTAGCGCGCCTCTGTGAACAGGGCGAGGTCGGTCAAGTCCAGCGCCGCCACCAACTCCGCTCGTCGCTCGATGCCGGGCACCGCGGCACGGCCGCGTAGGGCTTCATCCACGAAGCTGAGGACGAGCAGCGCGATGCCCAGGGCCATCGATCCGAGGAAGAGATCAGCTTTGCGCATGGAAAACGCCCGCAGCATGTCTTGAACCCACTGAGCTTCGCCCTTCATCAAGCCGTGAACCGCAAGAATCTGTTCAATTTTCTGGGAGAGATGCCTGCACAGGCATTGAAGATTCGCAAATTATGCAATTGCCCGGCGACCGGCGTATATGCGATGCGAAAAAACGCGCCATTTGGCTGAGCTTACCAGGCCAACCCGCGCATGATGTCGAAGAAGCGCACGCCCTGATACATGGTGCTGGCGCCCATGAGGATCACCACGATGGCCGCCCCCTTCAGCAGCCAGCCGCGCACGCGGCTGCCCAGCTTGCCGAAGGCGACGCTCACGAACAGCATGGACGGCAGGGTCCCCAGGCCGAATACAAAGAGAAGGAGGCCCCCTTCCAGCGGGTTCTCCAGGGTCGTCGCCTTGATGGCCATGGCGAAGGTCAGGGCGCAGGGCATGAAGCCGTTGAGCGTGCCCGCCATCAGACTGCCGATCACCGGTCCGCGCCGGGTGGCGTTCAGAAACCACTTGCGCACCCCTGCCGTGGACAGGCCGCAGAACGACAGGTTCAGCCGTATCACCCCGAGGATATCCAGGCCGAGCAGTATCACAGCCAGCCCCGCGATGATCTGAAGCACCCCCTGGGTGGCTCCGATCAACCCGGTGGAGACCAGGGCTGCCCCCAGCGCCGCGGCCAGCACCCCGACAACGCTGTAGACGCTGATCCGTGCACCGTGATACGCGGCATAGGGTAGCGCCCCGTGCCCGTTTCCGGACTTGATGAAGAAGGCGGACACCAGGGCGCCGCACATGCCCACGCAGTGGCCGCTGCCCATGAGTCCGGCGATCAAGGCGAAGGCGTAGTCGGCCTCGGCGGCACCGGCCGTCACGACTGATCCTTACGCCATTGCAGGCGTAGCGAGTTGGTAACCACCGAGATGGAGCTCATGGCCATGGCCGCGGAGGCGATCATCGGGTTGAGCCGGCCGGCCACGGCGACCGGGATGGCGATGGTGTTGTAGGCTAGGGCCCAGAACAGGTTCTCGCGGATGATCCTCATGGTGCGCCGGCTGACGATCACGGCGTCCGTCAGCCGGGCGATATCTCCCCCGACCAGGGTGATGTGGGAGGCCTCGATGGCTACGTCCGTGCCGCTCCCCACGGCAAACCCCACATCCGCCGCCGCCAGGGCGGGGGCGTCGTTGATGCCGTCTCCGATCATTCCGACGATGCAGCCCGGCTCGCGCAGGGAATCCAGAACCTCCAGTTTGCGAGCAGGGGACGCACTGGCCACCATGCGGGAAATGCCCACCTGATCGGCGATGTGTTTGGCCGCGGGCTCCGTATCGCCGGTAAGGATCCAGGTCTCTATACCCAACCCGTGCAGACGCCCGATGGCCGTCCGGGCGCCGGAACGGGGCCGGTCTGCGATGCCGAAGACGGCCGCGGGCTCGCCGTCCAGTGCCACCAGCACGGCCGTCTTCCCCTCCTTCGCCAACTGCTCAGTATCTGCCAGCAGCGCTTGCGGGTCGATCCCGTGACGCTCCAAGAACCCTGCATTGCCCGCCAGCAGGGCATGGCCCGCCACCTGCCCGCCCACACCGGCGCCGGTCTCGCTGTGGAAGGCCTCCGCCTCGGGTGGCTGGATGCCGCGCTGGGCCGTGAAACTGCGGATGGCCTGGCCCAGAAAATGCTCGGACTGCCCCTCCACCCCCGCCACCAGGCCCAGGAGCTCGTCGTCCGGTAGGCGGCAGCGGTTGCTCCAGTCGGTGACTTGCGGCCGGCCCTCGGTGATGGTTCCGGTCTTGTCGAATACCAGGGTGGTGATCCTCGAAGCGGTCTCCAGACTCTCACCGTTGCGGATGTAAATTCCGCGGCGCGCGGCCGAGCCCGTGCCGGCCATGATTGCGGTGGGGGTGGCCAGGCCGAAGGCGCAGGGACAGGCGATGAGCAGCACCGAGATGGCGTTGACCATGGCCCGGGTGAACTGGTGGCTCAAGGCCAGCCAGCCCAGGAAGGTGAGGCCGGCCACCGACATCACCGCGGGGACGAATCGGGCGGAGATGCGGTCGGCCATCTTCTGCACCGGCAGCTTCCCGGCCTGTGCCTCGTCCACCATGCGGATGATGCCCGCCAGCACCGTATCGGCGCCCACGGCGGTGACGCGCATGCGGAAGCTCCCGTTGCCGTTGATGCAGCCGCCCACCACCTTGGCTCCCGGTTCCTTGATCAGCGGCATGCTCTCGCCGGTCACCATGGACTCGTCCACCGTGGACAGCCCCGACACCAGCTCGCCGTCCGTGGGGATGCGCTCCCCCGGACGCACCAGGAGCATGTCGCCGACGACGATCGCGTCGATCTCGATCTCCTGCTCGCGGCCGTCGCGGATGACGGTCGCCCTCGCCGGCTGCAGGTCGATCAGCCGACGGATGGCCTCGCTGGCACGCCCTTTGGCCCGCTCTTCGAGGAAGCGGCCCAGGAGCACGAAGCTGATGATGCCGGCGGCGGCCTCGAAGTAGAGATGCCGTCGCCCGAGCAGCAGGGCGGGTACGCTGTACAGGTAGGCCGAGCCGGCCCCCAGAGCGATCAGGGTGTCCATGTTGGCGGTGCGCTGGCGCGCTAGCGTCAGCGCCTTGTCGAAGAACGGCCGCCCGGCCCAGAACACCACTGGCGTGGTGAGCACCAGCTCCACAAGCTTGAGGGCGAAGGAGCGCGGCATGGCCATGCCGATCGCCATCACAGGCAGGGTCAGCAGCCAGGCCAGCAGGGCGCGCCGCTTCGCGCTCGCAAGACGCGCCTTCTCCCGTTCCACAACCAGCCGGCGCTGGGACAGGGTATCCATGGGACGGGCCCCGTAGCCGTAGCGCTCCACGATGCGGAACACCTCATCGCGGGACAGGGCTCCGCTCACCGCGGCCGTCTCCGAGCCGAAGTTCACCGCGGCCTCCCGCACCCTGGGATCCCGTTGCAGGGCGAGCTCCACAAGCATGGCGCAGGACGCGCAAGTCATGCCCTCGACGGCCAGGCGGACCTGCTGTAGGGGACAGGACTGTGCGGGTGCAGGGGAGTTTCGACTGGCCCCTTTCCGTGCCGCACCGAGCCGCGGGATAAGGGCGTCGATCTGCATCAGAAGCCGTTCCCGCGATGTCAGCCGCGGGTCGAAATCGACCGTCACCGAGCCGATGTCCGCCACCGCCCGCACCCGGCGCACCGCCGGCCACTTGCGCAGCAGGATCTCGAGCACATAGACGCGCTCGGGGTCCTTGCGGATCGTCGGTACGATGATGCGCACGCGTCGGTCCAAGGCATGGACGACGCGCAGGCATTGCAGCGCCGGCGGGCTTTCCCCCTGACTCATTTGCCCGCCAACTTACGGTAGCGCACCATGAGAAAGACCAGATAGACGGCGGCGAGCCATTGGTAGCGGTAGAAGAAGGGGCGGCGCAGCCATTCGCCGGTGATGCGCTGCCAGTGCAGCTTGATGAGGTAGAAGGCGACTAGGTCGTTGAGGAAATTGAGGACGGTCTTTTCCGTGGTCATGGGGGTTGCGGAATCCTTTCCGAGCTTGGTGCGGGCCAGGATGGCCAGCGCCTGAACGGTCTCTTTGACCTCTTGGAGCTTCTCACGCGCGCTCTTCACCGCCGACAGTCCCAGGACCTTCTGTTTCAGGTCCGACGGCGGCCGCTCCGGCGGTTTCCTGCCGCCCGCCCGGCGGGCGGCGCGCAGCACCCGCGGCGCGCAGTCGTACAGATGTCGCGCCACGTCCAGGAAGCTACAGACAGTTTCCAGATAACGGATGGAGAGCTTGCGGTTGCGGCGGTAGACGACGACGCGTCGGATGCCGTTCAGCTTGCCGAGGCGCCGTTCCAGGTCCCCTGCTGCATCCTCTCCGCAAAGCTCCTCGGGCAGCTCGAAGCGAACATGCCCGTCTTCGCGGTAGCGGAGTAGGATCAGATCCTGGATGGCGGGCTTTTTCTTCTTCATGCTCGGACAGGAGCTCGCTTTTCCGACTGTGGCCGCAAGTCGTTTACCGGGCCCGGCAAAGGCCGCCGCCGATTGCCGGTCAAGGGGCGAAGCCGTCTACTCCGCCTTATCCTCCCCCGTTTGCTTGTCCTCGGCATCGTCCGCCTCGGCCACGATATCGCTCAAGCGCTCCCTCTTCTCCAAGACGAAATCCTTGCCCGCATCCGTGGCCTGTCGCGCGGCGGCCACGATCTCCTTGCGGTACTTGTAACCGTAATAGCCCGCCGCTGCCCCGATGGCCAGGGTGACCCACGGGTTGCTGAAGATGCGCCGGATGATCCCGGTGCCCGCAGTGCCTGCTGCCATGACTCCCCCTCTCGCTGCTGCTGCTGTAACCAAAGAACCCTGGTGCGCCAGGGTGGTCGCCGCCTGATGAGCGCCGGCTGCAGCGCCGTGGGCGAGCGCCGATGCACCCTGCTGGGCCGCCTGATGTGCGGCGCCCGCCGCTAGGCCGTGGGCAGCAGTGGCTGCCCCCCCGTGAGCCGCCGCTGCGACCCCCTGTTGTGCGGCTTGGTGCGCACCGGCCGCCACAGCCTGTTCACACAACTCGCATAACGCCTTGCCTGTCTCGCTCATGATAGCACCTGCCTCGCTTCCGGCCAGCCGGCCGGGCCGCCAGTCTTCGGGGAAGCGCTGATCAATGCCATCCTTGCATTGCCAGCGCACGGCATGAGTAAAACGTGGGTTCCGGATGCAAGAATCCGCTTTCCCTATCACCCAGGGCGGACGTCCCGCTTCGCCGCCGGTTCCGTCTCCTCGTCGAGATCGTTCAGCAGCCGATAGATGCCGAGACAGCCATCGCAGCAGAACCGTAGCGTCCCTTCTTCGGTCTCGAGCTCGTAGGCCCGGCCCTCGATCTCCAGGCTGCAGAGCACACAGAGCTCTTTGCGTTCAGCCATTCGCTTCAATGAATATAGAGCATGCGTTGGAACAGCATAGTGGGCCGTGGCCCACGGCCAGGGTGTGATCCGACTGAAATCAGATCCCCGGGGAACAGTGGGGTCTGGCGCTGGCCCTTACGGTCACCTCGCGACGGAGTATATAGGAACGGTCAGGCGAAAAGCGATGAGGTCCACACCAGGCCGTTACTGCGGTCACTCTCGGACTGCTCGGGGCTAAAGCAGACGGCGTACTCGTCGCACTTTTTACAGTTCGGCGCGCGGCAGATGTTGATCTCGGCGCGCTCGCACAGCTGCTTGTAGAAGAACTTCTTCCAGCGCATCCGGCTACCCGCGTTGCGCGCCGCTAGGGTGGGGAAGTTGCGGTGCATGAGCTCGGAGATCTCGCTGCGGTCGCGCAATCCCAAATCCTCCCAGAGATGATTCGCCCGCAAGGACGTTCTGGCGAGAATCGATGCCAGGTAGATGGCCTGTGGTCGGTGAGGCGCGGCATGCTCGGTGAGCAGCGCCCGGATATCCTGCAGCTCGTCCTCCATGCATGCCAGCTCCGCCAGTGGCCCTTCGGCGCGGGGATCGTGGATGGCTCCACCCACCGAGCCGCCGCAGTGGCGGCAGAAGAAAGGCTGACCGGACCGGGCGTGCAGCCTGAGCTTGAAGCAACCGCGGTCTTGCCGGTCCCGCGCCGCGCCGGGAAAGTGTCGTTCCAAGAGCTCGCTCAGGATGACCGCGTCCAGTCCGAGTAGATCGGCCAGATCGCCTTCGGGCTCATTGCTGCGTGCGGCGATCACGCTTGCGAGCACGTGGGCGTCGAGCGCGTCGCCGCGGGCCTGTGTCATCAGCCACTCGTAGACAGGGGTGGACACGGACTCCGTCGGGGAAGCTGTAGCTAACGCAGGCAATCGCTGGCGCCGCCTCGTCGCCGGCGCTCGATCTGGCTGCGAAGCCCGCGTCAGGCCTTGTGCGACGCCCGCATGAGCGCCATGCGCAGGGCGCTGGTCAGGCTGGAGCCCATGCCCAGACGCTGGGACAGCGCCGGCAACAGGATGATCGAGGCGACGACCAGGCCGGTTGCGATCGCGACCGATTTCAGCTCCTTGTTCGAGCTCGTTTCTCCCCCTTTGGTTTTTTCCATTTGTCGTTACCTTAGTCTTGGACCCGATTCGGGTGTTGCAATCAACGCACGAGTTAAGGGATTCTAGATCGAAACCGGGCTTCCGCCACCGGTGCGCGAAAAACTGTGGGATTTGCCGCGGTCAGTGCGGCATATCACACAGATTGGATCGGACGGGGGGTTAAAACTTGGCCCACAGACGAACCCCCAACAGGTCGTCCACATCATCCAGGATCTGATTGGGGACTGCACCGCGGGACAGCCCGGGGGCCTTCACGTCCCGGAACTGATAATCGGCGAGCACCCGGACCTGCTTGTTGAAGCGATAGGTCATGCCGAGGGTCAGGGTCTCGAACCGCCGCTCCGTGGCCGAGCTGTCCGTGCCGCGATTGAGACGATCGTAACGGGCGCGCAGCTCCCATTTGTCGAATAGGGTGTATCCGCCGTCCAGATACCAGCCGTCGGCCTCGTTGTCCGGCAGGACGTTGTAGGAGGCGACCAATCTCCCATTATTGCTGACCGAGCCGGGCACCGCCACCGCATCCGTGCCGTTGAAGATCATGCCGTCGGCCTTGATCCACTCGCCCCGCGCGCGCCAGGGACCGCGGCGGAAGGTGGCGCCCAGGCCGTAACGCGTGCGGTCGAAGCTCTCCTCGGTCTGCGCCGTCCCCACACGGATGTCACGTTCGCCGTTCTGATACCAGCCGGTGAGCTTCAGGCCGTCCCGGAACGGTCCCTTGCCGCCGAAGATCAACTCCGAGCTCCAGTAGAGATACCAGTCCGGCCGTCCGCTTCCGTTTCCGCGGTAGAGGGCCAGGCCTGATCCGGTACCCGCCATGGCCGCATAGGTGTGCTCCCAGTCGCCGGTCTTGAAGGCATCGAACAGCTGCACGCCGGTGTCTCGCCAGCCGCTGACGGGTCCGTCCAGGTCGTTGGCGTTGTCGATCGGGGTGCCGTCGCTCCTGAAGTAGCGCTCCTTGACGATCTGGTTGCATACGTTGGTCGGGTTGACGTAGTCACGCAGCACGGCCGGCTTAATGCCCTCTTCCGAGCCGGGGTACTGGAACTGGCCGATGCGTATCCGCGCGTAGGGAATCAGATTCAGGGTCGCGCTCACGTCGGTGAACTTCACGTTCGGTGTGCCGTTCTGTGAGATGCCGTTGTCGCCGGCAAGGGGCGAGATCCAGTAGTTGAGCTTACCGTCCAACAGCCGCCCTCGCATGCCCAGTCGGACATAGGAAAACTGGAGCGTGGAAGAGTCCTCCAGATTGGGCGGGATCTGGTTCAGCACCATGGGCTGGCCTTTCCAGGGCCCGGCGGGCAGATCACTGCCGCGCGTATTCTGGTACTCGATGCCGATGAAACCGAATGGTCTGATCGCAGGGGCCTTCTCAGGCTCGGTCCCCAGCAGCATCACCCAGTTGGCGGCCGACGCCGGTCCTGTCGCGAGGAGTCCGATGATGAGCAAGCCAGCGCATCGGGTGCGAAAAAGGGGGATGGTGCTGTGCATTTCTTACCCTCGGCTGGACGGCCCGTCTTGTTGTTCTGTTCCGGATAGCAGCTTCGTGGCAGAAGATCATATTCCCGATCTCAATAAGTTTTAATAAGCCATTGAACGAAATCGTGAAAAACGCGTTAAACAACGCGGAGTCTGTGGCAGATCCCGCAACGATACGCGGGGTTAGGCGCGGGGAGAACGAGCGGAATGGTGAAGGTTCCGGTTTCGCCGGCGGCCGGCTTCAGAGCGACCGCTCAGGACCTTGTCCTCGTGTGTGAAGCGGTCGGTCGGCGAGCTCGGGGCGGGGCGTAAGTGGCGCATGTTGCACCGCCGGGAGGGAGGGCAACCATGCGAGCTGGCCTCAGCTGCAGGGGTGGGGATGCGTGCCCAAGAGACGGCCTTGTTCCAGTCGAAGGATCCGGGTCGCCACCTTGCGGCGAAAGTGCGGGTCGTGAGAGATAATCACCATGGTTTGCGGGAGTTGGAGGAGGATCTCGGTAAAGCGCTCTGTGGAGACCTCGTCCAGGGCATTGGTCGGCTCGTCGAGGAGCAGCACCTCCGGCTCCATGGCGAGGACGGTTGCCAGGGACACCAGGCGTTTCTCGCCCGCGGATAGCTTGTGGGTGATTCGGTTTCCGAAGTCAGCCAGATCCAGGCGCTCAAGCGTGGTGTTGACGATCCGCAAGGCCTCGTCGCGCGTCTTACCCAGGTTGAGCGGTCCAAACGCGACGTCCTCTGCTACCGTCGGGCAGAAGAGCTGGTCGTCCGGGTCTTGGAACACCAGCCCCGCGCGTATCCTCACCTCCCTGAAGTCCTTCTCCGAGCGGCGTGTGGCGCCGAACGCCCAAACCTCGCCGGCGGCGGGTCGTAGGAGCCCGACCATGAGTCCGAGCAGCGTGCTTTTGCCGACGCCGTTGGCGCCGGTGACGGCCAGGCGTTCGCCGGGTCGCAGGGTCAGGTCGAGCCCTGCCAGGATGGGGTAATCATGCGTATAGCCGAACCGGATGTCCCTCAGGCGATAGACGGGATCGCTCACGAGGGCCTTGCGCGGGCGAGCAGCGATCTCCGGCGCCTCCTCAGGGACGGCACCTAGGGTTGGGACAAAGCATTGTGCCGGCCCGCTGGTGCTCACTTTTCGCCGGACTCTCCTTGGTCTCGCGGCGCCGCTGTGTGCAGGTAGGTGGCGATGAGAATGAACGGGGCCATTACCAGAAGAATAAGACCCAATATGACGATGACCTGCGGCATGTAGGCGATGTTCGGTACGACGAACCGTCCAGCGAGTATCATGGCGATGGCCGCCAGAAAAAAGATGAAGGATACGATGATCCCATCCCGCAGGGTCTTGCACCCCAGCGCGGCTAGCTTCATGAGTCTTCACCTCAATTTGCCAGATGCCGACGGTACTCTTCTCCCATGAGGCGGACGAGCGCCGCCCTCGAGTGGTCTCTGCTGTACCGGTCAGCATAAAGCATGGCTTGTATAACACAGGCGGCTCGGCGATATTGTGATATCCCGCTATTCCCAGCCAACGCGGCCCGAGCCAGTGAGTCGTACGAGAGCCGCGATTGTCGCGTTTCACCGCGAAAACATCCACCATCCGATGCGGCGTCCGCCGACGAGCCGGCAGGTGAGCTGATCCCCGCGAACCGTTGTCTTGTGGGCGACCCGAAACTATTGCGGAGACTTCAGGAGACGACGTGACAATTTCGTGAATGGTATATTCGCCCGATCCGTCTAAAGGACAGCACGGGCTTCTCCGGCCTCACCTTCCGACGGATCTTCCGAAGTATCAACTGGATGGAGTGGAAAAGTGTTTAAGAAACCTTGGTTTATGCTGATTCTCGGCTTTGCGTTGGGTGCCTTGGTGGTGTGGTGGCCCAGCGGGCTGGGAATCCACACCTTCATGATCGTCGAGACCAAGAGCTCGATGGGCTATGAAGATACGCTTCAAGCAATCAAGGAGACGACCCTCGCCAAGGGATGGAAGGTCCCGACGATTCATCGCCTGGACAAGACGATGGCGAAGTTCGGCCATAAGGTGGCACCGACGGCCGTCGTCGAGCTGTGCCATCCCACCCACGCCGCCAAGATCCTGAAGGAGGACGACGCGCGCATGGTGTCTTCCTTCATGCCCTGTCGGATATCGATTTACGAGAAGTCCGACGGCACGGTCATCATCTCGCGGATGAACAGCTCTCTGATGAGCAGCATCTTTCCGGATCTGATCGCCACCGTGATGGCGGATGCGACATCGGAGGTCGAGGACATCATCGACACCGCGCTGGAGAATCCCCCGAAAGCCGTGCCCCCGAGCGGGACTGCCACTGACGAGCCGACGCACGGCTGATCCTCATCCTTTCCCCCTCTCCCCTGGAACGGGATTCCCCGTTCCAGGGGGGATTCGGACTGCGGGTTAGTCGCAGTTGACCGGATCCCAGCAGCAGTCCGGTCCCAGCGGAGCCCTCGGCGCTGGTGGCTCACGGTCGAGGTTGATCTCGTCCCAGCAGCAGTCCTTCGTCGGCGTGTCGATGGGGGCCGTAGCGACCCTGTATTCGTTGCTACCTGCTCGCGCCGGAGTCGACGCCTCCTCGACCAGAGGCGCACCCGTGGACAAGGTAGTGCCAGATGCACTGGAGACCGTTTGCTGCCCGTCGGCGTATATCGGTGCCGAAAGGGATGCTCCCAACAGTGCAAAAACGACGAGTGTGGACATTTCGCGCTCCTAAGATCTTCGTTGAGCAGATCCTCAGGGGATCCGTTTTGGTTATAAATAAGAATACGCTAATATACTCACTCTGTCACCCCTTCGAGACCCTCCGCTGATCTCGGAAGCTGCAAGGGCAGTCGATCTCGCGTCTCCCTCTGCGGACCGACCTCGGTCAGAGGATCACGCGAATCCTCGCGCCTCCCAGGTCACTGTCAGATAACTCCAGCGACCCGGCGTATGCCTCTTCGACCATCTCGCGGACGACGGCCAGTCCCAGGCCCTGCCCCGGAACCAGCCGATCGGTGCGTACCCCGCGCTCGAGCACCGCGCGGCGATCCGGTTCGGGGATGCCGGGACCGTCGTCCTCTATCTCGATGAGCAGCTGGCTGCGACGCCCCCGTGGGTCTGGAGCGGTTCGGGCACGGACCCGTACGCGCTCGCGGCACCACTTGTAGGCATTGTCCAGTAGGTTGCCAAGGATCTCGGTCAGATCTCCTTCGTCGCCGGCAAAAACGGCGTCGTCCGCGATCTCCACCTCGAGCTCGACCCTCTTCTCGGCATAGACTTTGGCCAACGAGCGGCCGATGCGGGCGAGAATCGCGTCCGGGTGTACCGTCGAGGACAACCCTGAACGTCCCGCCGCGGCGCCCCGCTGCAGGTGGTAGTCGATCGCCTGGTCCATTCGCTCGACCTGGTCCATGATCGATCCACGTTGAGCCCTCGCCGCCTCCTCGCCGGCAACCGAGCGCAGTACCGCCAGCGGAGTCTTCAGGGAGTGTGCAAGGTCCGCCAGCGAGTCGCGGTAGCGCTGTAGGCGGCTAGCGCCGCTCTCCAACAAGGCATTGAGGTTTTGGGTCAAGTGCAGCAGCTCCTTCGGGTAGTTGCCGCCGAGCCGTCCACGCTGCCCCTGCTCGATTTCTCTGATCTCCCTTGCCGCCCTCCGAAGTGGGGCGAGCCCCCAGTGCAGAGCGGCGGCTTGTGCGATCAGCAGGACCGCGGCGGCCGCAACCAGCCAGGTCCACAGGGTGCGCCGGAACGCACGGATCTGAGCGTCCGCTTGCCGGCCCGCTTGAGCGACCCTGAAAACCAGCTCCCGCTCCCCCCCGCCGGTGAGCTCCCAGGTGACCAGGTGGGACAGGGCAAAATACTTCCGGTTGCCGGTCTCCGAGACGAGGGAGTAGACCGGTTCACCGCTTATTCGGGCGGCCGGGTAGGGAATATCGCGCCCGAGACTCGAGTCGGATCGCCACAGGATCTTTCCTTCGGTATCGGCCACCGTCGCGTAGAGGCCGGAGGTTGGAGAAGAGAGTCTCGGCTCGGAGAGGGTATCCGGCATGCGGAGCTCGCCGTCCTCGTCGACGTCCGCGGCGCCGAGCATCAGGTAGACCTGGACCTGCAGGTTCTCGCGTATGCCCTCTTCGACACTCTGGCGGAAGGCGCCGTCCAAGACGATTCCCGTCAGACCGAAGAACCCCGCAAGGACGGCCACTGCGACCGCGGCCAGCCGCCCGCTTAGAGAAGGGGCGCGGTGCACCGCCTATCCGTCCTCCTGCCTGTCGCCGCGCACGCGGTAACCACGGCCGCGCAATGTCTCGATGGGGTCGAGCGTCCGATCGGGGTCGAGCTTGCGCCGCAGGCGGGTGAGCAGGACTTCGAGGACGTTGCTGTCGCGATCCGCTTCTTCCTCATAGAGGTGCTCCGCCAGCTCCGTCTTGGACACCACCTCGCCGGCGTGCAACACCAAGTACTCGAGCAGCTTGTACTCGTAGGCGGTGAGCGGCACCTGCCGGCCCGCCACGGTCACGGTCTGGGGTCCGGTGTCGACCTCGATCTCGCCCACCTGGAGCACCGAGCGCGACCAGCCTGCAGCGCGGCGTACCAGAGCCCTGAGACGCGCCACCACCTCCTCGATGTGGAACGGCTTGACCAGATAGTCGTCCGCACCCGCCTCAAGGCCATCGACCTTTTCCTGCCACCGGCTCCGCGCGGTCAGAATCAATACCGGGAACGCACGCCCGGCGGCGCGCCATCGGCGTAGTATCTCCAGTCCCGAGAGGCCGGGTAGGCCGAGATCCAGGACGACGACATCGATCGGGTACTCGTTGCCCAGATAGAGGGCCTCATGCCCCTCTCCGGTCTCGTCGACCGCGTGCCCGCGCTCTCGCAGCTCGCGGACGATCTGCGCGCGCAGCGGGGCCTCGTCCTCAACGACCAAGATTCTCATGGGCGTGCCGACTGCCGGTGATCGCTTCTCAATCTAGGAGGGCGCCGCTGCGGGCGTCGACCTCGATGGTTCTCACTCGCTTGCCGTCGAGGAGCACCTTGACCCGATACCGGGGTGCTCCTTTGCGCTTCAGGCTGATATTGAGCACACGTCCACCCGTTGCCGATCGGGCAACCGCCGCCGCCCGGTCGCTCGAGATGAGCCCTGACTGCTCCATAGACCTTCCGGGCCGATTCCCGCCTCGACTCGCTGCTTCCTGCATGGGTAAAAAGCCACCGGCAAGCAGGATCACGCCGGCCGCTAGTGTCCCGAGTTTTCCGATCTTCATCCGCCGTCGTCCAAGTCGCCGCGTTGATCTTCCCATGTCGGTGGGAGCGCCCCCGCATGGTTGCCATTATAGGTGAAGCTTCCACCCCCTCCTTCGCGCCGCAAGGTCCGTTCCTCGCGCCCCTTGCATCGAGACCATAGCCGAAGCCGGATGAACCGCAACTGAACGTCCATCAAGGAAAGAAAGTGGAAAACCCCTTTGGCGCTCGTTCAGCCTGCGTTAAGACAGGTTGGGTCAGTATAGGTGTCACGAGGGGTCACAATAGGAGAAACGATG
>JAYEJW010000561.1:0-56066 GCA_034716535.1 Pseudomonadota bacterium
GAGAGTGAACAGTGGAAATACAGCCAGCCACGCAACGGCCGCGAGCCCTGATGCTCTGCTCAGGCCGCTCCGTCCGTCACAACTACGGACAAACCAGCGCCCGGAGTTGTCAGAATTTGAGATACTGGTCACGGCATGACTCCTTTCGACTTTTGTAGAATTCCAAATTTTAGTTAACTGTACGACGGTCGGGTTTATAACAAAATTCGGTTGGGGGGGCCAGAGCGGAGCGACCGAACGGTAGTCACGACTGAAACAGAGTCTTAGCCTGGGAGTCATCATCCAAGGCTGCTTTGTACTTCTTCTGTCCCACCGTCATGGACGGTAGGTAGCGCTTGAGCAAATTCAGACCGAATTGGCGTAGCGTTTTTGAAATTGCCGGGTGCGTTCTCGCGACGGAGTACGACTCTCGTCCTCGCCGAAGGTGACGTCGGGCGACCAGTGCGGTTGGTTTTCTACGCCCCAGTGCGCACCACGGCGTTGCCGAACACCTTGGCGTCGTCAGCGCGGGTGGTGAGGTAGTAGCGGCATTCCAGCGAGATGTTCTGGCCTTGGTGATGCTCGGATTCAACCATGCCAATGCTCTGCAACCCGGGCCAGTTTTGCGGCTCGGGCAAGGTCGAGAGGTCTTTCACGAGCCAACTGCGGCGCACTTCGCGGCGACCATGGCCGGCATCGGCTTCTTCGAAGTAGCTCGCCGGGACCTGCTGGAAGTCCGCCGCTTGGGCCGTTAAGTCGTCGCACAGCGCCTCGCGCAGTTGCGGTTGGTTCTCCTTAACCGCCAGGACGTAATCTGCCCCGTTGGCGACGATCTTCTCCGCGATCGCTTTCCGCCATCCCATCGCATCAATGGTGACAACACGCGACTCCTCAATGAGCGAAAAATGCGAGACCAAATCCGAACAAATATCTCATGCTCCTGAGAAAGTGCTTGAGATATGCTGCGCAACTCTATGCTCGCACCACAATTATTATTCGGTTGCCCTGGAGTTTGCGGCCTCTTTTTCGCATGCCGCCTGGCGGGCAGCTTATACTGGAAGTTTTTCGACGGCCTGAGTTGGAGTCTTCAATGGAACAGAACGAGATCAAGAAAGTTGTGCTGGCCTATTCCGGCGGCCTGGATACTTCGGTCATCCTCAAATGGCTGCAGGAAGAGTACGGTTGCGAGGTGGTGACCTTCACCGCCGACATCGGTCAGGGCGAGGAAGTCGAGCCCGCACGATCGAAGGCCGAGGCCGCCGGCGTCAAGGAGATCTTCGTCGACGACCTGCGCGAAGAGTTCGTGCGCGACTTCGTCTATCCGATGTTCCACGCCAACGCCATCTACGAGGGGGAGTACCTGCTCGGCACCTCCATCGCCCGCCCGCTCATCGCCAAGCGCCTGGTCGAGATCGCCAACGAGACCGGAGCCGACGCCATCTCCCACGGCGCCACCGGCAAGGGCAACGACCAGGTCCGCTTCGAGCTCGGCGCCTATGCGCTGAAGCCGGATGTCAAGATCATCGCCCCCTGGCGGGAGTGGGACCTGCTCTCGCGGGAGAAGCTGCTGGCCTACGCCGAGAGCCACGGCATCCCGGTGGAGATGAAGCGCGAGGGCACCAAGTCCCCCTATTCCATGGATGCCAATCTGCTGCACATCTCGTACGAGGGCTATGATCTGGAGGACCCCTGGACCGCGCCGGGCGAGGACATGTGGCGCTGGACCGTCTCCCCGGAGCAAGCACCGGACAGACCCACCTACATCGAGCTCACCTACGAGCGCGGGGACATCGTGGCCGTCGACGGCAAGGCCATGACGCCTGCCCAGGTGCTCGCGGAGCTCAACCGGATCGGTGGCGAGAACGGCATCGGGCGCGATGACATCGTCGAGAATCGCTACGTGGGCATGAAATCCCGCGGCTGTTACGAGACCCCCGGCGGCACCATCATGCTCAAGGCCCACCGCGCCATGGAGTCCCTTACCCTGGACCGGGAGGCTGCCCACCTCAAGGACGAGCTCATGCCCCGCTACGCCAAGCTCGTCTACAACGGTTACTGGTTCGCGCCGGAACGGGAGATGCTGCAGGCCGCCATCGATCAGACCCAGCAGGTGGTCAACGGCCTGGTCCGCCTGAAGCTCTACAAGGGCAACGTGATGGTGGCGGGGCGCAAGTCCGACACAAACAGCCTGTTCGACGAGTCCATCGCCACCTTCGAGGAGGACGCCGGCGCCTACGATCAGGGCGACGCCACCGGGTTCATCCGGCTCAACGCCCTGCGGTTGCGGGTTGCGGGTAGAAAGCGGAAATAGGATCGCGGAGCATTTCGGCGCCCACTAGGCGACAGCCAGTCGCGCAGCGCATTGGTTTAAGCCCAATGGCTGCAAAGGACCCGGCTAAACAACGAGCCCGCAAATAAGCGCTTGATTGCACGACCAGCCCCTCAATCGTCTTCCGGAGCCGCGAGCTGGCTGGAACAGCTTGGTCTGGCCGCCGTCACCCTGTGGAGCTGCATGGGTCTGTACTTGCGCATCCTGGCGGGCCGTGGACGGTTGGATATGCCCGCCTTTGCCGGCGCTCTCAGGCAGGCAGGGCTCTCCATCCTGCCCGCCATCACCTTGGTGACGGCCGCCGTAGGGCTGATCCTGGGCAACCAGACCGAGTCGATCTTGGAGCAGTTCGATCTGCCGGGACTGATACTGCTCCCGATTTCCTACGCGGCGGTGATGGAACTGGTTCCGATCCTGGTGGGCATCCTGGTGGCCGGGCGCGCCGGCTTGGCCCTGGCGGTGAGGCAGGCGACCCTGGCGGTGAGCGGCGAGATGGATGGGCTGCTGGTCAACGGCATCCATCCGCTTCAGTTCACGGTCGGGCCGGTATTACTAGCCATGTTGCTGATGTCGTTCGCCTTCGCGGTATGGGGCAGCCTCGTCACCTTCGGCGCGGTTTTTCTGTGGCTGTGGGGCGTCGCAGGAGTCCCGCCCGCCCTGTTCCTCGACGCCCTGCAGCGGGCCCTCTCGCCGGGAGACTTGGTGGAGGCCCTGGGCAAGCCGCTGATCTTCGCCCTGCTGATCGCGCTCATCGCAACGGTCAACGGGACGATGGCCGGTCGCGACCCCGAGGGCGTCGCCCGGGCCGCCACCCGAACCATGATCGGCGCCGTGACCGCGATTCTGCTTACGGACCTACTGTTCATTCTCTTCCCGGGAAGCTGAGCCATTGGGTACGGCGCTGGAGCTCGAAGCCGTCTTTCAGCACGTGGGTCCTCACTGCGCGCTGACCGACATCTCGCTGCGAATGGAGCAGGGCGAATGGCTGCTGCTGATCGGTCCGAACGGAGCCGGAAAAACCCTCCTGACGCGCCTGATCCTGGGCATCGACACCCCCTCCGCGGGTACAATCCGGGTTTTCGGGAAGGCACTGGCCACACTCAATGACCGCGCGATGCGCCGTCTGCGAAGGGATCTGGGGGCGGTCCTGCAGGGCGGCTCCCTGCTCGAGGACCTGACGGTTCTGGAGAACCTGCTGATACCCTTACGCGCTGCACCCCTTGGCCGCAACGAGATGGCCCGCGCAGCGCGCTTGGTAATGACCCAGTTACAATTGGACGGACTCGAAAACCATCCGCCGCGCTCGCTGTCGCTGGGCCAGCGCCGGCGCGTGGAGCTTGGGCGCGCGCTGATCCACAAGCCGGCCCTGCTCGTGTGGGACGGCCTCACCGACGGGCTGGACCCGGCCTCCGCGCGGGAGACGCTCAATCTGCTGCGCGACCAACAGGAGCACCAGAATCTGACCTTGCTCGCAACCGATAATCGCCCCGATGTCCTCGCCCAGAGCGGCGACCGCGTCGCGGTGCTCGACCGCGGCCGGTTGGTGTTCGACGGCAGCCGTGCGCGGCTCGAGCAGACCGCCGAAGAACGCCTGGAGCTGCGTTTTGTGCTCCGGGGGCGCCCGTGAGCCTGCTAGAGCGGCTTTACGCCCCCCCGGAGATCGGGGCGCCTGGAAAACGCAAAGCCCGCGCGCAGAGGCGGGACCTGATGCTGGCCGGAGTCTTCGTGTTGGTCATGGCCGCGGTGGCCCTCGGCGCCCTGGCCCTGCTCATACCCGGCTTGTTCGGTGACGCCTACCGCCTCGACGCCTACTTCGCCGAAGCGACGGGTCTGGATGCAGGCATTCAGGTGATGCAGGAAGGCTTCGTCATCGGTATCGTGGAGAGGGTCGAGCCCGTCTTCCCGGGCCGCGACGAGGCCGCCGGACGCTGCCCATCGCCGGCGGCAGCCGGTACGCGACGCTCGGCAGTCCTGCCCTGCTTCCGCGCCACCCTTCGGATTCGCGACAACTGGCCCGTTCCCGAGGACAGCGTCGCCCAGATCAGCTCCATCGGGCTGCTGCAGGAGTACGCGCTCAAAATCCAACCCGGCGGCGCCAGCCGGCTGCTGCTGAATCGGCAAGCCGTCGTGACCAGCGGCCCGGAGATTGAGCTTACGCAGCAGTTAAGCGACCTCACCATCACCCTGCAGTTGCTGGCGCAAGAGAAGATCGAACCGACGCTGGAGGGCATTCAGGAATCCTTTGCGCGCTTTGACGTGGTGATGGAGATCCTGCAACGCCTGGGCACCGACCTGGAACAGACGGTCGACCAAGTCTCGGCGATTTTCGACGGGCGCAGTGAGGAGGTCAAACGTGCAGTTGAGGAGGTTGAGCGTACAGCTGAGGAGGTCCAGCGTGCAGTCAAGAGTTACGGCGATCTGGCGAACGACATCCGGGGGCTGGTCAGGGACAACAAGCCGTCCGTTGAGCGCTCGCTGGACGACACGCAATATCTGCTCCAAGAGCTCGCGGCTGCGCTCACCCCGATCCTCACAAACATCGAGGACGCCACCCGTGACCTCTCCGCACTTGCCCGCGATCTGCGCAACAATCCGGCGGCAACCATCCTCCAGGGCCACAAGGTGGAAGACGAAACGCCATGGTTCGAATGATCTTCCGATCAATGGTGGCCCTGGTGCCGTTTCTGATCACTGCCTGCGTCTCATCGGAACCGGTCCAGCAGGACCGTTTCTACAGCCTGGAACCCAGGGTGCAAGCCCTATCGACCGAGGCGCCCCCCGTCAGGGCGACCTTGCTTGTGAATGACCTCGCGACACGCGGATTTCTTGGGGGGCGCGAGATCGTTTATCGCTCTGCCGAAGAACCCCTGCAGGTCATGCGCTACCCGACACTGCTTTGGGAGGAACTCCCGGGAAGGGCCGTCGCAGAAGATCTTGTGGGCGCGCTGCGCACGTCGCAGCTGTTTGCGTTCGTGATTACTCCCGCCCAGCGAGCGCGGGCGGACTACCTGCTGGGCGGCGAGCTAAGCCGATTCGATCACCTCCCAACCGCTCAACCGCCGCGGGTAGTGGCGGAGTTCACCCTGACCCTGATGCGCGGCGACGACCGCCGCTCCATGCTCTCCAAGCGCTATCAGGGCGAGGAGGCCACCGGGCAGAGCACTCCCGAAGCCATGGCTCAGGCCTTCAATCGGCTGACGGGGCGGCTCCTCGGGGAGGTCGTCCGAGACCTCCAATCCCTCAGGCCACAGTTGCGCAGTGCGTCGACGCACTGACATGAGCGCACCGGATTCGCCAGGGTGACTGAGCGCAGGCCAACCGACATCCTGGCCGAGCTGTATCCCGCCGCTGCCCGCGACCTTCCGGTGGCCTGGAACCAGATGCGCATTCCGGGTCCACCGGCGCAGCTCGCGCTGACCCGACAGGAGCGCAAGCACCCGGACCCCGCCGTCCGCTACCACCGACGCACGATCCAGGCGCTCGACGCCGGGAACGACCGCTTCGCCCTGGTGGACAAGGCCTCCCCCCACGCCCTTCACGACCTGATGGTGAGCGGCGTGTCGCTGCCGGCCCAACCGGGGCCCTGCGACGTAACGCCACTCGCCGGGCAGCTCCTGTGGCGCACGGGGGCGAGCTTCGTGCGCTTCGTCTCCCAGCCCGACGTGCAACGGGAGTTCGGCCTGGAGAACGGACGTCTGCATCTGGCCCTCAATTGCGACCCCAATACCCAGGACCGCGAGAGCTGCCAGGCCAACAAACAGTTCCATCTGCACCTGCTGTACTGGACCCGTTCGGAGCTCGCCCCTCTGTCCAACCCCGAGCGCCTGAAAAGCATCCGTGATCCCCTGCTGCGCCGGCAGGCCCTGGACCCGATGGCCTTTCTCGGCGCTCGGCTCATCCACGAGGTGCTCGCCGACCTGCCTCTGGGGATCCCTGAGGCAAGACTGCTGCCCTACCGGGAGGAGGAGGCCGTTGGCGGCTGCGGACCCCTCGGTTGCCTGGTACAGCTGCCCGGCTGGGGGGTGCTGGACGATTGCGCCTTCGAGGCGTTGGCGCGCCGCATACATCGTCGTATCGAGACATCGGCGGCGGACATCCTCGCCGCCTTCACGGGCCGGCCCGAACCGCCGCCGCCCTGGCGCCGGCACGCCCTTCTCCCGCGCCGGCAGATCCACGCCAACCTGGGCCGCCTGCCCCTGTCCGCCTACGTTCGCACCGCGTTGGCCCTGCTCGCCGAGCACCTGCGCGACCTGCCACCCGCCCTGGCAGAGCGCCTGAAAAGCGGTTCAGCCGCGGTGCGCAAGCACCACATGACCCTGAACCTGCCCTGTTACTCTTTGAACCTCTACTCGCCGGCTCCGAACCTGAGGGCCCGCTCCCTGGGGTCTGCGCCCGAAGTGTACCTGATCGTGCAGACCAAGCTCTTTTCGGGAATCGGAGGGGCGGGACTGGTATCCCTGGACGGCGTACCCAGCGTGCGCATCCTGCGCGGGGAAGGAACCTTCAGTGCGGAGCAATGGCAGCATCGAGCGCGCTTTCAGCGCGCCTTCGCCCACTTCAACCAGCGGCGCCTCGTACGGATGCCGGGGGTCCGCTTTCATCCCGTGCGGCGCTTCGTGGACATCTTCCGCGGCTGGCCCCATTCTTGAACAAACCGGCGCGTACGCCGGGTCATTAAGAAAAAAACCCTGCACCGATGGATTTTTCGCAATTCGCCCCCTTCTGGATCCTGTTCTCCCTGCTCTCGGCGTTTTTCCACGCCTCGCGACTTGCGGTTACCAAGCACCTGAGCTTCAGTTTTTCGGCCAAGGCCCTAACCCTCTACGTAAACCTGGCAAGCGTGGTCGTCACCTTTCCCCTGATCTTCTGGAACCACAATTTCCCCGTCGAGGACTATCGTTACGTGGGTGCGGTACTGCTTGGGGGCATGATCTCGGGGCTCGGGGGCTGGTCGCTGAACCATGCCATCAAAGTGAGCGAGATCTCGCTGGTGGGCCCGGTGATCACACTGACTCCCGGTTTCGTCATCGTCATCGAGTGGCTGATCACGGGGGACCTGCCTAGCAGCATCGGCCTGATCGGTATCGCGCTTCTGGTTGTCGGCAGTTACATCCTCAGCGTCGACCGGGGGATGACGCACTGGTTCACACCGCTGGCGCGCCTGTTCACCGTCTCGGGCAGCCGCTACACGCTGGCTGCGTCGGCCTGCTTTGCGACGGCGGCGACCTTCGGGCGTGTCGGCGTACGTCTGAGCGACCCGCTCTCGTTTTCGGTGATGGTATCAATGGTCAACCCGTTGATCCTGTTCATCCTGTTCAGCCTTCACGACCGCCACTTTTACCGAGAGGTGTTCAACGAGAACCTCCGGCGGGAGGCCAGACCGCTGTTGTTGCTGGGCGCGCTGTTCGCCCTCATGCGTATCGCCGACCAGATCGCGCTCAGCCTGACCCTCGCCTCCTACGCCATGTCGGTGAAACGCACCGCCGGGATGTTCTCGGTGTTGCTCGGGCGGCTTCTCTTCCACGAGCACCGTATTCCGGAAAAGCTGATCGCGAGCGCGGTCATGCTGCTGGGCCTGTTCGCCCTCACGCAAGATTGACCCCGATCTGCGGAAGTCCTCGATCGGCGATAGTACGGCCCCTACTTCGTGTCGATCTCCAGCTCCTCCAGGTGGTTCCGTTTCCAGAAGCCGTACGCCTTCTGGACGACCTCCAGGCGTTCATGCTTCTCGTCCCAGACATCGCGCAGCTCCTCCGGGGCTTGCTCGTCCTTCGCGGGATCTCCCTCTTCCTTCCACAACCGCCACAAGAGCGCGGCATTGTCCCAGTAGGCCGCGGCAACGGAAAGACCGTCCGGACTGAATGTGGCGTAGGACACGCCGCCGAGGCGCCCGTCGAGCTCTAGAGGAATGAGTTTCCTGTCGTGCGCAAGGACCCCGGTTGGGGCCTCCCAGATGCGCAAGACCTTGTCGCGGGAGGCGGTGAGGATCCAGTCCCCATCCGGGCTGAATTCCGCGTGGTAGACCCGATCATTGTGTCCGCCGAGTACCGCGAGCTGGCGCCCGGAGAGGGTCCACACCCGAGCGGTCTTGTCCAGTGAGGCCGTGACCAGTCGCTGACCATCCGGCGCGAAGCGCACGCTGTAGACGAGATCGCCGTGGCCCTCCAGCGGGCGGACCTCTCCGCAGTCGCCCGACGAGACGTGTAGCAGACCGGCGAGACCCCTGTTTCCTGAGAAGGCGAGCCAATCCGCATCCGGTGAGAAGGCAAGGTCACTCAGGCGGTAATCGCCGGTGCTGCATTGCATGAGGGTCGTCCAGCCATCGCCGTCTCGACGGACGACGCGGATCCGGCCCCGCTCATCGCCGGCGGCCACGAGCGCTCCGCCTTCCGGATCCCCCGTTACCGCCAATGCCTGCACCCGGGCATCGAGCCCGGAGAAGGCGCTATCGGCAATCTCTATCCGACCGCACTCTTTCGTGCGCCACACCCGAACCGGATTCTTGGGCGCGTCCGAAGCGGTTACGAACCAGCTCTCGTCCGGCCCGAAGAGGGCCCAGTCGACCTTTCCCCCTTCATCGGCCGCCTGCGCCGGGCAGAACTCCCTGACTTTCGTCTGCTCGACTGGGCTCGCGGGCTCGATGATCGTCCAGATGCGGGCGGTACCGTCGTAGGCCGCACTCGCCAGCAGCCTGCCCGAGGGCGAGAAGGCAACGCGCCTCACCTGTCTTTCCGACCTGCAGCCCCCATCTTCAGGTGCCGGGGTAGCGCCAACGGTATTGTCCGCCTTGGCGCCATCCGCGGTCTCGAACTCTATCTCGGTCGATCTCTCTGTATTGGAGTCGTAACGCCAAACCCGGACGCATCCATCGTACCCCGCGGTCGCCAGCAACAACTGCCGGTCGTCGGCTGCAACGTCAAGATGCCAAACGTGGTCCTTATGGGCAAGCCGTTCGTACAGGCGCGACAGGGGATCGACGTTCCACACCCGGGCCGAACCGTACTGGCGCTCGGAACCGGCGGAATGGGTCAGGATGCGATTGCCACCGGCCTCGAAACGGGCATCTGAGACGGCGGTATCGTGGCTCAATACGGCAACCTCCTTGCCCGTAAAGAGGTCCCACAGGCGGGCCGTGCCATCTTTGGACGCCGTCAGCACCAAGCCGCCGGCGTACCCGGGGGTTGAACCGGAGCTAACCCGGACCCGCTGGACGCTCTGACGATGATGTCCGAGCACCGTCACCGGTTGCACGTCCAGATCTTCCAGGTTCCAACGTACCACCTGGCCCTCGTCGTCCACGGCGACGAGATAACGGCCGTCGGCGGAGAAGGCGACGTCGCGCACCGCGCTATGGTGAATCTTGACAGGCCGGCCGTCCTTCTTTACTTCGGAAAGCTCGAACGACAGATCCGGATCGTCCACGCTGTAAACACGCACCCTGTCGTCAGCGGAGGCCACGGCGATTCGCTTTCCCTGCGAATCGAAGACCGCGCGGTTGAAGGGCCGACCGAGCGGTTGCTCGGGCAGTTCGAGAAGCAGCTCGCCCTTGGTCACGTCGAGCACCCGTAGGCGCCCACCGGCCGATCCTGTAACGAGCCTCCTGTCACCCTTGATGGGGGAGAAGGCGAGCCCGCGTATCTCCTTATCGGCTGCGGGATAGATTTCTTCACCGAAGCGGACCGCCTCTGCCGGCGAATTCAGATCGACAACGCATAGAGCGGTGTTCGCCTTCTCCTTATGTGCGCTGTTGTCCAGCTCAAGCGGATGTGCGATTGCAAGAAAGCGGCCATCGGCGTCCAAGGCAGTGACTGCGCCCTCTTCGGCGCCGCAGTGGTACAGGAGCTTTGCACCCGAGTCGGCAGACAGCGACCAGACGCCGCTTTCACCTATGCCGAAGAGCCTTTCTTTCGCCCCTTCACCGACAAAGAAGAGGCTGTGGATACCCAGCTCGGCCGGAGCCAATGAATCTCGTTTCTTATCGTCGACGCCATCGGCTCCAAAACTCCATTCAATCACCCCCTCCCCGGGGACAATGCTGACCAGCCGGCCTCCCTCAGCGCTCAGATCCGGAACGACCTTTACGGGTGCCTTTTTTTCGCCGCTCCGCGCAGACGCCCCGGCCTGATCAGTCAGCTTGTCACCCGCCTTCACCATCGCGAGAAGACGGGTTCCGACAAAGGCACGGCTGAGCGTACTGATCGCTCGCTCGGGAAGCTCTTTCCCCGCCTGCAGAGCGCGCTTCAACGCACTCGGCCTGTTACCCTGCTCGATATCGAGGTCCGCCCGAGCAAGTTCGCTCTTATGCAAACTGATCCGGGACTCGCGCTCTTTCTCGTGGGCTTCGAGGGCGGCCCACACGGCCAGGGCCGACAGCAAGAGCAATAGAAGCCCTACAAGGTAGACGGCGATGTTGCGCCGCTGTTTGTAGCGCAGCAAGACCCGGGACTCGTCCAGAAACTCCGCCTCCAAGGACTCGAGCTCCGACCCATAAGGACCGGTTAATCCGAGGGAGGCCTCATAGCTATCCTTTGCCAGCAGGTACTCGCGGTTGCAGTCGGTACGCTTCCAGAGTTGCGCCTGGCGGGAGATCTGGTGGCGAAGAATCAGGGTCTGCCTGTTCTCGGGACTGGACAGCCAATCGCGAATAGGCGACCAGTCCTGGATCAGGGTCGGGTGGGTCACCCGCAGGGCGCGCCAGTAGCCCTTCCAGCGCATCTGCTGTGCGTCGCCTTCCTTTGTACTCTCGGACTCCGCTGACGGTTCGGCCGCCGCCGACTCGGAAAGCGGCTCCTTAACCTCGGCCTCATCCGGCGCTGCCGTGATTCGCCGCACTCCCTGTGCTTCTTTCTTCGCCTCCGCGCTCGAGCGGGAGAGGGCGAAAAGGAAAGGACGCAGCACACGCGACAGCAGCTCACGGGTGCCGGACAACCCCAGGGCCTTGAGATAGCGGTAGAGAGAGTAATCCGGCTTGGTACAGGGTGCGAGCAGAACGGGCTCTGAATGGCCCTCCGCAACCAACAGCCTCGCCTCGATCAAAGCGGAGATCAGACGACGGCAGGCGGGCTTCGCCTCGAGGGCGTCGAGATCTGCAGTACGGGGGGAAGGATGCTTTGCATCCATCCTTTCCAGACTGATCAAGGCGCGGCACAGCACAGGCAACGCATCCTTTTCATCCTGATCCAGCCGCCCCCAGGCGCGCTCCGCCCTGCGAAGGACGGTTCCTTTCAGTCGATCGCCTTGCTCGTATACCGCGATCTGAAGCAGCTCCCCGCGCTCCTCGATCTCCCCGCCCTCTCCCCCAACCTCGGACCGAACCTTGCTCTCGTACAGACACTGCATGCATTCCTGCAGAAACGGCGGCCAATGGCGCAGACGCCCGGCGTCCTTCTCCAGAAGCTCCACGAGACTTGGCTTTTTCTCAGGCTCGAACTCCAGGCCGGCGACGAGCGCTGGAATTTCCATCACCTGGCGGATCCGCGCCGCCTCCAGTGAATCGACGGAATAAAGCACCTCCTCATCCACGAGGGGGGCCAGCGACTTGAGACGAGGCAGATCGCGCAGATAGTCGCTGCGCAGCGCTGCGAGCACCCAGACCTGAGGACTCCGTGCCAACGCCGCCAGCGCATTGTCGATGCTCTCCAGCCCTCCCGTATCAAGTGAGGGAGCTTTGAAGACCGACTCGAGAGGATCGACCAGGACAGCGAGACGCACGCTGGCGTCGACCTCTCCGGTTTCGTCTCGGACCGCACCTGTCAGAACGTCCAGTGCGGCCTGGATCTGATTGACGGCCAAGACAGGGTCCCCGGCCAGGGTTCGACTCAACAGCGACGCATCGATTCCGAAGCCGTGAAGAACGTTTCCCAGCACCTCGGCCTTGCATAAGGCCTCGGCTAGAACCCTCAGTGGGTCACCGTCAACTCGCCTCGGATCGAGCACGCACCAGCGGCAAGCGGCTACATCCTGAATCTGGTATGGACGCACCAGGCGAGGAAGTAAGCCGGCACGAAGCAGGGACGACTTACCGCATCCGCTTGGTCCGGCTATCAAAATGAACCCGAGATCAGCGGCTTGCTGAGCCTCCAGTCGTGTGATCAGATCACGGATCTCACTCTCGCGGCCGGTGAAGATCCGTTCTTCGGGAAATTCGAAATATCGGTCCGCCCGGAATGGACTTCCGCGCCATTCAACGGCGCGGCCGGCATGACGCCGCTGGAGCAGAATCCTGCGGTTCAGCAGCTTGCGCAGCTGCATCTCGAGCAAGCTGCGAAACGCCGAGTCGCTGTCGAATTCGCGGAAGGCCCGACTGAATGTCTGATCCTCGTTGAAGAAATTGCGCTGGAAGAACGCCTCCAGCCGCTTTCGGTCCTCGATGGCCTCGAGCGTTCCCTGGGGGTTCGTGATATCGACCAGCTTGGGGTTCGTCTTCTTGTAGACCAGGACCTCCGGACCGCCACCCTTGGCAGAGGCCTCCACTGCGTTGAAGAACTCCCACTCGGTACCTGTCATGCCCTTGTAGGGGTGTTCGGGCAGGGGGGAGCCGATCCGCGTCCACAAGACGACGAGCACGATGTCGCAGTCGGACGGCCGCAGCAGACCAGCCTGAAAGGTCCTGTCCGCCGTCAATGCTTCTTCTTCCCAAAGGATCGATTCGATCTCGAAGTAGGGCAGAAACTCCTGTCCCAGGCGGTCGATAACGTCTTTGACGATGGCCCGCTCGTGCTCCACGTCGGCGGGGGAGGAGACGAAAATGCGGACTTTGGACTCGTTCATGGCTCAACAGGCGGCAGCTATTTCCGGGCGGCAAACCTCGAAACCCGACAGCGCATCGAGGACGGGGCTCGCCCGGATACCAACGTTGGTCCCTTACCCGCGATGCCCCCTACCGGCTCGATGCCCTCGGTCCGGCGTGAGGTCGCGTCGGGCCGGCACCTGCAGGCCGCAAAGGGTTCCCGTCGGGTAACGGCCAGTTCAGCATGGATAGAGCGGGCTGTCGAACGCCGCGGGAAAGTGCTCTTCGCGGACCTGCAGCTTGGCGGCACGTTCACCGATGCGAGCCAGATCATAGCGGATGCTGGCATCCGTCATCGTGCGCAGTGAAATGGCTTCAGAAGCAAGCTCGGGCAAACCCATTGCATCGAAGCTTTCGGGCTCGAGCCAGGTATCGTAGCGAAGGTAGGTCAGCGCCGGCTCGGGTGTGAGCATGTCCGAAGAGAGGTCGCCCACTTCGATGTCGAATTCGCGGGGCGTCGGCGACCTGGACAGGTAGTGCAGGAGGAGCTGGTTCTGCCAGTCGGCGTCCTCGATGAGCAGACTGGGTACCTCTTTCGCCCAGTCCCAGACCTTCGCTCTGTGAACCGAGCTGTGGGCGTGTCGCCAAGCCCCCGTTCCCAGAGAGACCAGGAGCAGACGATCCTCCCCAATAGGCCAGTTGAAGTTATAGCCGCTTAGCGTCGCTATCAGAAACAACTGGAGCGAAGGGTTCTTCGCCAGACTGACGCCGCCGTCAACGAAGACACCGCTGATGCCGGGAGACACCTCGATCTCTTCAGGTTGGAACAGCGTGGGTACGGCGGTGCTGGCGCGCACGACCTCGCGCAGGAGAAAATCCTTGTTCGCCTCGTAGAACTTGCCGCGCGGGTGGTTGAACAACGGCCACAGGCTCCCGGTATCGGCGCGCTTGGTGACGATGCACAGACCAGTCCGGATCGAAGGGTCGCCCAGGGTTCGATCACCGAACACGGACTCCAGGGCCTGCTTCAACGGCTCGGCATCGTACCATGCCTCCCACTTCAAGAGCTTCCTCTTGGCGAAGACCCTTTCGCCGATATCCAGGTAAAATCGCTTGATAGTGGAGGCGTCCATGCCAATGGCAAGGCCACTGGCGATAATGGCGCCGGTGCTGGTGCCGCCGATCAGGTCGAAGTATTCGCACAGCTTCAGGCCTGGATTGCTGAAGCGGGTCCTCAGTATCGCCTCGAACCGTTCCAGATATCCGAGAGTAAGGGCTCCGCGAATCCCCCCGCCGTCGAGTGACAAGATCCGCTTCGGCGCCGAGGACGTCAATCGCTCTTCCAGGCTTGCAGAGTCTTCGCTCTGGTCCAGATTGTCCAATTGCTATCTCACCCTTCGTTAAGGCCGATCCGGCTGCAAGGTCCCAAGGACGCTTTGCTGTTCCGAAATCTGATCATTGCAAGCATAGCCTACGCCCTCTCATTGTAGGGGTTTAAGAACCACCAAGGGCGGTTGCCGGCTTTCGCGACACGTGACACAAAAATCCGCCTGTGAAACCGGTCTCGTCTATCGACAGCCACCAGTCCCGAAAGGGTACAATTTGCCCAAGCCGCGGAGCGGGCGCTGACCAGCGCGATCCTCAGGCTGCCGCGCATCCCCCATTACCTCACGCGCAAGCGCATAAGACAGCCCCTGCTCGGTCCGGCAGGAATTGCCCCCGGCGGAGACGATCAGGCCTGGCTTTACCGGGAAGCAATGCGTGATGTTTGGGACGCGGAGCCCGGGATGCTTTCCTGGCTGAAGAAGCTCACTGCATAGGGCACTAGGGTCAACAGACAAAGATACGGGAGATCCGTCCATGGAGAACCGCCTAAAGATCATCTACTCCGGGGACTTGCAGCCTCACGTCCGCGCCGAGGAGACGATTCAACGGTTTGCCGCAGCGTTCAAGGTTCCGACAGCGAAGGCCCGCTCGTTGATTCTGAGTGAAAAGAGGCTGGTTCTAAAAAAGGATCTCGACGAGGCGGCGGCCGAGCGCTACCGTGCGGCATTGGAGAAGATCGGTCTCGTGGTGCATATAGAGCCCAGCGAACCGGAGGCGGAAGGCGCCGAAGAGGCGCGCACCCCAGAGAGACCAGTCAACCCCTATGCCCCCCCGAGCTCAGACTTGAGGCGGGAGCCTGAAGCAACCAACGGGGACATGACCGGGCCGGTTGCGGTCCCCGCGGGTCACGGCTGGCGCTGGATCACTCGCGGATTCTGGCACTTCAAGAGGAACGCGCTCGCATGGATGCTGGCGCTGGTCGTATTCTACGCGATCACGATCGTCTTGAGCCTAGTGCCGATTCTGGGCACTTTCGCCGCCACATTCTTGGGGCCGGTCTTTACCGCAGGCTTCATGATCGGCGCGCATGAACAGCAAAACGGCAGGGAGTTCCGTCTGGAGCACCTGTTCGCCGGGTTCTCCAACAACGGAGGCCAGCTGGCCTTAGTCGGAGTCCTCGTCGTCGCAGGGGCACTGATCATCTCGGTCGGCATGGCGCTGCTCCTCGGCGGATCCATCGCCGCGCAGATGGTGGGGATGGATCCCGAGGCCTTTCAGGCGCAAGACCCCGAGTTGGTGGCCGAAATGCTTGGACCATCCCTGTTGATCCCGTTGCTGGCCGGCATGCTCTTCTTCATTCCACTGGCGATGGCCGCGTTCTTCGCCCCCGCTCTCGTGTCACTGGACGACCTCTCGGCAGTCTCGGCCATGAAGCTCAGCTTCGTGGGGTGTCTGAAGAACATCCTGCCGTTTCTCGTTTACGGAATCATGGCAATGCTGCTCGCCATCCTGGGCGCGCTTCCGATTCTTTTGGGACTCCTCGTGGTGTTGCCGACGTTGACGGCATCATTTTACGCCGCCTATCGAGACATCTACTACGGCTGAGCTCCGAACCGCGGATTCGGCGGGATACCTCCGGGTCTGCCCCCAGTTACTGTCCCGTCCGCCGACAGGGCCAAGTCAGGACGCGCCGCTCATCCTAGAAGCGGCGGTTTCTTGGTTCGATGGACAGGCGGCGATCAAGTCTTTGCGCGCCAGCACGCGCTTCTGTATGCCCACTATCGGCGACCCGGACTTGCGGCCTGACGCGTCGAAGCATTGCCGTGATCCAGGACCAGATGACGGAAATCGATCCCCGGAACGGGCAGTTCCGACGAGTGCTGCAATCTTCACAGTGGAAGGCGCGGCCCGCGCGATGCGCCGCATTCCCGGAGCAACCAGACCATGGGGGGCAGACAGGGCGACGCTCGAACGAGGATCCAGCGGACTGGACGGCGCCTCTTACAAAGGCCGCGGCTTCATCCAGCTCACCGGCCGCAGCCAAACCACATCTGCAACCGAGAGATGCGCGGCACCGTGAATAGCGCACACTTTTTATTGGTCTTTCGCACGCATTGACGGCGGGGCTGAGAACTAACCTTCTCCACAAGGCAGAGCGCCTTGCGAGCCCCGGCACCGGGGGGCAAATCAGAAAACACCCAGCGGAGACCACTACCATGTTCATGCCCATCGCAGTCCTGCTCCTCGCCACCGGCAGCTTCACCGGCACCGCCGCCCTGGCCAGCGACACGCCGGAGTCCGGCAAGTGCATTTCCGTCCAGACCGCCCCCACCGGGACTTCGGCCGGTTGGTTCAGGCGCGGCACGAGAGACGCTTCCCCTTCCGTCCGGACTGTACCCACCCGCACTTCGGGCAGCTGGTTCAGGCGCGGGACGAGGGAGACCGCAGCGGGCCAACCGGCTGACGGTCTTCAGTCCCACTCGATGTCCACTTCCGAAAGGACGGCGAAGGACTCGGCGCCTTCGCGCCGTTCGCGGGAACTGGCGCGGATGCGGCGCGCGACCCCGGACAGCCGACTCGCCGGCGCGGGCAAACCCTGCCAAGGCCAAGACGGCCGGGCTGCGGAGCTGGCGCTCTAGGCGCCCGTACGACTTGCGCCCCTTGGTTCCTTCGGCGGGGTGGCCGGCTCCACCCCCGATTTCTCAGGCACGTCCTGCCCTGCTCAGCCGCGCTGGATCCGCGCAGAACCCACGCCGATCGGACATTACCAGCGCTGGGGGAGCTTACGGTGCAGAATGAAACGCTTGCCTTCCAAGGAGACGTACCCGCCGGTCTTGAGGTCGCCGATGATCCGACTGACCATTTCCCGAGAGCAGCCCACCCGGTCGGCGATGAGCTGCTGGGTCAAACGCCCGGTGATGGTCCGGCCGCCGTCGTCGACGGCACTGTCCACCAGCACCTTCGCGACCCGGCCGTAGACGCTGAGCAGAGCCAGGTCGCTCACCATGTCGGTTAGGCTGACGACCCGCTGTGTCAGGTCGCGGATCAGGCGCAGGGCCAGCGCCGGGTGCTCCGCCAGGAACTGCCGAAACACGGTCCCGGTGAGCAGCCGCAGCTCGCAGTCGGTCAGGGTCATGACCGAGGCGGTCCGCGGCGACCCACCGACCAGGGCGAGCTCACCGAAGTGCTCCCCCGGCCCCAGCTCCCGCAGCACGATCTCCTTGCCCGCGTCGTCTCCCACGTAGACCTTCACCCGTCCGGTCAGCAGCAGGTACAGGACCGAAGATTCGTCGCCCTTCTCGATGACTACTGTTCTCTTGCGGTAGCGCTTGACCTTAGTCTGGCGCTCGAGCTCGGCGAGCTCCGCCGCATCGAGGCTGGCGAAGAGTGGGACGCTGCTCAGCATGTTATGGTCCTGGAACAGGATTCTGAGATCGAACAGCCCGGCTGGCGACGTCGATCAACTGGCTCAGGGAGCGGGACGCGCTGGGCGATCACGTCCGACACCATCGATTGAGCCGGTCCGACCGGGGTGCAGTAGCGAATACGTCGGATCAGGCGTTGCCGATCGCTCTCATCGGGGTTACCCTCACAATCGTACTCTGTCGGGGTCGATTGAGTTTCCGATCGTTCCCTTTCGAGATTCGGACCGACGACAAACTGGAGGCCACGCAACGGCAAGGCAGAGGGCTTCCGGTTCTTCATGGCACCCTGATGGTCATATGGTTGCCGGGTATGGCCATCGCCGTGCTGATCCTGCTGGCGAGCCGGCGCCTGCACCAAGCCGCGAGCTTGCCCCTGGTGCTGCTGGGGGCCACTGCCACATTCTATCTGCGCGTCCCGCGCTCCATCGGTCACCTCATGCGAGAGCTGACTGACTTGCGCCGGGGGCACCTTACCCCGCGCCATCGAAACGACGATCTGGTGGGCGATATCCAGGTGCAGGTCATGGACAGCGGTCCTGGGCGTGGGTTTGCCGTCCGGCGGATAGTTCCTGTCGTACGGCGGCGTGAAGGACGGCCGGTCCTTCCGCGGCTCCGCCCTGGTCAACACCGCCTCGAAGGTGGGCGCGTGGTTCGTGCGCTCGCCCAGGAACCAGCGGGCCTTGGGAATCCCATACCAGTGAAGGAGTGTCGCCAGAAACGACGTTGCGTCATAGGCCACGCCCGTTTCCGAGCGGAACAGGGTCTTCTGAATCGACGCCCGATGCGGCTTAACGGGGTGTCCGTTACGACTTGACCACGTCATCCTTGACCGGATTCTCGACATGCTCCGCCGGTGGATAAAGCTCCTCGATCGCCGGGACGCTGCCGAGGACGTACTCAATCTTTGCCATGATCACTCCAGTCTGGGGGTCGGTTTCTTCAAGAGGGGATCCTCGAGAACCTTATCCGACCCGGCTTCTCCCAACCGCTCGACGGTTGTCCAACGGCAAGGAATCGCCCCTTTGGCTAGCGCCGACGTGTTCGAGAACGCTTACCGGGTCCGCGCCGGGCCCCCGGCCCTGCCGGTCCGGAGCCACGTTCCGGTTTCGCGGCTACCGGACGGCGCCGCCCTTCGGACCCGTGACCGGTGCCCGCCGGCTGCCAGCCGGGCACCAGGTGGCGTTTGCCGTTGCCGATGAGATCCGCGCGGCCCATACGCTTCAGCGCATCCCGCAATAAGGGCCAGTTATCCGGATCATGGTAGCGCAGGAATGCCTTCTGCAGGCGGCGTTGCTTGAGCTTCCGCACCACCGAGACCTCCTCGGAGCTCCTCGTCACCTTGCGCAACGGATTCCTTCCCGTGTGATACATGGCGGTTGCGATCGCCATGGGCGTGGGCAAAAAGGCCTGCACCTGGTCCGGGCGGAAGCGGTTGCGCTTGAGCCATAAGGCAAGCTGGAGCATATCCTCGTCGCTGGTGCCCGGATGAGCGGCGATGAAGTAGGGGATCAGGTACTGCTCTTTGCCGGCCTCGCGCGAGAACCGGTCGAACAGCTCCTTGAACCGATCGTAGGTGCCGATCCCCGGTTTCATCATCTGGGACAGGGGGCCCGGCTCGGTATGCTCGGGTGCGATCTTGAGATAACCGCCGACGTGGTGAGTCACCAGCTCGCGCACGTACTCCGGCGACTTTACCGCCAGGTCGTAGCGCAGTCCGGAGGCGATCAGCACCAGCTTAACCCCCGGCACCTTGCGCGCCTTGCGGTAGAGCCGGATCAACGGGCCCTGATCGGTCTTCAGGTTCGGACAGATGCCCGGGTAGACACAGGAGAGGCGGCGACAGGAGGATTCGATCTTCGGGTCCCTGCAGGCGAGGCGCCACATGTTCGCGGTCGGGCCGCCCAGGTCCGAGATCGTCCCCTTGAAACCGGGCGTGCGGTCGCGAATCTCCTCCACCTCCCGCAGGATGGAACCCTCCGAGCAGCTCTGGATGATGCGTCCTTCGTGCTCGGTGATGGAGCAGAAGGTGCAACCGCCGAAACAGCCGCGCATGATGCTCACCGAGAAGCGGATCATCTCCCAGGCCGGCATGCGTACCGCGCCGTAGCCGCTGTGCGGCGCACGGCTGTAAGGCAGCTCATAGACGCGGTCGAGCTCCGCCGTGGTAAGCGGAACGGGCGGCGGATTAAGCCATAGGTCCCGATCCCCGTGACGCTGCACCAGGGCACGGGCGTTACCCGGGTTGGTCTCCAGGTGAAAAACGCGGGAGGCGTGGGCATAGAGCAGGGGGTCCTGCCTGACCTGCTGGAAGGACGGCAAGCGCACCACCGTGCGGTCCCTCCCAAGGTGGCGCGGGCGCCGGTTCAGTCCGAGGACAACAGGGGCTGTGCTTTCCGATCCCCGGGCCCCGGTAGGGAGACCCGATGGGGTGGGGGCCGAGTGCCCCCCCGCTCCTCCGGAGCCCTCGATTCCTACCCTCGTTTCCTTGCATGCCGACTCCGCCTGATAGGGATCGGGATGGGACCCGACGCGCCCGGGGATATCGACTGTGGTGGAATCGATCAGGGTCCAGCCGACGGGGATCCCCTTGCGCATGAAACCGGTTCCACGCACATCCGTGATGCTCGCAATGGGCTCGGCCTTCGCAAGCCTGTGGGCCACCTCGACCACCGCCCGCTCGGCGTTCCCGAAAATCAGCATGTCCGCCTTCGAATCCACCATGGCGGATCGGCGCACCTTATCCGACCAGTAATCATAGTGCGCAATGCGGCGCAGGCTGGCCTCGATGCCGCCGATGATCACCGGGGCGTCAGGAAATGCCTCCCGCGCACGCTGGGCATACACAACCGCCGCCCGATCCGGCCGCTTGCCACCCTCCGCGTTCGGCGTATAGGCGTCATCGCTGCGAATGCGGCGGTCCGACGTATAACGGTTGACCATCGAATCCATGTTTCCCGCTGTAATGCCAAAAAACAGGTTCGGCCGCCCCAAGCGTCGGAAGTCCGCTGCGCTCGTCCAATCCGGCTGCGCGATGATACCGACACGAAATCCCTGTGCTTCCAACAACCGTCCGATGATGGCCATACCGAAGGACGGATGATCCACGTAGGCATCGCCGGTAACGACGATCACATCGCAGCTGTCCCACCCGAGGGCATCCATCTCCGCCCGAGTCATAGGTAGCTCCTGTGCTGTCCCGAAACGGTGGGCCCAGTACTTGCGATAGGAGAAGATGTCGGGGGTTGTCTGCATGGCGGGTCTATCTGCCGTCGTCGCGCAGATTCCAAGGCGAGCCGCAACGCATCGCTGCGACAGCTTGTCTGAATCGACTAGGAGCCCGGAGGAAGATCCACATGTTACTCAACCACGTCGTTACCGAAGCCCCCATTGTCCATGCGGCAACGGGAAGCGCAACGCAGCCCTCGCGAGAAAGGGCCTGCCGGTGGACAACGGGCGCTGATCGTGGTTGTCTGATCGCCCCGCCGTCTCCATTCAAGAGCTACTGATGGTCCGTCGTATTCTGCTCTTCACATTCGCGGTCTTCGTCGGCCTCGCGGTCGCCGGGGGCGGCTACCTCTTGTGGTCAGCAAAGCGGGCCGAGCCCGACTACTCCGGACAGGTCAGCCTGGGCGGTCTGGCTGCGCCGGTCACCGTCCGGTTTGGTCCCCATGCCGTGCCTAGCATCGAGGCGGACAGTCTGGAAGACCTGTTATTCGCCCAGGGTTACATCGTCGCCTCGGAGCGGATGTGGCAGATGGACCTGATGCGCCGCCTGGCGAGCGGTCACCTGGCGGAGGTACTCGGGGAGGAGGCACTCGCGGCAGATCGCTTTTTCCGTACTCTCGGCCTTGCGCGGCTGGCGCAGCAAAGTCTCGATGCACTCGGGGAGCCGTACGACCGCTATCTGAAGGCATATGCGGGAGGCGTGAATGCCTATCAGGCAGAGGCCAGGGGTCGCTTGCCCCTGGAGTATCTGATCGCCGGCTTTGAGCCGTCACCCTGGCGACCGCAGGACAGCCTGGTGATTGGTGAGTACATGTCCTGGACGCTCTCGTTCAACCTGCGAGAAGAGCTGGTCTTCCTGCGCCTCGCATCCCGTGTCGGCATCGAGCGGGCCCTCGAGCTGTTTCCAACGGACGAGGGGGTGCCCGCCCCGGACTACGCGCGCGGGCTGCCGACGTACACGGCGAGCGCTCATGAGCGTCTCGGCGAGCTGGTCGCCATGCCCGCCCGGTGGGGCCTGCCTGTTCCCGGCGCGGCCAGCAACGCTTGGGCGGTGAACGGCGAACGCACGGAAGACGGGCGCGCACTGCTCGCCAACGATCCCCATCTTGCCCCCACCATGCCCGCCATCTGGTATGAGCTGGAATTGAAGGCCCCGAGCTTTCACGTCACCGGCGCCTCTTTGCCGGGCCTGCCCTTCGTCCTGATCGGCCACAACGAAGACCTGGCCTGGGGTTTCACGACGGTGATGGCGGACACCCAGGACCTGTTCGTGGAACGGATCACGGCCGACGGCACCCACGTGCAGCGTCCCGAGGACGAGCAGGAGCCGATCCGGTCTCGCACGGAAAAGATCGAGGTCAAGGGTTGGAGCACTCCGGAGCAGCTCACCATCCGCAGCACGAGCAAGGGCGTCGTCCTCAACGACGTCCTGGGCGCGAACACGGGCACCCCGATGGACCTATCTCAGGTGGACACTGCCCATCTGCTGGTCCTGCACTGCAATGCCGATGTCCCGGAGCGGGCGACAGCAGGCATGTACCGCCTGAACAGGGCAACCACGCTCGAGGAGGCGCGGTCCGCGATCCTCGATCTGAAACACGCATCCCAAAACCTGATGGCGGCGCACCGGGACGGCGGCATCGCCTGGCAGGTGAGCGGCGCGCTGCCCCTGCGCGCAAAGGGTCTCGGCACTTTCCCCTCGCCCGGGTGGGACGCGGGCTACAACTGGGTGGGCTACGTCCCATCGGAACAGAACCCCGGCCTCACCAACCCCCCGGGTTACGCGCTGCTCAGCGCGAACAATCGCACGATCCCGCTCGACCACGAGGTACAGGTGACACGGTCGTGGATGGCACCCTATCGCGCCCGCCGCATCGAGGAGCTGCTGGGGGCGAGGAATCCGTTGAGGGCGGACGACCTGGCCAACATGCAGCTCGACCGCATCAGCCTCCAGGCACGGCGCTTTCATGAGGCTCTCGGCCGGGTCGCTCCGCAGATTCGCGACCTGGATCCGGAAGCCCGACGGATCGCCGACGAGTACCTCATGACCTGGGACGGGGGCTTCGAAGGGGACAGCCGGGCGGCTGCATTGTTCATCCTGCTGGAGCGGGCGCTCTTTGTGTCCCTGTTCGGCGACGAGCTCGGGGAGGATCTGCCCGCGCTCATGTCCATCGCCATCCTGAGCTACAACGCCTTGGAGGAGGCTCTGTACTCCGGCCGCTCCAGCTTCTGGGACGACATAGGCACACCGCAGAAGGAGGGGCCAGCGCACGTGTGGGCGCGGGCCCTGCGCACCGCCAAGAAAGAGCTCGACCGGGAGCTACCCGACCCGCAGAATCAACGCCTGGACAACCTGCGTCAGCTCGTCTTTCCCCACGCCTTCGACCGCATTCCTGTGCTGGGGCGGCTCTTCAGCGTTGGCCCCATCGGCGTTGGGGGGGACAGCCACACGCTAAACCTCATGAAGGCATCCCCCCAAGAGCCCGAGAAGGTCCTGTTCGTCCCCTCGTACCGAGTCGTCTACACTCCGGCCGACTGGAGTGAAACGCGCGGAACCCTGCCTCTAGGGCAGTCGGGACACCGGCTCTCGCCCTACCGGACGGACCAACTGCAGGATTGGCTCGAAGGCCGCGCCCATCGCTGGCTCTGGAATGGTCCCGAGCCGGGGACGGAGATCGGCGTCTTTGTGCTCAGGCCGGAGCCTTAGGGCCGGGGGCCGGGCACGGCGGGTTTCGCAGAGGCCGAGCCGCGCGGCGGGCAAGGGCGCTCCCACTGCGAAAGTTAAGATGAGCTCCCCCCGCCTTCTTCCCACGCGCTGGCGAAGCGCTCCTGCAAAGGCTCGTCAGCCCGACGGGCCACGATCTCACCTAGCCGGTCGCGGAGCCTTGTGTTGGCACGGTAGACCGCGAGTTCCTGAACGACAAGCGCGGCACTCGCGCGATCGCCCCCGGCCACGACCGAAAGGAGCCAGTCGAAAGCCGCTTCGCTGCGGTGGAGGACAGCGGCGCGGAGCAGGGTCCGTTCGGCGTCTCCTTTCAGCGGCTCCCTATCCCAACGAGCCTTCAACAGGTCCAATCCAGGGTCGAGCCGGGACTCACCCAACGCCAGGGCCGCCAGCTCACGAATCGCAGGGTCGGCATCGTCGAGATAACGGGCCACGAAGGCGGGAGAATCATCCGGCTCGACCTGCAGAAGGGCCGAGAGGCATTCTCCGATTACCTCCGGCTCCGGATCGCCCGTGAGAGCCTTGCACCTGAGCACCGCTTCCGCCGCCAGGGGCTCGGTACAGGCAATGGCGCGCACGGCCCCGGTTCGCGCCCGCGGCTCCGGATCGGCGAGCAGCTCGACCAACGCGATCAGCGCCCGCGGACTCGGGGTCGCCACCAACCCCGTGGCGCAGGTCGCGCGCAGGTCGACGGCTGTATCGACCGAACCGCCCCAGACCGGCTCGTGCTGGCGATAGCTCAGGCCGGCATTGTAGAAGTCGGAATCCTGGCAGTCGAGGGCGACCAGTGCACGGGCGATGGCGCCCTTGGCAGTGCACTGGGGGTCCTTCTTGACGGCCTTGTCGAGAAACCGGTTATAGGCCGCGATGAGGCTCGGCTCCAGGTCGTAGAGTAGGCGCGCGGCGCATACCTCGGCCGCCCGCGCCACCAGCAGGTAATGCCGATCGGTGAGCGCCTGTCGGACCTGATCCGAAACGGCGGCCGCATCGGGCACATCACAAATGCGGCTAAAGGAATCGAGGCGCTCGCGAATGTCGGTCTGCCGGCGTGACATCCGCGAAGTATAGGATGTTTCGTCCTGAGAACCCGCCCCAGAAGCGCCCCGTCACCATTGCCCTGTGAGGTTGCGTTGATCTCAGAGGGTCCCCGATCGTGGGATTCTGCGACCTATCGCGCAAAAAGGCGCGTGAGGACAAGGTTAATATCTTTCCGTGACGCGGTTTCGGCAGGGCGACGCTGCAATCTCGATGACGAAAGCCCCGGTTCGCGTACAGCGCGCAAACCAATCGGCCGCTCAGTCGCCGAAACGCCAGTCGGATCGGGGCGCCACCGCAGTCGTTTCCGGGAAAGAGTATACAGCAGGAAGGTTTCTCGGCATTCATAAAAATATTCACAACAAATGTCGTTTCTGCTATATAGTTATTAAAGATATTTGACAAATTACTTTAAGATTTTGCCAACCGCGAGGACCATTTAGGCTTTGCCATGTTCGGGTTCGGCAGAAAACAGCCCCCCCTGTTGGGGATCGATATCAGCACGACGGCCGTCAAGCTGATTGAGCTATCCCATACCCCGGCACACTCCGCCTCCCTCTTTCGCGTGCAGAGCTATGCCGTTGAGCCTCTACCAAGCAACGCGGTCGTCGAGAAGAAGATCACGGACGTGGAGGCGGTCGGCGACTGTCTTCGTAAGGCAGTCATGCGCTCAGGGTCCAGGACGAAGACGGCGGCCGTCGCCGTGTCGAGCTCGGCGGTCATCACCAAGATCATCTCCATGCCTGCAACCCTCAGTGATGCGGAGATGGAGGCCGAGATCGAGCTCGAGGCGGATCAGTACATCCCCTATCCGCTGGAAGAGGTCAACATCGACTTCGACGTCATCGGGACGTCGAGCTCTTCCCCCGACATGGTCGACGTCTTGCTCGCCGCATCGCGGGGAGAGAATGTTGACGATCGCGTTTCCGCCCTAGACATCGCGGGTCTGACCGCAACCATCGTCGACGTCGAAGCCTATGCGATGGAGAACGCCTGCACACTCATCCTCGGCGGCGAGGAAGACACCCGTGATCAGATCGTGGTCGTGGCCGACGTTGGCGCCACGACCACGACCTTTCACGCGCTCCACAACGGTCGCACCGTCTATACCCGAGAGCAGAACTTCGGCGGCCTGAGGCTCATCGAGGAGGTACAACAGCGTTACGCCCTGGCCCGAGACGAGGCGCTGAAGAAGGTCGTTGCCGGGGGACTTCCCGAAGACTACGAAACCCAGGTACTCCTCCCGTTCAAAGAGGCACTGGCACAACAAGTCGGCCGCGCCCTGCAGTTTTTCTATTCGTCGAGCACATTCAACAGCGCGGATCGAATCCTTCTGGCCGGCGGATCGGCGAGCATCCCTCACATCGAAGAGCTCGTGGAGCAACGCCTCGGTATCCCCACGACTGTCGCTAACCCGTTCTCTCGAATGTCGGCGGCACCCAGGGTCCAGGTGCCCTCCTTGAGCCGAGACGCGCCAGGCATGATGGTCGCGGTGGGATTGGCCTTGAGAGGTTTCGATTAGATGGCGCGCATCAATCTGCTCCCTTGGCGCGAAACGGAAAGAAAGCGCCGACAAAGGCAGCTTGCGGTCATGGCGGCTGCCGCTGTGGCGGCGACCCTGGTCGCCGGACTGGCGCTCCACACGCATTTCGAGCGATTGATCTCGATCCAGGAGTCGCGCAATCAATTCCTGCAAAGGGAGATCTCCCGATTCGATCGCCAGATCGAAGAAATCAAGGAGCTCGAAGAGACAAGGTCCAACCTGCTGGCACGAATGGAGATCATCCAGGAGCTGCAGCAGAGCCGCCCCGAGGTCGTCCACCTGTTCGACGAGGTCGTCAGCGCCATTCCGGCGGGGGTCTTCCTCACCAGCATCAAGCAATCCGGCCATTCCGTCATTCTGGAGGGCCGCGCCCAATCGAACGCCCGGGTGTCGGCGCTGATGCGAAGCATCGAGGCGTCGCAGTGGATCGGGAATCCCCAACTGCTGCTCATTGAGAACAAGGAGCAGACGGGGACGGGTCTCAGTCATTTCCGGCTGGCCTTCACGCAAGTCGGGCAGGAAAACGACGAACAAGATGCGGAGGGCTGAAACGCGTGCCGCGGGCACAGAAGCGGGGCACACACATCAGTATCGGGACCAGCGATGGATCTCAGTCAACTAAGAGAGCTCGACCTAAACACCATCGGCGAATGGCCCAACCCCGCCAAGGTGGTTGGTATCGCAATTTTGTGCGCGTGCGTCGCCGGCGCCTGGTACTACTTCGACACGCGCGACCAGCTGGAGCGCCTGGATGTCATCGAGAAAAAGGAGACCCAGCTGCGGGCCTCCTTCGAGGCGAAGCAACAGAAGGCCGCCAACCTCGCTGCCTATCGGGATCAACTGGAGCAGATGAAGGAGTCGTTTGGCGCCATGCTGCGACAGCTCCCGGACAAGACGGAAGTGGCGTCGCTCCTTGTGGACGTTTCCCAGACCGGCCTCGCGGCGGGCCTGGAGTTCGAGCTCTTCCAACCGTCCGGCGAGCAGCTCAAGGATTTCTACGCCGAGTACCCGATCGATCTGAGGGTCACCGGCCGCTACCATGAATTCGGCCGCTTCATCAGCGGGCTGGCCGCCCTCCCCCGAATCGTAACCATCCACAACGTCAGCATCGCGCCTCAAAAGGCAGAGCGCGAGAACGTCGGTGATCCTGTTCCGCTGGCCCTCCAGGCACAGGTGAAGACCTACCGATATCTCGATGAGGAAGCCGTGAGTCTTGATCAGGAGGTCCCGCAATGAGCGGGAAGGCCTGGCTCGCTGTCTTCGGCTCCCTGACGGTCGCCGGCTGCGGCGGCAGCAATATGGCCGACCTGGAGGAATACGCCGAGCGTGTCAAGGCGCGTGAGCCACGCCCCATCGAGCCTTTGCCCGAGATGAAGCGGATCGACAGGTTCACGTTCGAACCGGCCGATCGCCGCGACCCCTTCGTGATAGACCGCCAGAGCGCAGAGGTGGCAGCAAGCCCCGGCAATGGCATTGCGCCTGACCCCTTGCGACGCAAAGAAGAGCTTGAGCAGTACTCCCTCGACTCCCTGGATATGGTGGGAACCCTGGAACAGCTGGAGACGACTTGGGGCCTCGTGACTGCGCCCAGCGGCACCCTGTATCGCGTGCGTGTCGGTAACTACATGGGGATGAACAACGGACAGATCACACGAGTCACGGAGGAGAAGATCGAGCTCACCGAGATCTTCTCCGATGGGGATGGCGACTGGCGCGAGCGCCAGGCCGCCGTCGCACTGAGCCAATAGGTTGCTGGAGACCAAGGCCCGATGAACAGATTACCACCCACGTCGACAGGGCGCCGGTCCCATCCGCATTCACCGCCTATGAGCTACCCGAAGCTGGCCGGGCTTCTGTTCTTCGCGCTCTGGCTGACCCCGCTCGCTGCGGCAAGGGCCTCCGCCGTCCTTCAGGACGTGGAGTTTGCGGCGCTGCCTGGCAACCAGGTCCGGATCGACCTGGTGCTCTCGGGGGCGTCGAAGCCCCCCAAGGCCTTTGCCACCGATTCCCCACCGCGCATCGCTCTGGATTTCGAGGGCGTCACGAGCGGGCTGAACAAGAAAACCCTGCCCATCGGCCTGGGTCCGGTGCACAGCCTGGTGGCGGTGGAGGCGAGCGACCGTACCCGGGTAGTGGTCAACCTCAACGACTCCGTCCCTTACCAGATAAAGACCACCGGCAACCGGGTGTCCCTGTCCATCAACACCAGGGATGCGCAACCGGCACGGAGTCAGGGCGGCACCCAGCGCACCGCCGCGCGCGCGCCCGCGTCCAAGCCCCAAGGGGGAGCGCGCGGCATCAAGGATATCGACTTCCGGCGCGGCCCCAATGGGGAGGGCCGCGTGCTGATCACCTTGCCCAGCGCCGGGACAGAGGTCTCGGTGACCGAGAAAGGCAAGCACGTGATCGCGGAGATCATCGGAACGCCCCTGCCGCCACGGCTCCTGCGCCGCCTCGACGTGGTGGATTTCGCTACGCCGGTCGTCGCCGTCGAATCCCGCCCAAGGGGCGCCGACGTCGAGGTCGACATCGAGACCGCAGACGAGTACGACTACCTCGCCTACCAGGCCGACGAACTGTTTACCCTGGAGTTCCGGCCGCTGACCAAGGCCGAAAAAGAGGAATCTCTTCGCGAGAAGGTCGTCTTCTCGGGTGATCGGCTCTCGCTGAACTTCCAGGACATCCAGGTGCGGGCCGTGCTCCAGCTGCTCGCGGACTTCACCGGCCTGAACCTGGTGGCCAGCGACACGGTAGAAGGCAACATCACCCTGCGCCTTAAGAACGTCCCCTGGGACCAGGCATTGGACATCATTTTAAAATCCAAGGGCCTGGCCATGCGCCAGAACGGTAATGTCATCATGGTGGCCCCCGCCACGGAGATCGCCAACCAGGAGAAGCTCGAGCTGCAGGCGCAGCAAGACATCGAAGAGCTCGCCCCCCTACGCTCCGAGTTCGTCCAGGTCAACTACGCCAAGGCAAACGATGTCGCCGAGATCCTGAAATCCACGGAGAACAACCTGCTCTCGGAGCGCGGCAACGTGACCGTCGACACCCGCACCAACACCCTGCTCGTCCAGGACACGGTGGCCAAGCTGGAGGATATCCGACGCATCATCGACAGGCTGGATATTCCGGTCCGGCAGGTCATGATCGAATCGCGAGTGGTCATCGCGAACAACGACTTTGCGCGCGATCTGGGTGTGCGCTTCGGCTTTACGACCTCCATGGGAAGAACGCACGATACCGAGCTCCTCATCGGCGGCGGAAGACCTGGACATCTGGACGGCACCGCACTCACCGACAAAGGTCCGTTCTTTCAAAGTGCGGTGACGGGACAGCCCTTCAACACGGCGATCGCGCTTCCCAACGGGACGACCAACGAGGCCCTCCTCGTCAACCTGCCGGCCGCAGTCAATCCAAGCGGCGCCATCAACTTCCTGATCGGCAAGGTCGGTTCTTACCTGCTCCAGCTCGAGCTCTCCGCCATGCAGCAGGAGGGCCGCGGCGAGATCATCTCCAGCCCGCGGGTCATCACCTCGGACCAGCAGAAAGCCGCGATCAAGGTCGGTCAGGAAATCCCCTACCAGGAGTCCTCCGCGTCCGGCCGTACGACCGTCGCCTTCAAAGAGGCGGTCCTCAAGCTGGAGGTCACGCCACATATCACACCGGACGATCACATCATCATGGACCTCAAGGTCAACAAGGATAATGCGGACTATACGAGAGTACTCGAGCTGGGGGGAGCACCGCCCATAGACACTCGCTCAGTTGAAACCTCTGTCCTCGTCGACAACGGGGAAACCGTCGTCCTTGGTGGTGTATTCGAGCGTGAAAAAACCTTCCAAAAGGAACAGGTCCCCTGGCTCGGTGACCTCCCGGTGCTCGGAAACCTGTTCAAGATGACCTCCCGCAAGGACAACAACACAGAGCTACTGATCTTCGTCACCCCCAAGATCCTGAAACAGGAGCTCGCCACGCGCTGACGGCGGTTGACCAAGCGGGAGAAGGACTTGCCCGGACGGGTCAAATCTGGCATACCTGTATCGCATAATGCGCGTACAGAACATCTTCCTCATCGGGCCGATGGGCGCCGGCAAGAGCACCATCGGCCGCCAACTCGCCGAGACCCTTTCCTTCGACTTCGTCGATAGCGATCAGGAGATCCAGCGCCGCACCGGCGTGGACATTCCGACTATCTTCGAGTTCGAGGGAGAAGAAGGCTTTCGTCGTCGCGAGCGCCAGATCATCGAGCAGTTGAGCAAGGGGCACGGCATCGTGCTCGCAACCGGGGGCGGAGCAGTCCTGCACCCGGACAACCGTCAGGATCTCGCCGCCCGGGGCGTCGTCATCTACCTGCAGTGCAGCCCGGAGCAGCAGCACGCACGCACGTCGAGAGACCGCAACCGACCGCTACTCCACACCGAAGATCCGCTCGCGCGGCTGCGCGAGCTCACCCAGGAGCGCGATCCGCTCTATCGCGAAGTCGCGGACATCGTTGTCTCCACGGAAAAACGGGGCACCGCCTCCGTGGTCAAAGAGATCCGCCGCCGTCTCGAAGCCGACGCCCCTTGAAGCCCCGAGCGTATGACTAGAACTCTCGACGTCGACCTGGGCACGCGCAGCTACCCCATCTATATCGGCAGCGGTCTCAGCAGCGACCCCGAGCGGTTTCGCCCCCATGTTGTCGGCGACCAGGTCATGATCGTCACCAACGAGACCGTGGCGCCCTTATACCTCGATCAGGTAAAGAGCACCCTCGGCGGCTTCCGAGTCGAGGCGACGACCCTCCCGGATGGCGAGAAGTACAAGAACCTGGAGGTTTGGAACCGGATCTTCGACGCCCTGCTCAGCAGTCGATTCGCCCGCGACTGTACCCTGATTGCGCTTGGCGGCGGCGTCATCGGCGACATGGCCGGTTTTGCCGCCGCTTGTTACCAACGCGGCGTCGCCTTCATTCAGGTGCCGACCACGCTGCTATCCCAGGTCGATTCTTCCGTGGGCGGCAAGACCGGCATCAACCACGCCCTCGGAAAGAACATGATCGGCGCCTTCTACCAGCCCCGCGCCGTGATTGCCGATACGGATACCCTGCACAGCCTCCCCGACCGCGAGCTTTCAGCGGGAATTGCCGAAGTCATCAAGTACGGTCTCATTCGTGATCCGGGGTTCTTCGCTTGGCTGGAAGAGAACATGGACGCCCTCCTTGGCCGGGACCCCGACGCCCTCTCCTATGCCATCGAGCGCTCTTGCCGAAACAAGGCGGAGGTCGTCGCCGAAGACGAGCTCGAGGCGGGCCAACGGGCCCTGTTGAACCTCGGCCATACGTTCGGCCATGCGATTGAGACCGGCATGGGCTACGGGGCCTGGCTCCATGGAGAGGCGGTTGGGGCGGGCATGTGCATGGCCGCTGAGCTCTCCCGACGCATGGGCTGGATCGACGAGAACGTGACAGCGCGCGTGCGCACCCTGGTCACCAGGGCCGGACTCCCCGTGGTCTCCCCCGCGGAAATGGGCCCAGAGCAGTTTCTTGAGCGCATGGCCGTCGACAAGAAGGTCCAGAAGGGACGCTTGCGTTTCGTTCTGCTGCGAGAGATCGGGCACGCCGTCGTGACAGGCCAGGCGGCTCGCGATGACATCGAAGCGGTCATAAAGGGCTTTGCATGAGCCGCCCATTGAATCTTTCGACTTGAAACGGAAAAACCGTTTCCGCCAATAATCACTGACCAGGCCCATCCCGCTGTTGTCAGCGACGGGAGTCCGAACACCGACGTTCTCCAATTCCCGGGCTTGGAGTAATCTCTCGTTACTTTGAATCAATTTCGTGCACCTCTGCAACCGCTGAATGGATCGGCGACCCCATAAGCCTTCGCCCCCGCTTGAGGCAGATCTGCCTCCTTCCCTCCGCCGCGATTCTTTGCCGTTCCATTCGAAACGGGTATAAGAGATCGATCCCCATTCACTACCTGCTTCTCAGTTTGTGACCTTATTCAAACTTTCGTAGGCTCACACCGATAATTCCTTGATTTCCTAATTGTTTCGGGCAATTCTTGGAAAGGGGAAAATCCCTTTTCGCAATCTCTGTCGACTTTAAGGAAAAGATCATGAACCGCCTCGCTTCTGCCCGGGTGATCGGAACTCTTGCTTTTCTGTACAGCCTCTCCGCCGCTGGCGGTCTGGCACCATACCCGGTTGGCGAGGTCTGTGAAAAGGAAAGGGCGGAGGGCTACGGCTCAGGCTATAACGATGGCTTTAACCTCGGCAAGAACGAAGGATTCAACGCAGGGTTCAATGAGGGATTTACTAAGGGATTCGACAACGGAACATCGGACGCGATGGCCCAGTGTCTGGCAGACCCGGGAAGCTGCGACATCACCTTGGGTACCGTCTTGCCAGGCGCTCAATTCGGCGAGACGGAACCGAATGACAACATCGTTGCAGCCGACGCCCTCAACTTCGATGTGAAATTCTGGGGTCAGAGCTACGCACCCCAGGATGAGGATTGGTTCTTCTTCTTTACCGACAAGCCGAATCAGGTCCTGACGGTTTACTTCTCCGTTCCGACGCGCGATCCCAATAGCGACGATGTATCCGGTTGGGTCATTTCCGTACGGGATGCCGCTGGAAACGCATATGCGCAATTCAACACCAGCTTCAATGCCGACTTTGAGGAAAACAACGACGAGATCGCCTACCCCGTGACGCTGGGTTTCACGGGCACCTACTATATCGTGGTTCAGCCCGCCATCAGCACCGAGCTCGGCGCCAACCTCTGCGACATCACGCAGCAGGACGACCCGGAATGCAAGTTCAGCCAGCACACCTATAACCTGGCCGGCGTCCTCGAAGACTCCTCCCTCGACAGCCCGAACTTCATCGTGGGCTTCTTCGATGCCGAAGTGGAGCCGAACGATCTGCCCAGTACCGCGAATCCCCTGGCCACAGGGGTGACCATGTACGGCCTGATCAATCTCCAGTTCGATGTCGCCCTACCCACGATCGGCGGCGATCCAGAAACAGCGCCGACCTTCGTCTGGGGGCAAGGCGAGAACGACTGGTTCGTCTATGGATCCACGGGTGACGAGATCATCAATCTCTCCTTCTGTGAACGGGAGGTCTGCGGCCCGGGGAACTGGTTCCTGGACGTGTATGACGAGGCCTCCGCGCTCTCGCTGGAGCTGGGAACCCCGGAGCAGCTGATCACCCCGTTGATGGCACTCAACGTCGATACGGACACCGATGCCTTGTCCGGAGCCTTTATTGCCGATCCCGGTGACCCGAGCATCGTCGAGGTCGACCCTGACGTGGTCAACTTCGGGCTGTCCGCCCCCGGCAACTACTATCTGCGGGTGGACCATAAGCGTCTATTCGACGCACCCTGCAACAGATACGCGTTCGTACACGACGGATCCGCCTGCGCCTGCGAGAGCGGCAATGTCTGCAGCCTGCCCACGGTCTGCGATCCGGAAACGGATCTTGGGTGCAGTCAGATTCCCGCCGTCTGCATTCCCGATATCGACCCGACCTGCGAGCTCATCGAGGGCGCCCAATGCCTGCCCGGCGAGATCCCTGGGTGTTTCAAAGACCCCAACTGCATAGAGTCTGAAGGCAGCGACTCTGAACCGCCAGTATTCTGCGAGTCCTTCCTGACCGTGCAGACGCGGGGCACCTGCAGCTGCGCCGAGTACGGCTTGGTCGTCGAAATACCGAAGGAGGCGATCACGTCCCAGTACAACTTCACCTGGCACGGCTCGAAGCTGCCCCCGCTCACCATCGAGACAGAGGCCTATCAGGAGTTCCTGAACAAGCCTTCCCCGTTCAACACGCAGTAAGGATCCAGACGGCGGTCGGTCCGGCGCTACGCTGCCGGGCCGACCTTTCACCCCCAGAACCTGTGACTTGATCCGAGGCGCCATCCGTCTCCTCAGCGGTTAGGGTCGCGTCAAGGCCCCCTACCCGAGCCCTCGATCCGTCTCTCCCCGTCGGCGACTTTCGCAGCCTCAAAGCGGGCCCCGCTTCGCCCCACACCCGAGCACTGCACGAAACTGCGCACCGCCCTGGTGCGCCGACAATGAGCCGGCGGAGGCCTGTTCGCAACGGCGGATGAGGTTTTTCTGGTGGCACGGCATCTGCTTCTTTAGTAAATTTATGGGTTCGCCCTGATCAGGACCCCTTACCTGACGACAATCGGGCCCATAAAAAGGTTTTTTTGCGCGCCGGCACGCGACACAATCGCCCGGCGACAAACCAGGTGCCAACGAGAGACCAGCGATGAGCCTTCGTGCCTTACCACCCGCGCAGGGACTCTACGACCCTGCTCTCGAGCGCGACGCCTGCGGCGTCGGCTTCGTCTGCAACATCAAGAACCGCAAGAGCCACGAGATCGTCCTCCAGGGCCTCGAGATCCTCGAGCGCCTGACCCACCGCGGCGCCGTGGGTGCGGATCCCAAGGCCGGTGACGGTGCCGGCATCCTCATTCAGATCCCGGACGCCTTCTTCCGCGCCGTGGTGGATTTCGAGCTGCCCCCCGCCGGTCAGTACGGCGTCGGTCACGTCTTCCTGCCCAAAGAGAAGAAGGCACGGGTGGAGATGGAGGCCATCGTCAACCGTCACTTGGAGAAGGGTGGCCAAACGGTGCTCGGCTGGCGCGACGTGCCGATAGACAACGCGGACCTAGGCGAGAGCGTGCTCCCCTCTGAGCCCGTCATCCGCCAGATGTTCGTCGCCTGTGGGGCAAACTGCCCGGACCAGGACAGCTTCGAGCGTAAGCTCTTCGCCATCCGCAAGCACATGGACAACGCCATCCGCGAGGCGGGCTACGAGAAGACCGCCTATTACGTGACATCCATGTCCTCGCGCACCATCACCTACAAGGGCATGCTCCTGGCCGCCCAGGTCGGTCTGTTCTACAAGGACCTGGGCGATCCCCGCTTCGAGTCCGCCCTCGCCCTGGTGCACCAGCGCTTCTCCACCAACACCTTCCCCACCTGGGACCTGGCGCAGCCCTTCCGCATGATCTGCCACAACGGCGAGATCAACACCCTGCGGGGCAACGTCAACTGGATGGCGGCCCGCCGCCACACCATGAAGTCCGAGATCCTGGGTTCCGACCTGGACAACATCTGGCCCCTGATCCCGGAGGGCCAATCCGACTCGGCCTGTTTCGATAATGCGCTGGAGCTGCTGGTCATGGGGGGCTACTCCCTGGCCCATGCCATGATGCTGCTCATCCCCGAGGCCTGGTCGGGCAACAACCTGATGGACGAGAAGCGCAGCGCCTTCTACGAGTATCACGCGGCCCTGATGGAGCCCTGGGACGGCCCGGCCGCAATCGCTTTCACGGACGGCCGCCAGATCGGCGCCACGCTGGACCGCAACGGCCTGCGCCCGGCCCGGTATCTGGTTACCGACGACGACATGGTGCTGATGGCCTCCGAGATGGGCGTGCTGGACATCCCCGACGAGAAGATCGTCAAGAAATGGCGCCTGCAGCCGGGCAAGATGTTCCTCATCGACCTGGAGCAGGGACGCATCATCGACGACGCCGAGGTCAAGGCGCAGCTCGCCTCCTCCCAGCCCTACCGCGAGTGGCTGGACAAGACCCAAATCCATTTGGACGAGCTGCCCACGGACGTGGCCCCCATGCCGCCGGACCGCGACACCCTGCTCGATGCTCAGCAGGCATTCGGCTACAGCCAAGAGGACCTCAAGTTCCTGCTCACCCCCATGGTGCTCACCGGCCAGGAGGCCATCGGCTCCATGGGCGCGGACAACCCGCCGTCGGTGTTGTCGAGCCGCTCCAAGCACCTCTCGACCTACTTCAAGCAGAACTTCGCCCAGGTCACCAACCCGGCCATCGACCCCATCCGCGAGGAGCTGGTCATGTCCCTGGTGTCGCTGATCGGCCCGCGCCCCAATCTGCTGGGCCTGACCGAGGCCGGCCGGCACATGCGCCTGGAGGTGGACCAGCCGGTCCTCACCAACGAGGACCTGGAGCGCGTCCGCCACATCGAGGACAACACGGGCGGTGCCTTCCGCACCCACACCCTGGACACTACCTACTCGGCCGACCAGGGTGCCGCGGGCATGGCCGCGGCCCTGGAGCAGTTCTGTAAGGACGCCGAGCAGGCGGTGCTGGACGGCTACAACATCCTGATCCTCTCCGATCGCCACATGAACCGGGACTACATCGCCATTCCCGCCCTGCTGGCGACATCTGCGGTGCATCACCACCTGATCCGCGCGGGCCTGCGCACCAGCTCCGGCCTGGTGGTGGAGACGGGCGCGGCGCTGGAAGTTCATCACTTCGCGACCCTCGCCGGCTACGGCGCCGAGGCCATCAACCCCTACATGGCCTTCGACACGATTCAGGACATGCTCGCTCGCCTGCCCGGGGACGCCCTGACCTTCGAGGAGGCCCAGACCCGTTACATCAAGGCGGTGGGCAAGGGCCTTAAGAAGGTCATGTCCAAGATGGGCATCTCCACCTATCAGTCTTACTGTGGCGCCCAGATCTTCGACGCCGTGGGCCTGGCCTCCAGCTTCGTCGACACGTACTTCACCGGCACCCACACCCAGGTGGAGGGCGTCGGCCTGGCACAGGTCGCCCGGGAGGCCGTGCGCTGGCACCAATCGGGCTATGGCAACGAGCACATCTACCGAAGGCACCTGGACGTGGGCGGCGATTACGCCTATCGCCTGCGCGGCGAGGACCACGTCTGGACGCCCGAGACCATCGCCAAGCTCCAGCACGCCACCCGCGCCAACGATGCCAAGACCTACGCGGAATACACCCGAATGGTCAACGAGCAGACCGAACGCCTGCTCACCTTCCGCGGCCTGATGGACTTCAAGTGGGCGGACGAGCCCATCCCCTTGGAGGAGGTCGAGCCGGCGGCCGAGATCGTCAAACGCTTCGCCACCGGGGCCATGTCCTTCGGGTCAATTTCGTATGAGGCCCACTCCACGCTGGCCAAGGCCATGAACCGGATCGGGGGCAAGTCCAACACCGGCGAGGGCGGCGAGGAGCCCGAGCGCTTCAACCCGCTGCCGGACGGCTCCAGGAACCCGGAGCGCTCCGCCATCAAGCAGGTGGCCTCCGGGCGGTTTGGCGTCACCGTCGAGTACCTAGTCAACGCCGACGACATCCAGATCAAGGTCGCCCAGGGCGCCAAGCCCGGCGAGGGCGGCCAGCTGCCCGGCCACAAGGTCAACAGCCAGATCGCCCGGGTGCGTCACTCCACCCCCGGCGTGGGGCTGATCTCCCCGCCGCCGCACCACGACATCTACTCGATCGAGGACCTGGCCCAGCTCATCCACGACCTCAAGAACGCCAATCCCAAGGCGCGCATCTCGGTCAAGCTGGTCTCCGAGGTGGGCGTGGGCACGGTCGCCGCCGGGGTCTCCAAGGCTCACGCGGACCACGTGACCATCGCCGGCTACGACGGCGGAACAGGCGCCTCGCCGCTCACATCCATCAAGCACGCTGGTTCCCCCTGGGAGATCGGCCTGGCCGAGACCCACCAGACCCTGGTGCTGAATCGTCTGCGCGGGCGCATCGCCGTACAGGCCGACGGCGGCATGCGCACCGGCCGGGACGTGGCCGTGGCCCTGCTGCTCGGTGCCGACGAGATCGGGTTTGCCACCGCGCCCCTGATCGTCGAGGGCTGCATCATGATGCGCAAGTGCCACTTGAACACCTGCCCGGTGGGCGTGGCAACGCAAGATCCGGAGCTGCGCAAGAAGTTCACCGGCAAGCCCGAGCACGTGGTCAACTACTTCTTCTTCGTCGCCGAAGAGCTGCGCGGCATCATGGCCAAGCTGGGCTTCCGCAGGGTCGACGAGATGATCGGCCAGATGGACCGCTTGGAGATGCGCCGGGCCATCGACCACTGGAAGGCCCAGGGGCTGAACTTCACCAAGCTCCTGACCAAGCCCAAGGTGCCCGAGACGGTTGCCGTCTACAACTGCGAGGCGCAGGACCACGGCCTGGACCAGGCCTTGGACCAGGAGCTCATCAAGCAGGCCGAACCGGCCCTGGAGCGCGGCGAGCCGGTGCGCATCGACGTGGCGGTGAAGAACTACAACCGCACCTTCGGCACCATGCTCTCCGGGCGGGTGGCCGAGAAGTACGGCTTTGCCGGCCTGCCGGACGACAGCATCTACATCAAGGCCCGCGGCATCGGCGGCCAGTCCTGGGGCGCCTGGGTGGCCAAGGGCGTGACCATCGAGCTCGAAGGCGAGGCCAACGACTACGTGGGCAAGGGCCTGTCCGGCGGTCGGCTGGTAATCTACCCACCCAAGGACGCGGGTATGGCCGACAAAGCCGAGGAGAACATGATCGTCGGCAACACCGTGCTCTACGGGGCCATCGGCGGGGAGTGCTACTTCCGCGGCGTGGCCGGCGAGCGCTTCTGTGTCAGAAACTCCGGCGCCACAGCGGTGGTGGAAGGCGTGGGAGACCATGGTTGCGAGTACATGACCGGCGGCGTCATGGTCTGCCTGGGTCCCACCGGGCGCAACTTCGCCGCGGGCATGTCCGGCGGCATCGCCTATGTGCTTGACGGTGAGCGCGACTTCATCCAGCGCTGCAACATGGCCATGGTCCAGTTGGAGCCGATCGCCGCCGAGGACGACGCGCTGGAGGCCCTCGACCACCAGGGCGGTGACCTGGAGACCATGGGCCGGGTCGATGTCAGCCACGACATGACCCGGTACGATGCCATCCGCCTGCGCCAGCTCATCGAAAGGCACCTGCACTACACCGGAAGCAGCGTCGCCCAGCGCGTGCTGGACGATTGGGAGCAATACCTGCCCAAATTCGTCAAGGTCATGCCCGTGGACTACCGCCGCGCGCTCGGCGAGATGCAGTCCCAGCACCGCCGTCCGCCACAGGTACCCAAGCAGCCGTCAAAGGGGGTCATCACGCATGGGTAAGCCCACCGGATTCATGGAATACGACCGCATCGACCGCCACTTCGAGCCGGCGGCCGATCGGGTCGTGCACTACAATGAGTTCGCCGTCTCCCTCTCGGACGCGGACGTGAGCCTGCAGGGTGCGCGCTGCATGGACTGCGGCATCCCCTTCTGTCACCAGGGCTGTCCGGTCAACAATATCATTCCCGACTGGAACGACCTGGTCTACCGCGCCGACTGGCGCTCCGCGATCGAGGTGCTGCACTCCACAAACAACTTCCCGGAGTTCACCGGGCGCATCTGCCCCGCCCCGTGCGAGGCATCCTGCACCCTCAACATCGACGACGCCCCCGTCACCATTAAGACCATCGAGTGCGCCATCATCGACAAGGCCTGGGCCGAGGGCTGGATCGAGCCCCAGATCCCCCGCCACAAGACCCGCAAACGCGTCGCCGTGGTCGGCTCCGGCCCCGCGGGGCTCGCGGCAGCCCAGCAGCTCGCCCGCGCCGGTCACTCGGTGAAGCTCTTCGAGAGGCAGGACCGCATCGGCGGCCTGCTGCGCTACGGCATCCCGGACTTCAAGCTCAACAAGCGGCTCATCGACCGCCGCATGGCGCAGATGCGTGCCGAGGGCGTGGAGTTCCACACCAACATGAACGTGGGTGTCGACATCCCGGCCTCCAGGCTCATGGACGACTATGATGCGGTGGTCCTGACCGGCGGCTCGGAGCAGCCGAGAGATCTGCCCGTCCCCGGCAGAGAGCTCATGGGCGTGCACTTCGCCATGGACTTCCTGCGCTCCAACAGCAAGCGGGTGCAGGGCGTCTACGTGCGAGAGGAGGAATTCATCAGCGCCGAGGGCAAGCACGTGGTGGTCATCGGCGGCGGCGACACGGGCTCGGACTGTATCGGCACCTCCAACCGGCATGGGGCCAGGTCCGTCACCCAGATCGAGATCCTGCCCAAACCACCGGAAAAGGAGGACAAGGGCCTCACCTGGCCCAACTGGCCCAACAAGCTTCGCACCTCGAGCTCCCAGGAAGAGGGGTGCACCCGCATGTGGTCCGTCGCCACAAAGGAGTTCGTCGGCAACGGGGAGGGCAACCTCAAGGCGCTGCGCTGCATCAAGGTCGAATGGAGCCAGGATCAGAACGGTCGCTGGCAGATGTCCGAGGTGGAGGGCTCAGAATTCTCCTTGAAGGCGGACCTGGCGACCCTGGCCATGGGCTTCGTCCACCCGGTCCACACAGGCATGCTCGAAGAGCTCGGCGTCGACCTCGACGGGCGTGGCAACGTATCCGGTCAGACCGAGGGCCCTAAGGCCTACCACACGTCCATCCCCGGCGTATTTGCCGCCGGCGACATGCGCCGCGGCCAGTCGCTGGTGGTCTGGGCCATCCGCGAGGGCCGCCAAGCCGCCCGCGCGGTGGATGAGTGGCTGATGGGGAGGTCGGATCTGCCGCGGTGAGTCCGCTCGTTCCGATGCAAAAAGGGCGGCCCGAGACGGCCGCCTTTTTTGTTGTTGCGCTTGCGCCAGCGGGGTACCTTGCTGAGCCCTCAGGTTGAGATCGATCTCGGATTGGCGACAGTCACCGTTACAGGGTAGTCAACGGGAAGCTCCGGTGCCGTCGGTCCTTCCGTCCTCGGGCCGCGCACGGCCACCCGCAACGCCTTCAAAGGATGCGCGAGCGTGTCGTTGACCGCCGTGGGCTCGTAACCGCAATGGGCCATGCAGTTTGCGCATTTCGGGTTGCGCCCCGTCCCGAAGCTTGCCCAGTCCGTGTCCTCCATCAAGGCGGAAAAGCTTCGGGCATGCCCCTCGTCGACAAGCAGATAACAGGGTCGTTGCCAGCCGAAAACGTTGCGCGTCGGGTTGCCCCACGGGGTGCACCGGTATGTCTGGTTTCCCGCGAGGAAGTCGAGATAGAGACTGGAGTGATTCAATCTCCAGCCGCGATGTCTGCCGAGCTTGAAGAGGTTGCGAAAAAGCTGCTTGCTCGCCGAGCGCTCCAGGAACACGTCATTTCGCGGGGCATGCACGTAGCTGAATCCCGGCGAGACGGTGATCCCCTCGACGCCAAGTCCCGTCACGAAGTCGAAGAACTCGGCGGCCGCCCGCGCAGACTCGCCATGAAACAGGGTGCAGTTGATCGTCACGCGAAATCCCTTCTGCCTGATCAGTTGAATCGCCTCGACTGCCCGGTCGAACACGCCGGCTTGACCGACAGAGGCATCGTGGCGCCCCCGGTTTCCGTCGAGGTGGACGTTGAACGTGAAATAAGGCGAGGGGACGTAGTCTCGGATACGCTTTTGCAACAGCAGCGCGTTGGTGCACAGATAGACGAATCGTTTCCGCGCTATGATGCCCGCCACGATCTGGGGCATCTCCTTGTGAATGAGGGGCTCGCCCCCGGCGATGGAGACGATCGGCGCACCGCATTCATCCACGGCGGACAGACAATCCTCGACGCTCAGGCGTCGGTCTAGGATATGCTCGGGATAGTCGATCTTACCGCATCCGGCACACGCCAAGTTGCAGCGGAACAAGGGCTCCAACATCAGAACCAACGGGTAGCGCTGCACCCCCCGTAGGCGCTTGCCGATAATGTAGCTTGCCACGCCCAGCTGCTGGCGCAAGGGAATACTCATCGCGTGCTCCAAGAGTCTGTCATAAGGAACGCTGCGGCATCTTTCTCGTCAGATCAGGCGGCAGACGAAAGGTGATCCGCTCGGTTTCACCGTCCATCTCCCGGACACCATGCAGGGAAAAGCTCCGCAGTTTGTCCAACACGTCCTGGACCAGCACTTGCGGGGTCGAAGCGCCCGCCGTAACGCCTACACTTGCACCTTCCCGGAACCAGGAGTCATTGAGATCACCTGCGTCCTGAATGAGGTACGCCGGTACCCCCATCTGCTCGCCGACTTCGCGCAGCCTGTTCGAGTTCGAGCTGTTGCGGGCCCCCACGACCAACAACAGGTCCACCATTCCGGCCAGCTCGCGCACCGCGTTCTGACGGTTCTGCGTCGCATAGCAGATGTCGTCTTTTTTCGGCCCCACAATGGCCGGGAACCTTGCACGCAGGGCCTCGATGATTCTGACGGTTTCGTCGATCGAGAGGGTGGTTTGGGTGACATACCCGAGCTCTTGAGGTGTCCTGACTGAGAGCCTCCGTACGTCGTCGACACTTTCAACCAGGTAAATGTCGCCGCCAAAGCCAGGTTCGTAACAGCCAAGCGTTCCCACGACTTCGGGGTGCCCGGAATGGCCGATCAGTATGACTTCCCGCCCGGCGCGCGCATGCCGCGCGACCTCCAGGTGAACCTTGGTCACCAGCGGGCAGGTTGCATCGATGACCTGCAGGCCCTTCTTTTCTGCATCGGCGGCAACGGCTGCCGAGACACCGTGGGCGCTGAAGATGGCGACAGCGCCCGCCGGCACATCGGCCAACTGCTCCACAAAGACGGCTCCTTGGGCCTTCAGCTTGTTCACGACGTACTGGTTGTGAACGATCTCGTGCAACACGTAGACAGGAGCGCCATGGATCTCCAAAGCCGCCTCGACGATCCCTATCGCACGCACCACGCCGGCGCAGAAACCACGGGGATTTGCCAGTATCACGTCCATCGCGACTACCTCTTGGCTAGGCTCGCACGGTGGTTGTTGTTCTCCTTCGACGTCTGAACAAGAACCGCGTGCGCTGATCTCTCGATACCTGTTCCGGGGTTCGGTTGAGACGCGCCGATACGCGTGACGCGTTAAGCAGAGAGACCCGGAGCCGAGCAAAAGTCTTTCATCGCAAGAATGCCCGGATGGGATTCTGGTACTCCGACAGGGAGTGGTAGAGAGACCCGGGGGGACCCCGCGCCGGTCAGGTACCGCTCCGGCATGGCTGTCGAAGATTTCTTCGCTCGGTGAAAAATGCCGGGCCCGTCACCGGTCTCAGATAAACAAAGCAGCAGATCCGCATCTTTTCCGTTCTCAGCCGATGGGGTGTGCCCATGAAATCCTTATTGCCGTACTCGCTGGAGTGCACAGCGCCCTTGCTGGCGTACAACATCCCCATCGATCAACGGCGGGAGGCTGAGACGACGAATCGCGGAAGTTTCCCGTCGATCGACGCCATCAATTCGCCGAAAGACCTCCGAGCCCTGCCCGAGCTCCAGTTGGAGGCCCTGGCGCATCAGCTGCGGGCGTATTTGATTGAAACCGTTTCGCACAGTGGCGGGCACTTCGCAGCCGGCCTTGGGGCCATCGAGCTGAGCATCGCTCTCCACTATGTGTTCAACACGCCGGACGACCGTCTGGTTTGGGATGTTGGTCACCAGACCTATCCGCACAAGATCCTCACTGGGAGACGGGAGCGAATGGGGGCTGTGCGCAAGAAGGGCGGGCCGTCCGGATTTCCGAGGCGTAGCGAGAGCTGCTATGACACCTTCGGTGTCGCGCACGCCGGCACATCGATCAGTGCCGCCCTCGGCATGGTGAGCGCCATGGTCTGTGCCGGCACCGACCGGAAAGTGGTCACTGTGATCGGCGATGGAGCAATCACCGCCGGCATGGCCTACGAGGCGTTGAATCACGCCGGAGATGTTGGAGCTGATCTTCTGGTCGTCTTGAACGACAACAACATGTCCATCTCCCCCAATGTCGGCGCATTGTCGCGTTCCCTCAGCCACCTGCGCACAAACAAGCACCGCGTCGATATCAACGGGGACGGCACGAAGATGCTGAGATCTCTGTCCGGTTCGGTCGGGCTCGTTGCGGGCACCGGGCCAGCTACGGCGGGTACCTGGACCAGCGATCCCGGGAACACCCCGGGGGCGCTGTTCGAAGACCTCGGGTTCGACTATTTCGGGCCCTTCGACGGGCACGATGTTCCGAGTTTGGTCGCCACCCTCCGTAAGCTGCGCTCCGTAAAAGGCCCGCGCCTCCTGCATGTGGTGACCCGCAAGGGCAAGGGGTATGGACCCGCGGAGGACGACCCGGTCGGCTATCACAGCGTCGCGCCCTTCGATCCGAACGTCGGCTGCCGGTCCAGCTCAGCGAAGGGTTCGCCGACCTATACGGAGGTGTTTGGCGACTGGTTGTGCGACATGGCCGAGCGCGACCCACGGTTGCTCGGCATCACCCCGGCCATGCGGGAGGGCTCGGGCCTGGTCGAATTCGCCAAGCGTTTTCCGGACCGCTATTACGATGTCGGCATCGCGGAGCAGCATTCGGTCACCCTGGCCGCAGGTCAGGCCTGTGAGGGCATGAAACCGGTCGTCGCCATTTATTCCACCTTCCTTCAGCGCGCCTACGATCAACTGATCCATGACGTCGCCTTACAGAACCTGCCCGTCCTCTTTGCCATAGACCGCGCCGGCATCGTGGGGCCGGACGGTCCTACCCATGCCGGCAGTTTCGACCTGTCCTACCTCCGCTGTGTTCCGAACCTGATCCTCATGGCGCCCGCCGATGAAAACGAGTGCCGTCAGATGCTCTACACGGGGTTCCTGCAGAACTGCCCCGTGGCAGTGCGCTACCCGCGTGGTAAGGGGCCGGGGGAACCCGTATCCGAATCGATGACGGATCTGCCGATCGGCCGGGCGGAGCTGCGTCGAAAAGGCAGGGGCGTGGCGATTCTCGCCTTCGGTGCAATGGTGAGCACCGCCATGGAGGCGGCCACGCGCATGGATGCCACCCTGGTGAACATGCGCTTCGTCAAGCCGTTGGACGAGCACCTGATACTGGAGATGGCCAAGACCCACGACATGCTGGTGACCATCGAGGACAACGTCGTGGCCGGCGGGGCCGGAAGTGCGGTCAATGAATGTCTGGTCGCCGTCCAAGCGTCCGTGCCGGTACTGAACCTGGGACTGCCGGACCGTTTTTTGGAGCACGGCTCGCGCGAGGAGCTGCTTGCGGACTGCGGCCTCAGCCCGGAAGGGCTTGTGCGCGCTGTGGAACAACAGTATCGCGTGTGCCGCATTCGATCCGACACCCCCTTCCTTCCGCAACAATGGCACCGGTCCGGGTTCGCACCCAGGGCCTCGGTCGCGCTGTTGGCGGACTGGAACCGAGATTCTCGGCGATCAGGCGCGACTAAGGTGTCTGCAACACGCGCCATGCGGAAGCGGCACTGACCCGTCCAGGCGCATGAGTCTCGGACACCCCCCTTGCGGCCTGTAGGTCCATGGATCGGTCGGGTCTCGGCGGAGGACGTGTTGACAATACAGAGGGTAGCATCATGGCTACGATCGGACTGCAAATCAGCGAAAGGGTCCCGCTAGGCGATCGCCCAGCGGTCGCCCGTTCTGGCGATCCGCTCCCCGGCCGGGAGCTACAGGGCTACTTGCTCAACGGCGTATCGCGCACCTTCGCTCTGACCATCCCACAATTGCCCGCCAGACTGGCGTGGGTCGTCGCCAATGCCTACCTCTTGTGCCGAATCGTCGACACCATCGAGGACGAGCCAGCCCTGACGGTAGGGCAGAAACGGTACTTTTGCGAGCGGTTCGTGGAGGTGGTTGCCGGGGCAAGTGAAGCGCAGGCCTTCGCCAACGAGCTCGCCCCGCGCCTATCGGATGCGACCAGTATCGCCGAACAAGAGCTGGTCCGGCTCACGCCGGAGGTTGTACGGGTCACCGAAAAACTGAACGGGGCTCAGCGCGGAGCGCTTCTGCGCTGCATCCGGGTCATGGCGCAGGGGATGGCCGGGTTCCAGGAGGCCAAGGACCCCCATGGTCTACAGAACATCGCCGAGCTCGAGCGCTATTGTTATTACGTCGCCGGTGTCGTGGGCGAGATGCTGACCACCTTGTTCTGCGATCACTCGCCCCTGGTCGCGCGGAATCGGGACGCCCTGATGGGCCTGGCAGTGTCCTTCGGCCAGGGGCTGCAGATGACAAACATCCTGAAAGACATCTGGGATGATCAAAGTCGCGGCGCCTGCTGGCTGCCGCAGGATGTGTTCTCACAGGCCGGCTTCGATCTGCTGGAGCTGGAGCCGGGCCGGTTCCGTCCGGGCTTCGGCCAGGGGCTCGCCCGGCTGATCGGCGTCACCTACGGGCACCTGAGTAACGCCCTCGCCTACACGCTCCTCTTGCCCAGACAGGAGACGGGGATACGCAACTTCTGTCTATGGAACATCGGCATGGCTGTGCTGACGCTGCGAAAGATCCACAGGCACCCGGATTTCGACCGGAGCCAGCAGGTGAAGATCTCCCGCCGCAGCGTCATGGCGACCATTGTGGCCAGCCGGTTGACCGCGGCCCACGATCACCTGCTGAGGGCACTGTTTCACATGGGCGGTATCGGCCTGCCGAGGGGGCGTCCGCGGCAAACGCCGGTCTGAGAAGAGGTGCCGGAATCATGCTCGACACCACCACGGCGCTTCAGACCGCCCTGATGGCCGGGGCGGCTGACGCGGAAACGCCGTTCGCCGACCAGGAGGCCCTGGAGGCGTCGATCCGAAGCGCCCGGGACGCCCTCATCGCCTCGCAGCATCCCGATGGCTATTGGTGCTTCGAGCTCGAGGCCGACTGCACCATCCCCGCCGAATATGTCCTGATGATGCACTACCTGGGGGAGATCGATCGCGCACTGCAGGCGAAGATGGCCGCCTATCTGCGGGCGCACCAGCAAGCCGACGGCGGCTGGCCGCTGTTCTTCGGCGGCGAGCTCGACATCAGTTGTTCGGTCAAGGCCTACTATGCCCTCAAGCTCGCCGGCGACGCCCCGCAGGCACCGCACATGGACCGGGCAAAGGAGGCGATCCTGACCCACGGTGGGGCCGCGCGCGCCAACGTCTTCACGCGCATCACGCTGGCGCTGTTTGGCCAGGTCCCCTGGCGAGCCACCCCCTTCATGCCGGTCGAGATCCTGCTGCTGCCGCCCTGGTTTCCTTTCCATCTGGACAAGACCTCTTATTGGTCACGCACCGTGATGGTACCGCTTCTCATCCTCTGCAGCCTGAAACCCCAGGCGTGCAATCCGCACGGAGCTCATATCCGTGAGCTGTTTGAGGTGCCAGCCGAGCAAGAGACGCGCTACTTCCCGGTTCGGTCATCCCTCAACCGTGCAGTCCTGTTGCTGGAGCGCTTCGGGCGGGTTCTCGAGCCCTGGATTCCCCGGCGGTTGCGTGCCCGCGCCCTGCGCAAGGCGGAAACCTGGGTCGTCGAGCGTCTCAATGATCGGGACGGCCTGGGCGCGATCTTCCCCGCAATGGTCAACGCCGTTGAGGCCCTGGACTGCCTCGGCTATCCTCCCAGTCACCCCGACCGAGCGGCCGCCCGGGAGGCCCTCCAAGGGTTGGTCGTCGACAGGGGCGCTGTCGCTTACTGCCAACCCTGCTTCTCGCCGGTCTGGGATACAGCGCTGGCCTGTCTCGCGCTGCAGGACACGGGTGGGGCCGATGCGCAGGCGGCGGTCCGCCGGGCCCTGGACTGGCTGCAGGAGCGCCAGTTGCTCGAGGACACGGGCGACTGGCGCGGGAAGCGTCCTCGACTCCGGGGGGGCGGTTGGCCGTTCCAGTTCCGGAACAGCCACTACCCCGACCTGGACGATACGGCCGCTGTGGCCTGGGCCATGGACCAAACCGAAGACCCGGCCTTCAGCGACAGCATCCGCCGGGCCGCCGACTGGATCTGCGGCATGCAGTCCCGAAACGGCGGCTTTGCAGCCTTCGACGTCGACAATACCCACACATACCTGAACGAGATCCCCTTTGCGGACCACGGTGCACTGCTCGACCCGCCGACCGCCGATGTCAGCGCCCGTTGCCTCACCCTCCTCGCCCGGCTCGGAGGGGATCGCGGTGCCTATCGGCGGGCGCTGGAGGCCTGCCTGGCGTATCTACGCGCCGAGCAGGAGGCGAACGGCTCCTGGTTCGGACGCTGGGGAACCAACCACATCTACGGTACCTGGTCGGCACTGGTGGCCCTGGAACAGGCGGGCGTCGAGCCCGAGCACCCCGACGTACGACGGGCGGTGGCCTGGCTCAAGGGCGTTCAGCGGCCGGATGGCGGCTGGGGCGAGGACAACGACAGCTACTGGGATCCGCAGAAGGCGGGACGGGGCGATCGGAGCACCTCGTTCCAGACGGCCTGGGCCATCCTGGGGCTTGTCGCAGCCGGAGAGGTCGACTCGGACAGCGTTCGCAATGGTGTAGAGCATCTTCTGCGCACCCGACGGCCGGACGGTACCTGGGAGGACGCGGATTTTACGGCCCCGGGCTTCCCGCGGGTCTTTTATCTCAAATACCACGGCTACAGCCAATACTTCCCGTTGTGGGCGCTGGCCCGCTATCGCAACCTGGCGCAGGGGCAATCGGCGTGAAGGGCTTCGGCATCGTCGCCGCGCTGCCCGCGGAGGTGCGGGCGCTCGCAGGCACACCGGCAGCGGTCGGCTCCGTCGCACAGCTGTCCGACCAAGCGATACTGGCGTTGTCAGGCACCGGCCCGGAACGCGCCCGTGCGGCGGGGAAGCGATTATTGGCCGAAGGGGCCCGCGGACTGGTCAGTTGGGGGGTGGCGGCGGCGCTCGATCCATGCCTGAGAGCGGGAAGCCTGGTCCTTCCGGTCAGGGTGTTTGGGCTGGACACAGGGACCTACGAAGCACACCCGGGCTGGCATCGGCGTCTGGTCCACTGCCTGAGCCGCCACCTGGCAACCTCGACCGGGCCCCTCGTTGAGACACCTGTTCTGCTGACCGATCCCGTGCACAAGCGTGCCCTGTTCGAGCGCTCTCAAGCCATCGCAGCAGACATGGAGAGCGCAGCGCTCGCCAAGCTGGCGCAGGAGGCCGGCGCCGCCTTTGTGGCGATCCGATCCATCTCGGACACCGCCAGCATGTCGCTTCCCCAGTGGCTCGTGAGCCTGGTGGATGAGGTCGGCCGCGTCGATCCGGCGAGACTGGCCAAGGCGCTCTTCGTCAGTCCTGGACGAGCGGGCGATCTGGCACGACTCGCCTTTGGATTCCGGGCCGCCAAGGCCACGCTCCGGAATGTGGCGGAGAACGCAGGCAGGGATCTGCTGTTTCAGGTGCAGGAGCGTTAGCGTGGGTACGCGCACCCGTCCCATGCGACTTGGCCGGGTCGCGCAGGCGACCGTCGCCGCACTCACCGCTGTCGGACTCTGGATCGCCGTTCTTCTCCCCCTCAATGCCCGCAGCGCCGAGACCGGGAATGCCGGTGCCGTCGTGTCGGAGCTCCAGGCGGCGTTGCTCGCTGTGATGAAGCAGGCGAATGCCCTCGGCTACCGGGGCCGTGTCCGGCGGCTGACCCCCGTGATCACCGAGACCCACGACCTGCCGTCAATGGCGCGCTATGCCATGGGCCGCTATTGGCAAGAGCTGAGCCCGAAGGACAGGAACCGCCTTGTCGATGTCTTCACGCGGTTCAGCATCGCCAACTACGCCGCGCGCTTCGACAGTTACAAGGGCCAGACATTCAAGCAGGGAGGCACCAAGCCGCAATCTCGCAAACGCATCCTGGTCCAAACGGTTCTCGTCAAGTCCGGTCGAGAAGAGGTAGAGTTGAACTACGTGCTTCAGGAGCGGAGCGGCCGTTGGCGGATCGTCAACGTGATGGCCGACGGCGTCAGCGAGCTTGCCGTCAGACGCAGCGAGTTTGCCAGCGTGCTCAGAAGGGAGGGATTCCCTGCGCTATTGGACGATCTCGAAGCCAAGATCCTGGAACTGGCCCAGTAGTGCCCGCGGCACTGCCGCGGATCCCTTCTGTCCAGAGGCCACGACGGATGCCGGACGACCGAAAACCCGCCTCCAACCCGAGATCAGCCGCCGGCGGTCTCGCGCCAGGTTCAAGGTTGCCGCTGGCGATGGCCGCATGGGTTGCCGCGGTTTGCAGGGCGCCTGTCTGGGTGCTGATCGGTGCAGCCGCTCTGGCTGCTCTCTCGGCTCACTACGCGGCGCGGAATCTGGGCGTCAACACCGATACGGCGGATCTGCTTTCTCCGGACCTGCCGTTTCTGATCGCACAACGGCGTTTCGAGCGCCTGTTTCCCGACTACGACGATACCCTGTTGTTGGTCCTGGAGGCCGACACGCCGGAGCGTGCCCGCGAAGCCGCCGATCGACTCGCAAGCCGAGTCGAGCGCGAATCGACCCTCTACGAATCGGTGTTTCGGCCCCGCGGTGGAGACTTTTTCGCGCGCAACGGACTGCTCTTCTATGGGCCGGAGGAGCTCGCCTCCCTGGCGGACCAGCTCACCGAGGCCCAGCCGCTGCTCGCACGCCTCAGCGCGGACATGAGCCTGGATGGACTCTTCGCCGTCCTTGCCGAGGCGGTCGAGTCGCTGGAAAGCGACCGACAGGGGGAGCTCACTCCCATCCTCGACGGGCTCGGTCGGGCCGTTGCCGCACAGCGCGGGGGGCAGCCCTACCGGCTGTCCTGGGAACAGGTCATGCGCGGCGAGACGCCGAAGTCCGATGCGAATCGGGAGTTCCTCATCGTAAAACCGCGCCTGGACTATGGCCGGCTCGGCGCACGTGCACCCGCGGTGGAGCGTCTGCGGGAGCTGGGAGCCGAGCTCGGTTTCGACGGTCACTCAGGCGTGCACCTGCGCGTAACCGGCGAGGTTGCGCTCGCCTATGACGAGCTGCGCACCGTCATCCGAGGCATGGAGGTCGTCGGCGTCCTGGCCCTGCTTCTCGTCAGCGGCCTCCTGTACATGGGACTGGGTTCCGCGCGGCTTGCGGTCGTCACCCTGATCACCCTCCTCGTGGGCCTGAGCCTGACAGCGGCATTCGCCGCTATCACGGTGGGACGCCTGAACCTGATCTCGATCGCCTTCGTGGTCTTGTATGTCGGCCTCGGTGTGGATTATGCGATCCACTTCATCCTGCGCTTCGAGGAACTGCGCTCAGGGGGCGCCGACCCGGCGCGGGCCCTCAGGGGGACGACGCTGGACCTGAGCGGTGCCTTCGCCCTCTGCGCGGTCACGACGGCAATCGGCTTTTACGCCTTCGTCCCCACCGCCTACGCCGGCGTTTCGGAGCTCGGTCTGATCGCCGGAACCTCCATGTTCATCTCATTGCTCTCGAGTCTGACGGTTCTGCCGGCCCTGCTCTGCCTTGTTCCCGGCACGGCCCGGGAGGCAAAGCGGTCGCGAGAGACACCCTGGATCTTCTCGGCCTTGCTGGATGTCCCCCTTCACCACCGCCGCAGGGTGCGGTTGGGGACCCTGCTGGTTACCGCCGCGGCGCTGGCGTGCATCCCGGAGATGGGTTTCGACAGGAATCCGCTCAATCTGCGCGATCCCGCCAGCGAATCGGTCGCCGCCCTCAACGCGCTCTTCGCCGAGAAGGACAATGGGTACTGGAATATTGTCGCGCTCGCCGAGGATGCCGATGCTGCCCAGGCTCTGGCCGAACGGTTGGCCGCCCTGGCGCCGGTCGACAAGGCGATCACCGTCTTCGACCTCGTGCCCGGTCAGCAAGAGGAAAAGCTAGCCATCATCGAAGACCTTGCCTTCGTGCTCGGACCCGGGCTGGACCCTGGGCAGATTCGCAAACAGGAGCACGCCCCCGATGAGACGCTGGCCGCCATGGAAGGCCTGAGGGAGGCGTTCGACGCCCGCCTCGCCGAGGGGAACGCAGAGCCCGCCTTCTCCACAAGCTTGGCTTCGGCCACGGCCGCCCTGGAGGACATGCACCGGCGCTCGATGACAGCACCGCCCGCTGAGCGGCGGCGGGCCCTCGAGTCCCTGGAATCGAGCCTCCTTTCCACCTTGCCCTCGAGTCTGCGGAGCCTGAATCAAGCCCTGCAGGCCGAAACCGTGAGCCGGGAGAGGCTGCCCCGAGAGCTGGCGGGACGCTGGGTCAGCCCGGACGGGGTCTACCTGGTCCAGGTGCTCGCCCGGGGCGACCTGACCGATCCCCAGACGCTCGCACGGTTCGTGTCGGCGGTGCGCGATCTGGAACCTGCGGCAACCGGCCCCCCCGTCATGAATCAGGGAGCGGGTGACGCGGTGGTCCTGGCCTTCAAGCAAGCCCTGATCTGGGCCCTGGTCGGGATAGGCGCCATCCTCTTGGTGGTGCTGCGCAGTGTCCCCTGGAGCCTGGCTGTGCTCGCGCCCCTGTTGCTGGCGGGCCTGCTCACCGGGGCCGGAACGGTCCTGTTCGGAATCCCCTTCAACTTTGCCAACATCATCGCGATCCCCCTGTTGCTCGGGATCGGCGTGGACAGCGGTGTACACATGGTCCATCGCCTCCGCCGCGGCCTACCCTCGGGTGACCACCCCTTGCGCACGAGCACGGCCCGAGCGGTCTTCTTCAGCACCCTGACCACGGCGGCCGGCTTTGGAAATCTGGCCCTCTCCCCACACCCAGGGACCGCCAGCATGGGGGAATTGCTGACCCTCGGTGTGCTCCTCACCCTGGTGAGCACCCTCCTGGTGTTGCCGGCCTTGTTACCGCGCCGTGCGACCTGCACGTCAGCAAACCCATCCGCAAGAAACACCTGCTGAAGGTGTTCAGCCGCTTTCCGGCCAGGGGATGACGCCGGCCGCTACCGCGCGGGCGGCAGCCACTTTTCAATCGCGACGCACAGTTGTCTGGTCTCGAACGGCTTGGATACGAAGTCGTCCATGCCGGCCTCCAGACAACGCTCGCGATTGTCTTCGAAGGCGTCGGCGGTGAGCGCGATCACCGGTATGTGACCGGCCGTCTCGGACTCGCGGATTGCCCGCGTGGCTTGATAACCATCCATTTCCGGCATGTGGCAGTCCATAAGAATCAGGTCGTAGCGGCCATTTTTCCACTTTTCGACGGCGTCGATGCCGTCCCGGGCATAGTCCACTTCGAGCCCGCACTTCTTCAAAATCGCACCTGCCACGAGCCGGTTGGGCAAAACGTCCTCGGCGAGCAGAATGTGCCCGGAGAAACGATCTTTCGTTTTCTCCTCGCGCGCGCTCTGCGCGGAAGCCTGCGGTGGCTGCGGCCGGGGCTCGGCGGCAATGGGCAGCTCCAAATCGAACCAGAATTGGGAGCCTTTGTCCGGGACGCTGTGGAAATCGATGTCCCCCCCCATGAGCTCCACGAGCTTCTTGCAGATAACGAGTCCCAGTCCGGTTCCGCCGAACTGTCGGGTGGTGGCTCCATCCACCTGAGTGAAGGCTTGGAACAGCTTCCCCTGCCGGTCGCCGGGAATGCCGATGCCGGTATCGTTGACCTCGATGCGCAAACCGGCCCTTTCGGCATTGCCGGATGTTCTCCTGATGGCAATGCCGACATGACCGCACTCGGAAAACTTGATGGCGTTTCCGACGAGATTGAGAAGGATCTGGCGGACGCGACCGGCGTCCCCAACGAACCGCTGGGGGCAGTCCGGCACATAGTCCAGGCGAAGGAACAAGCCCTTTTCCGATGCCTTGCCGGCGAACAGGTGCATGACGTCCTTGGCGCAAGCTTTCAGATCGAAAACCATGGGATCCAGCGTCATGCGTCCCGCCTCGATCTTGGAAAAATCTAGGATGTCGTTGATAACGCCGAGCAGCGCCCTGCCGGAGTCGTTAATCACTTCGACGTATTGCACCTGTTCCGGATCCAGCTCCGTTGCCTCGAGCACCTGCGTCATGCCGAGTACCCCGTTCAAGGGGGTGCGGATCTCGTGGCTCATTGTGGCAAGAAACTCGCTCTTCGACTGAGAAGCCGCTTCCGCCTCCTCGCGCGCCTGTAAGAGCTCCCGCTCGGACTCCCTGCGCTGCACAATCTCCAGCTCGAGCTCCTGATTCTTGCGGTTGAGAACTTTCTGCTGGCGTCCCGATTCCTCGAAGCGAACGCGCAACATCAGATTGTCCGTACGCATACGTAGCGCGACCCATACACCGGCTAGGATCAGGATGGCCAGAATCAAAAGGGAGGTGGTGACCCAGCGCGGCGACAGAAAGCGGCTGAGGCCGCTGGGCGGAAAGCTGCCGAGAAGCTCGAAAGGCGTATCGGCAACCGTAACCCTGGCGGCAAAGCCTCCGCTGGGCAGCGGCCAGACGCCGTTGGTCTCCGCCGTATCCGGAACGAACGCACCCTCGGGCAGCGGAGTATCGGCGACATGCAACAACAGGCGTCCACCCGATTGATCCCTATCCGCCGCGATCAAATGGTGTTGGGCCAGGTCCAAATTTACCCAGGCCAGCAGATGCCCCGCCAGCCGCCCCTTATAGTTCAGCGGCACGGCAACCAGTACCCGGGTCGGCGATGGGCTGCCCTGCGCCAGAATGCTGCTGGCGTCGGGGTCGAGCACTAAGTCCTCGCCCAGGCCCAGGTCCTTGCGAGGCTTCGTGTCGATCAGGATATTGCCATCGGGCTCACGCAGCAGGATGCGCAGATAGACGGGCTCGCCGGCGATGCGTCGCTGGTCCACCAATCGATCGAAGGCCTGGCGCACCTTCACGAGGCTCGCTCCAAGGCCGTATTCCATGGACATACCCAGATCGCGATTGGAGAAGAAAGTCGTGATCGATCGGTTTTCCACCAACGCCCGGAGATCGTCGCGCCTGACGCTGAAAAAGTAGGAAAGCGCGGAGGCCCGCTTTTCCAGCCCGAGGCGGACCTGTTCCGCGTCGGCATCGACCCGGGCCTGCTGCTCGAAGTAGGTCAGTGCCAGCAGTAGGAGCACATAGGCGACCAGCAGTGCGCCTGCCGCCATCGGCAACAGGCTTCTCGATTTCCGCAGACTGCCGGCCCCAGTCATTCGCGGCCAGGCTCAAGTGGAGAAGAAGTCCGGGAAATACAGAAACACCGCCGGGTAGTATTTTTCAACCAATTCGATGTAGCGACCGTCTTTTTTGAATTGTTCGAACCAGGCGTTGAACGCGGCGCGCAACTTGGGCGAATCCTTGGAAAACGCCACCGCCATCTCTTGCTCGCCGGAAACCGGTCCGATGACCTTGATCTCGCCCGGCCATTTCTCCAGGGCAATCAGGGCATCCGGTACGTCCAGCAATGTGCTCTCTGCGAGACTCTGGACAATGATAGCCGGTGCCATCTCGTTGAGCTTGCGCCCTTCGCCGAGCAGGCGAACATCGGCACCGGTCTCGGCGACCTTGTACAAGGCCGGGTCAAGACAGGTGCTCTCCAGCGCCAGAACGCTGAGGTTGCGCATGTTGGTCTTGACCAGGCCGATGTCGCCTTCTCGGGTACCTGTAGGCCGAATGGGCTCCAGCAGCGAATCGGCCCGAGCCATCAACCAGACTCCGCTCGGAAAGGTGGGCGTGGAGAAGTCCACCAATTCGCGGCGCCAATCCAGCATGGTCATGCCGTTCGCGACCAGGTCTCCCTTCACCGGTGTCGAGTTCAGCAACTCGGCGTTGCCGTCCGCCCCCCTCTTCGCATGCTGCCCATTGAGGTCGCCGAACACTCGGGTCCATTCGGTGGGCACGTACTCGTAGCGTACTTCCAGGTGTGCGGCGAAGGCCTGCATCAGCTCCACATCCAGCCCGTCGCCGCCGCCAGTGACGAAGTTGGCGTAGGGAATGCCGAGGTGCCTCAGTACACCCGAAGCGCGAACCTCGTCCAGATCGCGTGCCGATGCCAAAGTGCTGAACAGGGCGAGGATCAGGGCCAGCAGGGATACGCGATTGAACGTAAAAAGGAGGTTCATAGGGATAACTCCGTTGCATCTCCGTGGGGATTATCGATCACTATGGTCGTCGGCATGTTGGAGCACAACCGACCTTTTCCTTTGCATCCATTGCACCGGATTTATCGATTACACTGCATTTGACTGAGAATTAAGATTCAACAGTCCGAAATTATCTGAGTTGAGTTAAGGACAGACGCCGACGAATAGGAAATCCAATCACCTACATCGGCCTCATCGCGGCTACTATGCCGATGTAGG
>JAYEJW010000562.1:0-6501 GCA_034716535.1 Pseudomonadota bacterium
CGTTGGTGCTGGTACGAAACACCTGCCCGTAGCCGCCGGTGGCAAGCAGGGTGGTCTTGGCCTCGATGATCAGGGGCTCGCCGGTCTCGATCTCCAGCACCAGGGCGCCAAGGATGTAACCCTCATCGTCCCGCAGCAGGTCAATCGCAAAGAACTCATCGAAGAAGTGCGTGCGCGCACGCAGGTTCTGCTGATAGAGGGTGTGCAGGATCGCATGCCCGGTGCGGTCGGCCGCGGCGCAGGTCCTCGCCGCCTGATCGCCGCCGAAGTTCTGACTCTGACCGCCGAAGGCGCGCTGATAGATCCTGCCGGTGTCCAGGCGCGAGAAAGGGACACCCGCATGCTCCAGCTCGTAGACCGTGGGGACGGCCTCACGGCACATGTACTCGATGGCATCCTGGTCTCCCAGGTAGTCGGAGCCCTTCACCGTGTCGAACATGTGCCAGTGCCAGTTGTCCGGATACACGTTGGCCAGGGCCGCGTTTACGCCCCCCTGGGCGGCCACGGTGTGCGAGCGGGTCGGAAAGACCTTGGAGACGACGGCCACCCGGGCATCCGCCCCAGAGAGCCGCAGCGCCGCGTTGAGACCGGCACCGCCGGCACCCAGGATCAGGGAATCGAAGTGTCTCTTGGCGATGTTCATGAGCGGTCACGCCATCCTGGCGAGCATGAGGGCCTGCAGGGCCCAGAGGCCGGAGGCGATAAAGACGAAAGCAAACAGGGTCAGGATGGTGACGCGCAGGCCGATCGGCCTGACATAGTCGAGCAGCACGTCGCGGATTCCCACCCAGGCGTGAGCCAGGAGGGAGGGAACGAAGATCAACAACCCCAGGCTCACCCATGGTCGCGTGACCCACCCCCGCCAGGCCTCGTAATCCGCGGGAGGGGCGAAGAGAAAGTGCAGCACGAGATAAAGGCTGAACAGCGCCAGATAGATCGCAGTGGCGCGCTGGACGACCCAGGCCTTGAGTCCCGAGGCCTTGCGGCTCATAGCAGCATTCCTCCGCCAATCAGAACGACGGCCACCGCCGCCGAGATCGCGGTCAAGGCGCTCTTGCGCGCGACCGGCCGATCGAGTCCGACACCCAGGTCCAACAGCAGGAAACGGATTCCCGCGAACAGGTGGTGGACCAGAGACCAGGCCAGCACCAACAGCACAAGACGGGCGAACCCCGTACTCAGTGCGACCGAGGCCGCGGCAAAACCCTCCGGACCGGTCAGGGAAAGGTCGAAGAGATAGACCGCATAGGGAATGCTGAGAACGAGCAGCACTCCGCTGACGCGGTGAAGGATCGAAACCACGCCCGTAACGGGGAGCTTGATCCGCCACAGGTCGAGAAAGACAGGTCGGTTCGTTCTCATTCTCAGCCCATTACGTGGTGCTGCACCGCATCGCAGTATAGGGTAGATCGCGCGGGGATCAACGCCAATCGCGTGAAGGTTGAAAGAACATTTTCACGCGTCGGCGTCGTCAAGCAAGCCGCGCAAGAAGCGAAAAAGCTTGCGCTGCGCATCGGGCCTGCCCTTCTCCCGATCCCGCTGCGCCGCACGCACCAGCTGTCGCAGTTGTTGGCGGTCGGCGCCGGGAAACTGATTCAGGAGCTCGGTCAGCGCCTGATCCCCCTCCGCAATAAGGCGCTCGCGCCAGCGCTCGACGCGATGATGCCTCGCCGCAGCCTGCTGCGCCAACTCCGCCTTCTCCCCGATCAGCGACCGCACCGCCGTGGCGTCCTCGCGGGCGAGCAGCTTTGCGATCCGCTTGACGTGTCGCCGCCGCGCGCGCAGATCCTTGATACGGGGTGTCTCGTCGAGCGCGGCCCAAGCCGCATCGCTCAGATCGAGGCGTTCCAGCTCCGCCCTCGGCAGGGCGATCATGCGCTCGGCGAGATCGTGCAGGGCCAGAAGCTCGCGCTTGATCTCGCTCTTGCTCTGCTCGGGTTGGAAGTCTTCTCCGGGATCGTTCAGCTCGTCCACTGCAAGTGCTCTACGATCAGCTGGGGGGACCTGATCCCCCGGTATTCGTTGACATCCAGGCGATAGGCAAGATGGACGCTCGGTGCAGCGGTCCGGGCCTGCTCCGCGAGACGAAAGCCGATGGCGTCGATCAGGCCGCCGCCGGGCGCACGCAGCCGCAACCGCAGGTGCCGATCGCCCACCACCCGGGTATCGACGACCTGAAACAGGCCGTCGAACAGGGGCTCCGGAAACCCCTTGCCCCAGGGACCCGCGCCGCGCAGCACCTGCGCGGTGGACAGATCCAGGGCATCCGGCGGCAGCTCGCCGTCGGAGAGGATCTCCGGGGTGGGCGGTTGATCGCCCAGCTCGCGACGCGCCTCCGCGACGACGGCGTCCCGAAAGTCCTCCAGCGCCCCTGCCTGCAGGGTGATCCCCGCGGCCATGGCGTGACCCCCGAAGCGGTCGATAAGGCCTGGATTGCGCTTGTCCACGGCGTCGATGAGGTCCCGCATGTGCAGACCGTCGATGGAACGGGCCGAGCCCCGCAACAGCCCGCCGTCCGCCTCGGCAAAGGCGATCACCGGCCGGTGGTAGCGCTCGCGGATGCGTGCCGCCAGGATTCCGATCACCCCCTGGTGCCAACCCTCCTCGAACAGGCAAAGGGCCGGCGGCAGGCCCTGTCCGTCCAGGCGCAAGGCATCGAGCATGGCCTCCGCACGCTCCTTCATCTCGCCCTCGATCTCGCGGCGCCGGCGGTTGAGGCCGTCCAGCTGCCGGGCGATGGCCGCGGCCCGCGCGGGGTCGTCCGTCAGCAGGCACTCCACCCCCAGGGACATGTCCTCCAGCCGCCCGGCGGCATTGAGCCGCGGCCCCGCCGAAAAGCCAAGGTCGCGCGCCGTAGCCTGCGCGGGATCTCGCCCCGCCACCTCCAACAGGGCCGTCACCCCGGGGCAACAGTGCCCGGAACGGATGCGGCGCAGGCCCTGCTCCACCAGGATGCGGTTGTTCTCGTCCAGGGCGACCACGTCCGCGACGGTGCCGAGGGCAACGAGGTCGAGGAGCTCCGCCAGATTGGGCACCGGGCGGGTGGGGCCGAACCAGCCTTGTCTCCGCAGTTCTGTGCGTAGAGCCGCGAGCAGGTAGAAGACCACGCCGACGCCGGCCAGGTGCTTGCTCGGAAACTCATCGCCCCGCTGATTGGGATTGACGATGGCGGCCGCGTCGGGGAGCTCGTCTCCGGGTAGATGGTGATCGGTGACGATGACCGAGATGCCGAGCTCGTTCGCGCGGCTCACCCCCGCCACACTCGCGATGCCGTTGTCGACGGTAAGGATCAGATCCGGTCGCCCCGGTGCCGCCGCGTCCACCACCTCCGGGCTCAGACCGTAGCCGAAGGCGAAACGGCTCGGCACCAGGTAGGAGACCTTTTCCGCGCCCATGGACCGGAGGCCGCGCACCGCGAGCGCACTGCCCGTGGCCCCGTCGGCATCGTAGTCCCCCACCACAAGGATCGAGCCGGCGCCGCGAACATGCTCGGCCAGCAAATCGACCGCCCGTGCGATATCCTTGAGGGCATGGGCGCCGTGCAGAGCCTTCAGCGACAGAGTGCAGCCGCTCTCCGTGCGTACCCCGCGCGCACCGTAGAGACGGCGCAACAGGGGATGAAGGTCATCGGGCAGCGCATCCGCCGCCGGCGGCTCCGGGCGTCGTTTGATGGCGACCGGCGTACCGGTGGATGGTACGGCTCTTGGAATGGTTCTTTCCGGCTTGTCGTCGGCCATGCGCCGAGAGCTTACCACGCTCCGGCATGTCCGGCGCGACGCGGTAATATGAACCAAAATACTAGGGTTTTGTCTATTAGAGCGGGCTAAAATACAAGGCACACGCATCTCGAAAGCCATGCGACGTTCACACTGTTCCCCTTTGTTTTCTGCGTCATCCGCACAAGCCCGCTCTTTGCTGATTCTGGTGGTGGCGGGGCTGCTGCTCTGGACCCCACATTACGCGCTCGCCACGGAGGCCAGCGCCCGCATCGACACCGATTCGGTCGCCTCCGACCAGAGCTTCAGGCTCGTGCTGGAGGTCAAGGGCGAGACAGCCGCCTCCCCGGATCTCTCCGTGCTGGCAAACGATTTCGAGATCATCGACCGCCGCTCCCAGAGGAGCCGATCGGTCATCAATGGTCGTCGCTCCGAGCGCTACAGCCTGACATTCACCCTGCTGCCCCGGCGGGCCGGGGAGCTTCAGATCCCCCCGATCCCCGTCGGTGACGCCCTCACCGAGCCGTTGCGGCTGTGGGTAACCGAGGCGCCCGCAAGCGGCGGCACGCAAGCGATCACCCGGGGGCCCGCAAGCGTCGGTATGCAGGCCATACCGCAGGCCATACCCGAGCGGCCCGCAAGCGATGGGCCGCAGGCGATCACCGAGGTCCTCGTCGAGGCCTCCGTGGAGCCCGCCGACGTGCGCGTACAGCAACAGATCGTATTGACCGCCAAGGTCTTCATGAATGCCCCCGTCAGCCGTCCACGGCTGCACGATCCGCAGCTCTCTCACGCCGAGATCCTCCCTCTTGGCGAAGACCGCTACGAGTCCCGCCGCGGAGATCAAACCTACAGCGTCTACGAGCGCCGTTATGCCCTCTTTCCGCAGCAGAGCGGCCAGTTGGAGATCGAGCCCCTGCTGTTCGAAGGCTGGGTTCGAGACACGGCTGCCGATGCTTACCCGCCGCCGGAGCGGCCGGTGCGGGTCCGGTCCCAGCCCCTCAGCGTCAAGGTATCGCCGCCGGCCGGCGGTAAGGGATCGGGCGGCTGGCTGCCGGCCCGCGGTGTGACCCTGACCGAGTCGGGTCCCGAGACCTATCGGGTCGGTTCGGGCGAGCCCATCGAGCGGCGGATCAGCCTGCGGGTGGACGGTGTTCAGGCCGCCCAGTTGCCCAAGCTGGCGGTCGAGGCCCCGTATCAGCTCGCCAAGGGACGCAGGCCGCCGCGACTCTGGGACGAACGTAAACCCGAAGGGGTGATCGGCACGCGCCAGGAGCTCGTCACCCTCACGGCCCAGGAGCCGGGACATTACCGCCTCCCGCCCCTCAGCTTCGACTGGTGGAACACCAAGACCAAGCGCTGGGAACAGGCCATGCTCCCGGCGCGCGATCTCGTGGTCAGCGCCGCCGGAATTGCCGCGCGCGCTCTCGCACCCCCGGCCGCCGCTGCGGCCACAGGGCTTTGGGCTGCGCCAAACGATGCCGCCGCGTCAGAGGAGACATCATTCCCGAAGGCAACGGACACCCAGCCGAGGCGGACGGAATCGAGCGAGCCCAATCGCTGGATCTGGATCGCCTTTGCGCTCGTCCTGATCTGGCTTGCGACCATGGTCGGCTGGTGGCGGAGCAAGCGCCGGAGAATACCTGCGGCAGCACCCGCCCAAGCCGAGATCCTCTCGGAACCGGAGCAGGAGGATCCACTAGAACAGGCGATCGCCGCCATCCGCGCCGCTTACGAGTCGGGAAACGCCGCGACCGCCCGCGAGGCCCTCCTGGCCTGGGCGCATCTGGTCCTGCCCGAGAACATCCCGAGCAACCTTGCCCGCCTGGCCCAGCGCTGTCCGGAGCCCCTGCGCGGCCAAGTCCTCATGCTCGAGGAGGCCTTCTTCAGCCCGCACCCCGTCCCCTGGGACCGGCAACCCGTGTGGGAGCACATGCACCACTTCGAGCCCGCCCCCCCTGAAGAGCCGGCCTCCTTCCGCCGAGCGAAGCCATTGCGGCGCCGCGCGTCTGCCCAGTCCACCTAGTTTCTTTCCCGCAAAGGCCGGTAGACGGGACAGAAATGTAACTGCTCAGAGGCCCCGTTGTCCCGGGTGGGACCCCGGGATCCAGATGCCAGAGCCTGCCCCGGACCCGATCCGGGGGACGGCGAACCGGCAAAGTTATGACACACTTGAAGTGCCATCCATGGCAACTGGATTCCCGCTTCCTTGCGGGAATGACGGTGGGAACTTCAAGGTGGCAAAGTAAAACTCATGCCGCGCAAAAACCCAGCGGCCCCGGCGCCCCGGGTGGGACCCCGGGATCCAGTTGCCCAGAGCCTGGCCCGGACTCGATCCGTGAGAAGGCGAGCCGGCAACGTTTTGACACACGTGCAATGCCATCCATGGCAACTGGATTCCCGCTTCCTTGCGGGAATGACGGCGGCCCGGTCGTCCCGGGTGGGACCCCGGGACCTAGTCGCCAGAACCTGCCCCGGACTCGATCCGGGGGTGGGCGAGCCGGCAACGTTTTGACGCACTTGCAGTGCCATCCATGGCAACTGGATTCCCGCTTCCATGCGGGAATGACGGCAGAAATTTCAGCATGTGACAAAGTAGAACTCATGCCGCGCAAAAAACCAGCCGCCCCGTCGCCCCGGGTGGGACCCCGGGACCCAGCCGCCACGGACGGCGACCCCTCGGAGATCATCGAGGCCAGGCATTGAACCACAACAGCTAATCACCTGCCGAAAAGCCATCCCAGAGATCCCTCCAGTCCGGATTCCCGGACTCGATCAACTCCAG
>JAYEJW010000563.1:0-6500 GCA_034716535.1 Pseudomonadota bacterium
GGCGTTGTCGTCTCGCGGGAATGCGTCAGTGGGTGTACCGGAATCTGCTGGTTTCTCAACAACTCCGGAACGCGATAATCCGGGATGAATCGAACCGCGGTTTTCGGATTAAAGAGAGAGACAACACACCTGCACCGCATGGGCGGGCTTCTCGTCGCCGTAGGAGCTGTCGTCCTGCCCCATGACAAAGCTCCCGCCCGGGAGCCAGACCATGGGCGGGCCTTTGGTTCCATCGCGCAGCCGGTCGCAGATGCCGGGCGGCGGCGGGCCTTCGTACTGGGCGGGGCCACGGGTAAAAGGGTAAGAGTGAGGAGGGCCAGTCCTCGAGAGGCGGAAGCCGAGGTTGCTGTAGCGGCGGCCGGGGTCGTTCCTGACGCGGTAGGCCGACCGGCAGCGGCCGGCGACGGCGAGCCACGAGCCGCCGCGGACGACCCGGCTGGAGCCCGACTCGGGGCCACTCGGATCTCTGCTCGCGCTACTGGCAGTGCTGCTTGCGTCTACTGCAGTATCCCTCGCGCTCGCTACAGCGCTGTTCGCGAGCTGCTGGTAGTAGTCCTCGGAAAACCAGTCCCTACACCATTCCCATACGTTCCCGTGCATGTCGTGGAGCTGCCAGGCGTTGGGGTTCTTCTTGCCCACTGCATGGGTGGAACCCGACGCGGAGCTGTCCCCAAACCACGCATAGGATTCCAGGTCTTTCTCGTCGTCGCCGAAGCAGTAGGCTGACTCGCGTCCCCCCCGGCAGGCGTACTCCCACTGGGCCTCGGTCAACAGTCCATAGGCCTGCCCCGTCTCTTTGCTCAGCCACTCGCAGTAGGCATTGGCGTCGTTCCAGCTGATACAGACCACGGGATGGCTGTCATCCTGCTCCATGTACGGCTTGCGCCAGCTCGCGTCCTCCCTTTCCGCTGCCTCGCCCCTGTTCCATACCCAGGCGCCGCCTCCCCGCTCCGCCTCCGTCTTGTAGCCGGTGGCCTCCACGAAGCGACGGAACTCTCCGACCGTGAGCGGATATTTGCCGGCCCCGAACTGGCTCAGGGTCACCTCATGCACCGGGCGCTCCCGCACCTGGCCGATGCCCTGGCCGTCGCCCATACGGAAGGTCCCGCCGGGGAGCCAGATCATCGCGGGGCCTAATGCCGAGCCATCGATGAACGGGTCACGGAAACGCTTCGGCCCAGGGCCAAGCTCCCGCTCGATCTCGCCGGACAGTCGGTCGGCCAGGTCCTGCTCGATCTCTCCAATGTCGCCCGACAAGCGGTCGGCCAGCTCCGAATAGGTCCCGCCCAGCCGCCGAAGCACCTTCAGTCTCACCCGGGCGAAGGGCAGGCTGCGGCTGTCCAAGCGGTAGCGCCCCTCGGCTCCGGGGTCTGCCAGCAAGGCGAGAAAGTCGCCGACCTGTCCGAGCCGATGCTCCACCGCCGCGGCCATGCTGGCATTGACCCACTCGACTTCGGAGTTCGGGAGATCCTCGAGCAGGGTCTCGCGGATCTCGTCGTGGAAATCGAAGGGGATCTTGAGGGGATCGGCTTCCGGCGCCCCGCTCGGCCGATCCTCTTGATCGACGCGCCTCAGCAACCCGCCGAGAAACACTTCCGCCAGGTGGGTCAAGCGCGACTCGGGCAGTAGGACCTGTTGCGCGAGGCGCATGACAGGCAGGGTCAAGGGCAAGACCGAGAACAGCTGGGCCAACCTCCTTGCCTCAGGGGAAGCCAGGGAGCGAAAAGCGATCAGCCGATCGTCTGGCCGTTGCTGCCTGTCGGCATCGACCGTCGCCGCTTGTGCTCGGCGAGCGCGGAAAGCAAGGCCGGTGCACCAAGTTTCCGCGCGACCAGTAATCAGTGCCGCCCAGGTGCCAAAGTCGTGGGGGTCGAGTGTCAGGACGGGGAGCTTGAGCGCGCCGCTGGGCAACGAACCCTCCAGACACGTCAGACGGTAATTTGCGCGCCCGGGCTCCGCGGCGCTGAGATTGATTACGGGTGTTTCGGCCAACGCGCTCGCCGACCACATGCGCTGCGGCAGCATCTGCACCAGGGCCATCGGGTAACGCGAGCCCCATCGATCAAGCACCTCGTAGAGCGCCCGATCTCCCCCCCAGTAATGAGCAACACAGTCGCTGAGCACCAAGATGACCCGGTGTGCCCCCGACGTGCCGGAAAAGGGGTCCGGGCGAGCGCGCGCCTGGGTCTCGTCGATCAGCCGCACACTCGTACCGCCTTTACTGCGATCATATTGAAGGCGCCACGTCCGCTGGGTGCGAAACGCGCCAAGACGCTGCAACAGAGCCTGTAACGCCGTGATGGCGGGCTCCCAGACCACCATGGAATCGGCAGCGTCGACGACCAGCGCCAGCTCGAGCCAGGGCTCGGGCTTTGGCTGGAAGACCGGCGCCCAGATGTCCTGGTCGGCGATTCGCTCGACGGTCGAGTCCTCGTCGAGAATGCGCTCGACCCGCGAGGCGATACGACGGCGCAGCGGCCGCAAGGCGCGGGCGAGCGCCAGCGCCTGCGGCAGGGGTGGAACCGCCGGCACCCTGAACGGCGAAGCGCGGTGGTCTGCTGTTTCCCGGATGCGCGGCAGCTTCGAGGGCCGATGATAGCGATGGAGGCGGGCCTCTTGCTCCCGTGCCTCAGTGGGCTTCTGTGGCTCCTCAATCGGCTCGGCGGCAGGCGTCCTAGGCGCCGCCTCGTCCTGCCTCTCCTCGCTAGCCGGTCGCTCCGGGCCGGAAGGCGGCTGCGTCTCGACGACAGCCTCGGCGGTCGCGGCGATCCGGGCCGCCAGCCAGATCACGTCCAGGAGATCCTCGGGCGTCGGGTCGAGACCGGCCGCGCTCAGTGCACGAATGATCGGGTCGAGACGCTGCACGGCGTTTTCCCGTTGCGAGCCGACGCCCCGTCAGCCCGCAGCCTGGTCGGCGCGAAGCGATCTCCAGAGGGCCTCGATCAGACTGTCCTTGTCGCGCGCCTGGTCGAGCGGCCGTACCCCCTCGAACGGGTCGATGTCGTTCATGACCAAGAGCACCGCATGCAGCAACTGATCGGTGGCCAGGTCCTTATTCTTGCCGTGCTCGACGAACGCTCGTATCACTTGGTCGATCTCTTTCTTGTGGCGCTCGTAGGCGTCCGGGTCTTCGTCGCGCAGCTTGGACTCGACGATGCGCCGCAGCTTGCCTTCATCGGGACGGCGCATCTCAAGCTGGATGCAGCGGCGCAGAAAAGCTGGCGGAAACTCGCGCTCGGCGTTGCTCGTCATGACCACGAAGGGAAAGGTGGCGCACTCGACTCGACCGTCGACGATCTCGACTCGGCCCAAGCCATCGGCAGTATCGATCCGGTGCCGCCGGTCGGTGTGGCGCTTCAGCTCTGGGATCTCGAAGTAGCCTTCCTCGAAAATGTGCAGCAGATCGTTGGGCAGGTCGATGTCGCTCTTGTCGATCTCGTCGATCAGCAGCACCCGCGGATAGGGCCTGCGTACATCGTCCTGGAACCCGGCGAAGGCGGTGCCCAACGGCCCAAGCTTCAAGTATTTCTCGATCGCGGGAGCGGCAGGCTCCGTCCGAACCATCTCGGGGGGAACTGCCTCGCCTCCTGTTGTCTCCTGCAACAGGCCGGGAAAGCGCGGGGTGTCCTGAAGGCGACCGATGGCATCGTACTGATACAACCCATCGCACAAGGTCGTGCGGCTGGTGATGGACCAGCGCAGCACCGGCCCCAGGCCAAGCTCCTGGGCGATGGCATAGGTCAGAGAGGTCTTGCCCGTTCCCGGCGGTCCAGTGATCAGCAGGGGGCGCCGCAGCACCAAGGCGGCGTTTAACCGGGCCTTTTCGTGCGTCTCGACCTGAAAGCCGGCGCCGCGTCTACATTTGGACGCCTTGTCGAAGCGCCGCCAGGGCGGCCCATGCTCCGGTCTGAGCTTGCTCTGGACCTCCTCGCTAAGCGTTTCATCGGGATTCTCCGCTCCCGTACCTCGGAAGATCCACCAAGCGGTTTGATCGGGCGCAGGGCGCCGCTTCTGGGTCATAGGTCGCGACCTCGTTTCACAAGGGGGAGCTCAACTTGATGACCTGCCCGGAATTGCCGACATCCCGCCTCCAGGACAGCGGGGTGCGTTGCGGGACGTCCCAAATCAGACGAAGGCACTCCTTGGCACGGGGCTCCCAGAGCTCGACCCGCAGCGCCTGCAGGGCTCGAGGCAACTCACCGAGCCGAAAACCGGCCAGATGTTCGTGCAATCGCTCTTGGTCTTCGTCGGACCAGCCGCCATCGCGCCAGAGCAACATCGCAACCCCCTGGGTCAGGGGCGTCACCAAGTCGTCAGGGCCCGTCGGTGGAGTCTCGAGAATAAACAGGCAGCGGCCCTTAAAGAGTAGTTTGCCGAAATTGGTGGAGGCCGGGTCGCGGATCCATCGCGCGCAGCGATCCGCTGGCTGGCTGTCCCGACAGGCTTGACATCCATTCCAGCGGGAAGGCCAACCCTGCTTCCAGCGGTTGAACGGTGGATAGCGGTCGCGAGGGCGCAACACCACTTCGTAGTGGTAGCTCAATGGCATCTCCCCGTCCTCGATACCCGGTGTCCAGTCGTCGACGTCGACCGTACGCAGCAGATCCTCGTCGAGAAAAAGCTCCAGCGTGAAGCGATCCGTGCGCGCGAGCGCATCCTTCACATTCGGATGATCGAGCACCGAAGCCATCAGCTCCGGAAGCCGCTCGATCGCGATCGCCGCGTCCACGTCGGCGATCGTGTCCCCATCGCCCCGTGCGTCAACGAGCCACACCTGTACCCTGTACCGCACACGGTTCGCGTCCGAGGTCAAGGCAATCTGCAGGAACGTCGGAACAGCGGGCTGCTCCCAGTCGGCTCGACCGGTCTGTCCGAGGCCAGCGATCAACGCTTCGACATCCCGCTGGCTGAAGTCCTCGTCCTTGAGTGTCTGAGCGACCTGCCGGTTCCACGCGAGCAGATCGTCGGGATTGGCCGCGCGCGGCGCCAGGCGCGCGACGAACTCCAGCAGCGGTACCTTGACCCGCGCGCGCAGCCGCCTCCCGACGTCGACAAGATAGTCGATCGCGGCATCGATACCAGCCTGGCGGACATCGGGCGGCGGCTGCGCGTAGTTGCTGCCCGCTAGATCGCTGGCTGCGGCCACGTCGGCGAAGAGCTGCCCAAGCTCATCTTGCTTGAGCTGCACTTGGTTTATCAGAGGGCGCAGTCGCGCGATATCGATCGGCGCGAATCCTGAGTAGCGATAGGGGTCGATGTCTGTGGCGAAAAAGACCTGCATCCCCGCCCCGCCGTAGAGGCGCGGCTCGGGAATCGGCAACTCACCCTCCTGCCGGTACGCGGGGACGGTCCTCTTCAGCCAACGGTACACCTGCTCGATCCCGAAATGGCCATTTTCGTCCAGCACGCCGGAGCCATCCGTGGTCCGCAATGGTGGCTCCATCAGGGCCCGCCAAAGATGGTATGTGAACACTCCCGCTTCGAGCGCCTCACGCTCGACCGCCACATGAGCGCCGTCTGTCGCCGTCAGCACCCGAAAGTGCTCAGCCGGGTCTGGGAACAGGCCCGCGCCAGCCGCCTGCCCGGCCTCACAACTGTCGAGAATGACTAGCTTGCTACGGGCTGCGCAGTGACGTACTGCATCGACGACATGATCAGCCGGCAACAGGTTGGAGACCCTGGTGAACGGATCGCCGATGGCCAGCCGCAGGCCGTCTTCGCCCCAGCTATGGCCCGCAAAGTAGAAAACGAAGGTGTCGTCCTGCTTGCACCGCTCGATGATCGTGTCGAGGCGGTCTGTGATCTCGCCGCGGCTGGATTGCCGAGGCGGGATCTCGCATTCGAAGCCATGTGCTACGAGCGCTTCGCGCATCAACTGGACATCGCAGCGCGCAAGTCTGCCTTGGTGGTCTTGCGCCCAACAGTGACGCAGACTGCCGGTATTGCGTCCGAGCAGAAACGCCCACCTGGCCATCGATCAGGCCTCCTGGTCAGTCCTTTGGCTTCTCTGTGGTGGAGAACCGAATGATGGCGCCATCCTTGACACCGAGCTTTGCCTCGATCTCGGTGGAGGATTCAGCGGCGGCGGGCTCAATGAACACGTCTTCCGCTACCAGCACATGCTGGCGCTTGCCATCCGGTCCCGTGACCCGCTTTTCCACCAGCCTCTCGACGACTCGTGGATCCCTTGCCTATCCCTCAAAAACTTCGACAACGCCAGCACGATCATCGACACGGCCGTACCAAGGGAGAGCACCATGTCTGGACTGAAGACCACCCCCCAGGCGACATTTCTTCCCCGTTCCCCCTCCGTCGCACCCGGCAGTTCTGCGCGCGAAAAGCTGGCCGGCACGTCAACTCCGTATCGATCCATTGTTACGTCCCACGCTGTCTCAGGGAGAGTGTGCCGACCTATTTGCGGTGAGACGCAGGGGGGCATCCCGCACAGATCGAGGAGACTCACGTCCCTCGATCGGCGTGGGATGGGGATTGCTCAGAAA
>JAYEJW010000564.1:0-25115 GCA_034716535.1 Pseudomonadota bacterium
ACGAGCATTCCGCGGGCCTCAATGGGATTCGGCAGGGCGCTGTGGGATCGATTCGGCGCGATGCCACTTCAGCTGTTATGCGTATTCGAGCTTTCTGCTTCGCCGCCCCTTACGCCTTCCAAACAACAGCTGAGAGCGCCAGGATCGCATCCCGGTTGGTCCAGGACGTGGCCGTTGCAGCCGCACGGTGTGCGGGGAGCCAGCGGTGCTCCGAATGCTCTTTGGGATTGCGGCGGATCAGCCGTCTGTGCTTCAGCGGCAGGGCAAACCAGTGCTCGCGGTTGTAGTGGACCCCAGGCGCATAGCGCTTGCGCCAGGCCGGCAGGATGGGGAAGCGGACGACCTGACCCAGATCCAAAAGCGCGGCCCGGTCGGAGATCCCCGTCTCTTCCCACAGCTCCCGCAGAGCGGCACGGCGCGGGGTCTCCCCGCGTTTCAGACTACCGGTTACCGACTGCCAGAAGGTGCTCGGCTCGGTACGGCGTAGGAGCAGAAAATCCCCCTGCGCTGTGAAGACCACGACCAGCACCGACTCCGGGCGTTTGTAGCTCCTTTTCTTTTCCAGGGCGCCGCTCCCCCGCCCCGCCATTCCCGCCGCCTGCGGCAGGGGGGGAGCTGCGCTCTGCGGCGGGGCGGTGGTCTTGATGGGTCAGGCCCGCAGGCGAATGCGCAGCGCCAGCTCGTTGAGCTGGGCCTGATCCACTTCCGACGGCGCGGTGGTGAGGGGGCAGGCTGCGGTTTGGGTCTTGGGGAAGGCCATGACGTCGCGAATAGAGCTCGCTCCGGTCATGAGCATGACCAGACGGTCGAGCCCGAAGGCGATGCCGCCGTGGGGTGGGCAGCCGTACTTCAGTGCCTGCAGCAGGAAGCCGAAGCGGTCATCGGCCTCCTCATCGCTGATGTTGAGCAGCTTGAAGATGCGCCGCTGCACCTCTTCGCGGTGGATACGGACAGAGCCGCCGCCGATCTCCGTGCCGTTCAGGACCATGTCATAGGCGCGGGACTCGCAGGCTCCCGGGTCGCTGTCCAGCAGGTCAATCTGCGCCTCCTTGGGCGAGGTGAAGGGATGATGGAGCGCAACCCAGCGGCCGGTGTGATCATCGCGCTCGAACATGGGGAAGTCCACGACCCAGAGCGGCCGCCAACCCTCTTCCATCAGACCACGGTCCTCGCCGAGTCTGACGCGCAGGGCGCCCAGGGATTCGTTGACCACGGTCGTCTTGTCGGCGCCGAAAAAGACCAGGTCTCCGTCCTCTGCGCCTGTACGGGCCATGATGCCGTCCACCGCCGCGTCGGGCAGGAACTTGAGGATGGGGGACTGCAGCCCCTCTCGGCCCTTCGCCGACCACTCGTTGACCTTGATGTAGGCCAGCCCCTTGGCGCCGTAGATCCCGACGAACTTCGTGTACTCGTCGATCTCCTTGCGGCTGAGCTCGCCGCCCCTCGGCAGGCGCAGGGCCACCACGCGGCCCTCCGGGTCCTTCGCGGGTCCGGCGAAGACCTTGAAATCCACCTCCTTCATCAGGTCGGCCACGTCGATCAGCTCCAGGGGCACGCGCAGATCGGGACGGTCGGACCCGTAACGGCGCATGGACTCCGTGTAGCTGATGCGCGGAAAGGGATCGGGCAGCTCCTCGCCCCGGATCTGTCGGAACAGCACGCGGATCATCTCTTCCATGAGGCCCATCAGCTCGTCCTCCGTCATGAAGGAGACCTCCACGTCGAGCTGGGTGAACTCGGGCTGGCGATCGGCGCGCAGGTCCTCGTCGCGGAAGCATCGGGCGACCTGGTAGTAGCGGTCCATGCCCGACATCATCAGGAGCTGCTTGAACAGCTGCGGTGATTGGGGCAGCGCGAAGAACTGACCGGGGTGGGTACGGCTCGGCACCAGGTAGTCCCGCGCCCCCTCGGGGGTCGACTTGGTGAGGATGGGGGTCTCGATGTCCAGGAAGCCCTGGTCGTCGAGGAAGCTGCGCAGCGCCCGAGTAATGCGGCTGCGGGCGCGCAGGCGTTCCTGCATCTCGGGCCGCCGCAGGTCCACGTACCGAAAACGCAGACGTATCTCCTCGGAGGCGTCCCGGCCGTGCTCATCGAGCTGGATGGGGGGGGTGTCCGAGGCGTTGAGCACCTCGAGCGCCAGGGCCAGTACCTCGATCTCGCCACTCGGGAGATCCTTGTTCACCGTCCCTTCGGGCCGCGGCCTCACCCGACCCGTGACCTTGAGCACGTACTCGCTACGGATCTGCTCCGCGAGCTTGAAGATCTCGGGCGTATCCGGGTCGAACACCACCTGGACCAAGCCGTCCCGGTCGCGCAGATCGACGAAGATGACGCCGCCGTGATCGCGCCGCCGATGCACCCAGCCGCAGAGCACGACCTCCTCGTCGATGTGACTGCCGTTCAGTTCCCCGCAATAATGACTGCGCATGCTCTAGAGCCCCGATGCTGGTGCGTGGCCGGTCCGGCGTCGTCCGAACGCGACCGGAAAAAGAGTCGAAGAATAATAAGCGGGAGCGGACGGCGCAAGCGCAGCGAAGCCGACGGGCAGGGCTGGTCAGCCCGCGGAGGCCGCGCCCGGCTTGGATTCCGCCTTCTTTTTCTTCTCTCCCCCGGACTTCTCCTTCTTGTCCCCGGCGCCCGCCCCGGCCTTCTTCTCCCCGCTCTCATGCAGGTTCTTCTTCTTTCCGCTCTTGAAGTCGGTCTCGTACCAGCCGCCCCCCTTGAGGCGGAAGCCGGCGGCGGAGATCAATTTCTTCAATGCCGGCTGGCCGCACTGGGGGCAGTCCACCAGGGGTGCATCGCTGAGCTTCTGCAGGGCGTCCATCTCGTGGCCGCAGTTCTCGCAACGGTATTCGTAGATGGGCATGGTCGTTCCTCGATAATCTGCACTCGAATAACCGTGTATGGGTGGGGTTGCTTCGGCGAATTTCAACTTGGATGGTGTTTGTTCGAGCCCTTCGTGGTTTGCTACGCCTTCTTCCGGTGTGTCACGGCCGCGTCGCGTTGCGCGAAGTAGCCCTCCAGGAACTCGTCAAAGCTCACATGGTCTCCCGCCTCGATCTCCCGCTGGCGCTCGTGGGATTCCCGAGCGAGACGCTCAAAGAAGCGTTGCCGCTCGGGACTCAGCGCCAGGCCGTGAAAATAGTCTCGGTGTTGATCCGAGACGCGGCGCGCGAACTCGGAGAAACCCTCCCCGTTCGCGCGCATCTCCGCCAGCATCCGCGCCGAGGGCGTGAGCGCCGGATCGCGGACCTTCTCCCGCTGCCGTATCAGGCTGTCGTGGCAAGGGCCGCCGCTTCCGCCGTCTACCAGCTCGGCCGCTGGCTCCATCGCATCCAACAGCTCTGCGGCCCAGGCAGTCAGGGAAACACCGCGCGCGTCCCGCTCGAGCTCCAGCATGGGATCCCTGCCACGATGCGCGGCCAACACCTGATTCTGATCGATCGCCCGCCGCTCCCGCGGGTTGATCTTGGGACCGTCCGCAAGCAGGCAGAACAGCAAGAAGGCGTCCATGAAATGGAGCTGCTCCTCGGCCACACCCAGGGGATGAAAGGCGTTCACGTCAAGGGAGCGGACCTCCACGTAACGGACGCCACGACGGCGCAGGGCCAGCGTCGGCTTCTCCATCCATTCAGGCAGCTGCTTGGGGCGCACGGTACTGTAGTACTCGTTCTCGATCTGCAACACGTTTGTATTGAGCTGCTCGAAACGCTCGCCCACCTTGATGCCTATGGTCTCGTAGTGGGGACAGGGCGTCTCGATGGCCCAGGTCAGACTGCGGATGTAGGCATCCAGGCTGTCGTAGCTCGCCTTCATGCCCGTGCCCTCGGTCTGCTGATTCTGGTAACCGATGTCGCCCATCCGCAGAGACGTCGCGTACGGATAGTAGTAGGTATGGCGGTCGAGCTCCTGCAGATCCGTCGGCTGCCCCTGCACGAAGGATTTGCAGACGGCCGGCGAGGCACCGAACAGATAGGGGATCAACCAACCGAAACGCTGAAGATTGCGGACCAAGGCCATGTAGGACTCCGACCGAAAGGTCCCCGCCTCTCCCCCATCCTCCTCCAGATCCCGGTAGAGGGCCCAAAAGCCATCGGAGAAGGAAAAGTTGTAGTGAACGCCGGCGATCACCTGCATGACACGCCCGTACCGGTTGCCCAAGCCGCGCCGGTACACGGTCTTCATTTGCGCGGCGTTGGATGAGCCGTATTGCGCCAGCGGGATGCTACGGGCGCCCTCCAGGACACAGGGCATGCTGGTGGCCCACAAGAGCTCGTCGTCCAGATGGCGAAATACAAAGACGTGCAGGTCACGCAGAAAGCTCAGGGCCTCCTCCTTGCGCGCGACCGCCGGCGTCACCATCTCGAGCAGGGCCTCGGAGAAGTCCGTCGTTATGTACGGGTGCGTCAGCGCAGACCCGTAGGCCCCGGGATGGGGTGTCGCTGCGACGGTGCCCTTCGGCGAGACACGCAGACCCTCCTTCTCGAGACCGATCAGGTTGCCCCGAAGGGTCTCGCCCACACCAACCCTGGCCAGGCCGGAAAGGCGTTGCTCGTAGATCGAATAAGGGGAGGTCACAACCTAGATCCCGTTCGCGGGAGGAAGAACGATGCCCGATTGGGGTCTCGGAAGCAAATCGCAAAGCCCGGAGCCGGGCGCTGGGGCAAATGCGCGCGGTCCGACCGCCCGCCATCGACGCCGGTGGCGAGAGCCGACAGCGATCAGTTGCTCATGACGGCCCGGGGTCGGTTCGCGCCGTCCACGCGCACGGAATCCGCCAGGATGCGCGCCGCCTCCCTGGCCTGGATGCGGGATATCACTTCCTGCTGCTTCTCAAGCGCTGCCTCGTCGACGTCATCCTCATCCTCGTCCACCGGTCGAACGCCCTGCGAGCGCAAAAACTGGTTGCGCTGGTCCTTCAGCACCCGCTCCCTGCGCTTGGACTCGACGCGACGGTCCCGCTCCCTCAGAGAAACGACGGTCTGGTCATCGAGCTCGCGAAGAACCCCCTCGCGCGCGCTCAACATCTCAAACCCCGGATCGCGAAGGACCCGGGCGCGGGAACGCTGACGGAGTGTATCGACTTCGCCGACAGAGGTCTTCTCGTAGTCGGCCGGCCTGATGCGAGCCCAGGGCAGCGGGTTATCCAGCGCCCGCTCGCCGTGATCGGAGATGTCGTCGGCGGTCGGGAACTCGATATCCGGCACCACGCCGCGTAGCTGCGTACTACCGCCGCTGATACGGAAGAACTCCGCCATGGTCAGTCGCAAACGCCCCAGGTCATCATCGTTCCCCGAGACATAGCGGTTGAGGTCGACCAGGGTCTGCACCGTCCCCTTTCCGAAGGTGGGCTCGCCGATGACCAGTCCGCGCCCGTAGTCCTGCATCGCGCCGGAAAAGATCTCCGAGGCGGATGCACTGTTGCGGTCAACCAGTACCGCAAGGGGACCAGTGTAGACGACGCCGGGGTTGGGGTCGGTCTCGACCTCGACCTTGCCGAAGGAGTCCTTGACCTGAACCACGGGACCTTCATCGATGAAGAGTCCGGTCAGGGCGGTAGCCTCTGTCAGCGAACCCCCGCCATTGCCGCGTAGATCCACGACGATGCCGTCCACGGCTTCGCGCGCAAGCTCGCGAAGCAAGAGGCGAACATCGCGCGTCGTGCTCCGAAAATCCCGTTTTCCTTGTGACTCGGCCCTGAAGTCCCGATAGAAGGCGGGGATCTCAATGACGCCGATGCGCACACCGCGGGCATTGTCCAAATCGTCGAAGACATAACGCTTCGCGGCCTGATCCTCCAGCTTGATCTCGTTGCGCACCAGGGAGATCTCCCGCGGCACCCCGTCCGATCCGGCGGACTTAGGCAGAATCTGCAGACGTACGACCGACCCTTTCGGTCCGCGGATCTTGTCGACGACATCCTGCAGACGCCAACCGATCACATCCTCCATCGCCCCATCCAGCCCTTGAGCGACACCGATGATACGATCGCCGCTGTGGATCTGGCCGCTCTGACGCGCCGGCCCACCCGCGATCGTGCGTTGGATGACCGTGTACTCGCTGTCACCGCGCAGCACCGCACCTATACCCTCCAGGGAAAGCCGCATGCTGATGTCGAAGTTCTCCGACGTACTGGGCGACATGTAGCTCGTGTGAGGCTCGAGGCTCTGGGTGTAGGCATTGACGAACGCCTGAAACACGTCGTCGCTATCGAACTGACGGATGCGCCGGGCGAGCCCTTCGTAACGCTCTCGCAGAAGCTCGACGATCTTGTCGTCACTCTTCTTCGCAAGACGCAGGCCAAGCCAGTCGTTCTTCACCCGTTTGTGCCAGATCTCGTCCAACTCCGCCGTATTCTTTGCCCAGCGGGCCTCGGAGCGGTCGAACCGGTAATCCTCCCGGCGATCGAAGTCGAATCGCTTGTCCAACAGGGCCACGGCATAGTCCACCCGCTCGTCGACCCGTTGTCGGTAGAGACGGAAGATCTCGAAGGCGGAATCCAGCTTGCCGCGCTTGAGATTGTCGTCCAGGCGGTAGACCTTGCGCTTGAAACGATCGACGTCCCCCTTGAGGAAGAAGGAGCGGTTCGGATCCAACGCTTCGATATAGTTCTCGAAGATCTGGCTCGCAAAATCGTCGTCGAGCGAAATCTTTCGGTAGTGGAAGCGCTCGAGAACCTTGTTTATGACCATCGTGGTCTTCTGCTGCCGGTGCGACGAAACCAGGTCCGAAACGGGAACATCCTGGGACTGGGCACCGGCCGCCCCGGCGAGAAATACCAGTACCAGCGGGATGACGAGAGATAGAAGACGCTGTCTCATAAACGACCACTCAAAAAAACACAGCAATGCATTGAGACAACGTTGGTCCGCGCGGGTTTCGTCTCGATCGCGAAACCACTGGGGAAACAACGAACCTCCCGGACGTTAGTGTCCACTTAGGGAAGATAGATGCCGACGACCTAAATTTCAACGAGTTACTTGAGCTTACCGATGCCGAGCATCTTGAGGATGTACTTCTCGTAGATCGGCTCGGACGTCCCCTTTTTCATCTTGCGGATGAAATACTTCTCGAAGGCAATTTTGGCCATGTGGACCCACTTTCCCTTCTTGAACCAGGCCACGTTGCGTGGCGGAATCTGCGGCAGCGCGACGAACGCCGCGCCCGTGTCACCCATGTCCGCGAGGCAGATGGCATTCCATGTGGCGAGGGTCGTGCCTTCCCGACCCTGCAGGTCGTCGGCGATATTGTGGACGATGGCGGTGACCATGGACTCGATCATGTAGCCGGTCTTGGGGGCCCCGGTCGGAACAGCGGTGGTCTCGACCGGCGGAATGGCGATGCATACGCCCGCCGAATAGATGTTCTTGTACGTGGGATTGCGCTGGTGATCGTCGACGAAGACGAAGCCGCGGGGATTGCATAGCCCCTCCACGTCGGCAACGCAATACGCGCCTTTGAACGAGGGGAGCATCATCGAGTATTTGAACTCGAGCTCATGGTCTTTGAGCTTATGGCCTGCATCGTCGTACTGCTCCACGTACATCTTGCCATCTTCCACCTTCACCACTTTGGCGTTGGTGATCCAGTTGATGTGGTGGGCCCGCAGGTCGCTCTCCAGGAACCCCTTGGAGTCGCCCACCCCGCCCAGGCCCAAATGACCGATGTAAGGCTCGGAGGTCACGAAGGTCATCGGGACCCTGTCGCGCATCCGCCGCTTGCGCATGTCCGCATCCAGGATAAACGCGTACTCGTACGCGGGACCGAAGCAACTGGCGAATGGCATGGCGCCGACGATGACGTGACCGGGGTCCTCCAGGAGCTTCAGGTACCCCTGATACGCGTTCTCGGCGTGATCCACCGTGCAGACCGAGTGCGTAAACCCCCCGTTGGGGCCTGCGCCGTCCACTTCCTCGAAGGCCAGCCGCGGGCCGGTGGCGATGACCAGATAATCGTAGTCCACCACCGCATCGTCATCGAGAATGAGCTGATTGTTGTCCGGGTCGATCTTTTCGCACCGCTTGGCGATGAAGTTGATCCCCTTGCGCTCGAGATGTGGTCTGATATCGAAGGTAATGCTCTCGCGGTCGCGCCAGCCGACCGCCACCCAGGGATTCGACGGCACGAACTGGAAATATTCCCGTTCGTTCACGACAGTGATGTCGTGCTCCGTTCCGAGCTCGGCTCTCAACTCGTAGGCACAAGGCATTCCGCCCGTACCGGCACCCAAGACAACGATATGTGCCATACGCTTGCTCCTCCATCAGTGAATCGAAGTCGGGCGTCCGACGGCGCCCCGTTTTCTTGATTTTTTCGTGTCTGCAGTGCACGGGCGATGCCCTTGCTCGTGACGACGAGGGATCCTCGGCTTTCAGGCAAGATCCCTGCAACTCGGTCCGTGCGTACCACCGGCCGCACGTTCCGGCGTCACCGCCGGCAATCCGGGGCGGCCGGAGCCCCGGGAAAACCAGGCGGCCGATGGTTGATAGTAATACAAAAGGCTCGACTATCGCTTGTCCTCGAAGCCACTGCCGTTGAACGATGTTGTTGCCGGCGCTGGTGACGAACGCGTTAACAAGCCGCGGATGTATGGCTGACAGCGGCGGGGCTTTGGCTCAACCGGACTTGCTACCCCTGCGGTAGAGCTTGCGGCGGAAGAGATCGGTGCGGCGACTCACGACGCGGTCGACAAACAGCAGGCCGTCCAGATGGTCGATCTCGTGCTGCAGCGCACGTGCTTCGAATCCTTCCGTCTCGAGCTCCAATGGCGCTCCCCAGGGATCCCTGGCGTCGAGCCGGAGTCGCGTCGCACGGATGACGTTGCCCGTGAAATCGGGAACCGAGAGACAGCCCTGCCTGAGCGGTCCGCGCCGGTCACCCGCACCTGCACGTTGGGCACCAGGTGCCGGTGCAGGCCGCCGTCCGCCGGGTCGATATGCAGGCGTAGCTCGAGCTCCTTTTGGCCACGGGGGCCAGTGCAAGCTCCAGGTCCCGGGGAGCCGCATCGCCGGAGACCATCATCATGATGGTGAAGTTGCCGCCGAGGCGGATCATGGAGGCCTCGCCGAGGCTACAGCCCGTCTCATAGATCGCCCGCGTGACGCGGGCCACGATCCCGGGACGGTCCTCCCCCACCAGTATCAGCATGTTCCAGTCCGCCAAGGTTCACCTCTTTACGTTCGCAGTGACGCGCCCCCGATGGTACGCGGAAACGGCAACCGGGTGGAATCACCCCTCGCCGATCGAGCGCAGGGCGGTGCTCAGCGATCAGTGGCGGGGCCGATCCAAATCAGGCTCGCCATGCGACCGGTGATGCCGTCGCGCCGGTAGGAGAAGAACCGTTCCCCGTCCGAATGCGTGCATAGCCCCCCGCCCCAGACCTGCTCTACCCCCAGCGCCCGCAGGCGCCCGATCGCCAAGGCGAACAGATCGGCCAGCCACCTGCCGTTGTCGGACGGCCGGAAGGCAGCGGCCGCCTCCGCCCGGCCCTGGGTCAGGAAGCGCTCGCGCACCTCGTCTCCCACCTCGAAAGCACCCGGCCCGATGGCCGGGCCGAGCCAACACAAGAGCTCGTCGGGCGGCGTCTCCAGACGCTCTACAGCAGCCTCGATCACACCATCGACCAGGCCCCGCCACCCGGCGTGAACCGCTCCCACGCGCGTACCAGCCCGGTCGCACAGCAGCAGCGGGAGACAATCGGCCGTCAACACGGCGCATACCTCACCGGAACGAAACGCCAGGACAGCATCGGCCTCGCAGCCCCGCTCGTCCACCTCAGTCCGGGCCACGGCGCACCCGTGGACCTGACTGAGCCAGTGAGGCTCGGCGGGAAGCCCCAGCCGGTCCCTCAGGATTGCCCGGTTCCGTGCAACGGCGGCCGGATCGTCTCCCACATGATCGGCCAGGTTCATGCTCGAGAAGGGGCCCGCGCTGGCACCGCCGCGACGCGTGGTGCAGAACGCCCGTACCCGGGTCGGCGCCGGCCAATCCGGCTCAATCCACTCCATGCCCTACTCCCATTCGCAACAAGGTCAGCAAATCGTCCATATCGGCCGCCATCGGGATCTCCCAGCGCATGGCCTCGCCCGTCGCCGGGTGCTCCAACCCCAGGCTGATCGCATGCAGGGCCTGGCGGGGACACCCCTGAAGCGCTTCCGTCAAGCGCGGGTCTGCCCCTTTGACCGGACGCGAGCGCCCCCCATAGGTGCGATCCCCAACCAAAGGATGGCGGATGTGGGCCATGTGGACGCGGATCTGGTGCGTGCGCCCCGTCTCCAGCTTGACCGCGAGCAGCGTGTGCGCAGCAAAGCGCTCGTGAACCCGGTAGTGGGTGACCGCCCGACGCCCGCTGGCGACGACGGCCATGCGCGTGCGGTACACCGGGTGACGGCCGATCGGAGCATCCACGATGCCCCCCGCGACCAGAACACCGGTCACCAGGGCACGGTACTCCCGGTGGACGCTGCGTCTGTGCAATTGCTCCACCAGGGACTTGTGGGCCTGCAGCGTTTTGGCTACCACAAGCAGGCCGGTGGTGTCCTTGTCCAGACGGTGGACAATGCCGGCCCGCGGAAGAGGGTCCAGCTCCGGAGCATAATGCAGCAGCGCGTTCTGCAGGGTACCGTCGGGATTTCCGGCAGCGGGGTGGACCACGAAATCCGCTGGCTTGTTCACAACCAGAAGCTGCTCGTCCTCGTACACGACCTGAAGCGGGATCGCCTGCGCTTGGCACTCCTCCCGCGGTTCCAGCACCAGGCTCAGGCAGACCTCTTCACCGCCCCGTACCTTGTCACGGCGCCGGCAGGCCGCCCCGTCCACCCGCACGCATCCCGCGTCGATCCACTGCTGGAGACGGCTGCGCGAAAACTCAGGGAGCATGTCCGCGAGAACCTGATCGAGGCGACGCCCGGCCATGTCGAGACGGATGCGCAGGATCCGGCCCGTCGACCCGGGGGTATCAGTACAGGACATGGTTGCGCATCGATACTGCGCGCCGAACGGCCCCTGTCGCCGCGCCGGCGTTCAGGTATACTTCGCGTGTTTTTCTTTGGGCAAACTGCGGCATGTTTTGGATTCGATCGACGCTCGTCTGTGCTTTGGCCTTTTCGCTGTCCGCTTGCGCCTGGCTCAAGAGCCAGGAGGACATCACGAAGGACTGGAGCGCCAGTAAGCTCTATGCGGAGGCGGCCGAGGAGCTCGACTCGGGAAACTATAAAACCGCCATCGAGCACTACGAAAAGCTGGAGGCCCGCTATCCCTTCGGCCGTTACGCCATGCAATCGCAGCTGGATGTGGCCTATGCCTATTACAAGGCGGAGGAGCCGGAGTCAGCCATCGCCGCGGCGGACCGCTTTATCAAACTGTACCCGCAGAACCCCTATGTGGACTACGCGTACTACCTGAAGGGTATAGTGAACTACAACCGCAGCGTCGGCTTCCTCGACCGCTACATTCCCACCGATCCCTCGCAGCGCGATCCCGGCTCCGCTCTGGACGCCTTTCAGGACTTCGCCGAGCTCGTGCGCCTGTATCCCGACAGCAAGTACGCACCCGACGCCCGCCAGCGCATGGTTTACCTGCGCAACAACCTGGCGAAAAACGAGGTCCACGTCGCCCGCTACTACATGAAACGACAGGCGTACGTGGCCGCCGCCAACCGCTGCACCTACGTCGTCGAGAGGTTCCAGCGCACGAGTGCCGTCGAGGGCGCCCTGAAAGTCCTGATCGACGCCTACAAGAAGCTGGGCGAGGACGACTTGGCCGCGGATGCCGAGCGTGTCCTGGTACTCAACCGGAAGGCCGGACGCTTTATCTCGGACGAGCCCAGCCCAGACGAAGTCAGCCTCAGCCGCAAGGTCTGGAACTATCTGGAGCTCGACAAGAACTAACGGGCCTTGGCGGCCGGTCAGATCGCCGCCTCGTTCTCCTCGCCGGTGCGGATACGCACCACCCGTTCGACGTCGTTGACGAAGATCTTGCCGTCTCCGATCTTTCCCGTGCGAGCAGCCGAGCTGATCGCCTCGATACAGGCGTCCAGCTGATCATCGGCCAGCACCAGCTCGATCTTCACCTTGGGCAGGAAATCCACGACGTACTCGGCGCCACGGTAGAGCTCGGTGTGGCCCTTCTGGCGGCCGAAACCCTTGACCTCGATCGCCGTCATGCCGGTGATGCCCGCCGTCGACAGCGCCTCGCGCACGTCATCCAGCTTGAACGGCTTGATAATGGCTTCCACCTTCTTCATGAAAATCTCCGTCGTTCGTTTTGGCTGCCAGTGATGGAAGCCTTGAAAAACCGCCGGGACAACGATCTCTCAAGGCGTCTGCGTGGGGCAAGTATAAGAAACGCGGGACGCTGCAGCCAGAGCGGCGTCGCCCCCACGGAAATGCCGATTCATTCGGCGTTTCAGCGGCGCAGGGATCCGCCGCTATTTTCAGCCACACCGAACGGCCGAAAATCAAGGCATTCGGAAACCGCGTTTCTCGGGTTCCGTACACCGAGAAGCCTAGAAACCGCTCGTGATCGGATAGCGGCGATCACGGCCGAAGGCGCGGCAGGTGATGCGCACCCCAGGCGGCGCCTGCCGCCGCTTGTACTCGTTTCTGTCCACCAGCCGCGCTACCTGCCGCACCGCTTCCTGCGGAAAGCCGGCGGCCACGATCTGGGCGACGCCCTCGTCCTCTTCGATGTAACGTTTCAACACGGGATCGAGGATCTCGTAAGGCGGCAGGCTGTCCTGATCGGTCTGATCCGGCCGCAGCTCCGCGGAGGGTGGACGTGTAATGACCCGCTCCGGAATCACGGGTGAGATGCGATTGCGGTAACGTGAAAGGCGGTAGACGAGGGTCTTGAACAGGTCCTTGATGGGGGCGAAACCGCCCGCCATATCTCCGTAAAGGGTGGCGTACCCCACGGCCATTTCGCTCTTGTTCCCCGTGGTGAGCAGGATCTTACCCTTCTTGTTGCTGATAGCCATCAGGATGATGCCGCGGCAGCGCGCCTGGATGTTCTCCTCGGTGACGTCCGCGGACCTGCCGGCAAACTCCTCCTCGAGCATGCCCAGAAAGGCCTGAAACGCGGGCTCGATGGGAATGACGCTAGCGGCCACGCCGAGGGTTCGCGCCTCCTTTAGCGCGTCGTCGATGCTCATGTCCGCGGTGTAACGCGAGGGCATCAGCACCACCTCCACCTGCTCGGGCCCGAGGGCGTCCACGGCCACTGCGAGCGTCAATGCCGAATCGATCCCGCCGGAGAGGCCGAGCACCGCCCCGCGGAACCCGTTCTTGCGCACGTAATCGCGTACACCGAGCACCAGGGCGCCATAGACGGCCTCCTCCTCGTCCGGCATCGGCGCGCGCTCGCCCCGGACCGGCCGCGGCGCGGGCTCGGGCTCGAAATCCACCACCATCAGGGCCTCCTCGAAAAAGGGAGCCCGCCGGGCGATCTCACCCGCTGCATCCACCACGAAGGAGCCGCCGTCGAATACAAGCTCGTCCTGCCCCCCCACCAGATTCGCGTAGACGACGGGAAAACCGTACTCCCGGGCGCGGCGCTGAATCAGATCCTCGCGCTCATCGGCCTTGCCTGTATGGTAGGGGGAGGCGTTGATGTTGATGAGCAGCTCGGCACCCTCCTGCGCCGCCTGCCGGGTGGGGACCTCCTCCCAGATGTCCTCGCACACCGACAGGCCGATGCGCACCCCCTTGAAGTCGAGCACGCTCGGCGCGCCGCCCGGCTGAAAATAGCGCTTCTCGTCGAAGACGCTGTAGTTGGGAAGATGCTGCTTTGCGTACTCGGCAAGGATCCGCCCATCGCTGATAAAGCCTGCTACATTGAACAGCCCGCCCACCGCGGCCTTGGGGTAACCCACCACCAGCGCGATCCCCCGGGTCTCCGCCGCCAGCGCCTCTAGAGCCTCCTGGCTGCGCTCGAGCAGCTCCGCGCGCAGCAGCAGGTCCTCCGGCGGATATCCGGTGAGCGTCAGCTCCGGGAAGACCACCAGATCGGCGCCGTGCTCGTCCCGCGCCGCGTGCGCTGCGGCGATAACCTTGTCTCGGTTTCCGGCCAGGTCGCCGACGAGCAGATTCAGTTGGGCGATGACGATGCGCAGCTTCACGGAAGGCTCCCTGGATGGGTTTCATGGAACGGACAGGACAGGCGCGGCCTCTCCTAGGCGCGTCGCCGGTGAGAGCCGGTACAGCAGCAGCACCCAAGCTTCTCCAACAGTCATCATGCCAGTAGACTCTCTTCGCGCCCTTCGCGGCTTCGCGTGAGCCTCTCTCTGTTCTGTTACGGAGTCCTAGGCGCGCCTGTACTAGGCGGCAAGCAGCTCGGCCATGCGCGCGCCCATCTCGGCTGGGGACCGCACGGTCACCACCCCCGCTTCATCCAGCGCCGCGTATTTGCCCGCTGCGGTACCCTTGCCGCCTGTGACGATGGCGCCGGCGTGGCCCATTCGCTTCCCGGACGGCGCGGTCACACCCGCGATATAGGCAACCACAGGCTTGGACATGTGGGCCTGGATGTACTCCGCCGCCGCCTCTTCCGCACCGCCGCCGATCTCGCCCACCAGGATCACACCGGCCGTCTGCGGGTCCTGCTCGAAGCGCTCCAGGCAGGCAACGAAGTCCATCCCCTGGATCGGATCGCCGCCAATGCCGATGCAGGTGCTCTGCCCGAGTCCGGCGTTCGTGGTCTGGAACACGGCCTCATAGGTCAGGGTGCCGGAGCGGGAGACGATGCCCACGCTGCCGGGCGTGTGGATGCTCCCGGGCATGATGCCGATCTTGCACTCGCCGGGGGTGATGACGCCGGGACAATTGGGACCGATCAGCAGGGTGTCAGAGCCCGCCAGTGCCGCCTTCACCCGCAGCATGTCGAGCACCGGGATCCCCTCGGTGATGCACACGATGACGCGGATACCCGCGTCCGCCGCCTCCAGGACGGCGTCGGCGGCGAAGGCCGCGGGCACGTAGATCATACTGGCATCGGCGCCGGCCTCGCGCACCGCGTCGTGGACGGTGTCGAAGACCGGGCGGTCAAGGTGCGTCTGTCCGCCTTTGCCCGGCGTCACCCCACCCACCAGGTTGGTCCCGTAGGCGATGGCCTGTTCGCTGTGGAAGGTTCCCTGCTTACCGGTAAATCCCTGGCAGATCACCCGGGTGCTTCTGTCGACTAATACGCTCATCTCTCCCTCCCGTCAGGAAGCGGCCTTCGCCGCGGCTACGACCTTGTCCGCGGCCTCCTCCAGACTGCTGGCTGTCTCGAGGGACAGGCCACTCCGCGCGAGCATGTCCAGCCCTTGTGGCGCGTTGGTGCCCTCCAGACGCACCACCACCGGCACCTTGACGTGCACCTCCCGCACCGCGCGTATGATGCCCTCGGCGATGAGGTCGCAGCGCACGATGCCTCCGAAAATGTTCACCAGTACCGCCTCGACCTTGGCGTCGGAGAGGATGAGCTTGAAGGCCTCCGCTACCCGCTCGGCGGTGGTCCCACCGCCCACGTCCAGGAAGTTCGCGGGTACCCCACCATGGAGCTTGACCAGATCCATTGTCGCCATGGCGAGTCCGGCCCCGTTGACCATGCAGCCGATGTTGCCGTCCAGGCTGATGTAGTTCAGATCGTGCTCCTTGGCCTCCGCCTCCCGAGGATCCTCCTGGGAGATGTCCCGCAGCTCGAGCAGGTCCGCGTGACGGTAAAGGGCGTTGTCGTCCAGGTTGATCTTGGCGTCGAGGGCGATCAGCTCCCCGCCATCGGTCACTACAAGGGGGTTGATCTCCACCAGGCTCGCATCGCACTCGACGAACAATCGGTAAAGGCCATCCATGAGCCTTCCGAGCGCCTTGACCTGTCCGACGTCGAGGCCGAGACCGAAGCCCAGCCGTCGGCACTGCCAGGACTGTAGACCTGCAGCGGGATGCACGCGGGTAACGAGGATCCGTTCCGGCGTCTGCGCCGCGACCTCTTCGATATCCATCCCGCCTGCTGCGGACGCCATGAAGATCACCTGGCGCACCTCACGGTCCACCAGGACGCCGAGATAGAGCTCGCGATCGATCGCGACCGGCGTCTCGATCAAAAGCTGCTCGACTGGAAGGCCGTCGGAACCGCTCTGGCGCGTGACCAGACGGCTGCCAAGCAGGCGCTCCGCCTCCGCCTCAAGGCGCTCCGGGCTATCCGCCAACAGGACTCCGCCCGCCTTGCCCCGCCCACCTGCGTGAACCTGGGCTTTGACCACCCAACGATCCCCGCCGAGCGTCGCTGCGGCCCCGGCCGATTCTTCCAAGGTGTTTGCCGTCACACCTTCAGGTACCGGAACGCGGTAAAGTCTCAGCAAATGCTTCGCCTGGAACTCGTGCAGGTTCATGTGTACGCGCCGTCTTCGGGTAGGGAAGTGCTAGTATTTTGGGCCAGTTCGTTTCGGCTTGGCAAAAGATTCGGCTTTTCGGAGGAGCCCGCACAAGACTGACGGTGACCGACCGCTTTTTTGGCGAAATTTTAGACAACCGCAACCCCTTGATCACACAGGCCATGGCGTCAGCCGTCCCACGACAGAAGGAACGCTTCCCGAGTTGGCAGACCTTGAAGGTCTTCTTTCTCTATCGTCTGCTGCTCGGGATGGGACTGCTGGGCCTGTTCGTTTTCTCCCCCGAGTTGCTCTGGACGACCGCCAGCCGCCCCAAACTGATCATCCCCATCCTGTCGTTCTACTCCGTGCTCGTTTTGTCGAGCGGACTCTTTCTGTACCTGCGCAGGCCTGGCAAAGACGAGCAGATCCAGATCGCAATCTTCCTGGATGTCGTCGCCTTCTCTCTCCTTCTCTACGCCGCCGGCGGAGTTACAACCGGTTTCGGGGTTCTTCTGGCCATCGCGGTAACGGTCGGAGCGCTCTTGATGGAGGGCCGGATCGCACTGCTTTTTGCGTCCTTGGCGTCGCTGGGCGTACTGACCGAGGAAATCGCCTCGCAACGGTATCAGCCCGCTTCGACAGAGACCTTTACCGAGGCGGGGCTTCTGGGCATCACCTTCTTCACGGTGGCGATCCTCGCCCAGGTGCTCAACAAGAGGATTCGTGACACCGAGCGTATCGCCGCCCGGCGCAAAGTGGACATCGCGGACCTGTCCAAGCTCAACGAGTTCATCATCCAGCACATGAGCACGGGAGTCGTCGCGGTCGACGGCGAACGCCGCCTGCGCGTTCTCAACGCGGCCGCAAAGAAACTGCTGGGGACCCCGAACGCCGGTCCGGGAGCAAGCCTGGGCGAGATCGCCCCCGTCCTCGCCAAATGGCTCACACAACATGTCGCCGTATCACCCGAGAAGGAGGGGACGGTCCTGATCGCCGAGAAGGAACTCCGAGCAACGCTACATCTTCTCGGGGAAACACGCTCGTCCGGGTCCCTGATCTTCCTGCGGGACAACGAAGAGCTCGTCCGTGAGGCGCAACAGATCAAGCTCGCGTCCTTGGGGCAACTGACCGCGAGCGTCGCACACAACATCCGCAACCCCCTCAGTGCGATCAGCCACGCGCAGCAACTGGTCTCTGAATCATCCGATCTGGAAGCGGGCGACCGTTCGCTCCTCGAGATGATCCGCCGCAACGCGGACCGCATCGACGAGATCATAGAAAGCATTCTTCAACTGTCGCGACGCCGACGGATGTCCGCGGAGCCGATTGAGCTATCGGCCTGGCTCGACGAGTTTTCCTCCGACTTTCGTTCCGCCCGCCAAGTGCCCGAAGCGCGGTTTCGGCTGAGCTTGCCAACAGCATTTCTCGAGGTGCACGCGGATCCTCGACACCTACATCAAATCCTCGCCAACCTGTGCGACAATGCCCTAAGACACGGTGGCAGTGAGGAAATCCCGGCTAAAATAGAGATTCGAGCGCGGGAGGAGGATGCGGAAAAAGGGGTCGTCATCGAGGTTGCCGACGAGGGGCCGGGAATCGATCCGAAGCTGGTCAAGGAGATCTTCGATCCCTTCTTCACGACCAGTAGCTCCGGCACCGGACTCGGCCTATATATCGCCCGGGAGTTGAGCGAGGCAAACGCAATCACGCTAGACTACCGAGCGGTCGATTCCCGAGGCAGTTGCTTCCGTTTACTCTTCCGGTCTTGTTGACTCAGAGAATCATTCGATCAGCATGAGCAAGGCGCACGCCCTCGTCGTCGACGACGAAACGGATATTCTGGACCTGTTCAAGATCACCCTGGCGCGCATGCACATCAGCTGCCGCACCGCCGCGAACCTCGCCCAGGCAAAGCGTCTGTTGACGGCCGAAAGGTTCGATCTGTGCCTGACCGATATGCGTCTTCCGGACGGCAGCGGTATCGAGTTGGTGCGACATATCGGCGAGATTCTGCCCGATCTCCCTGTGGCCATGATCACCGCGCACGGAAACATGGAGTCGGCGGTGGCAGCCATGAAGGCGGGCGCGTTCGATTTCGTTTCCAAGCCCTTGGATCTGCAACTGCTGCGCCGATTGGTCGAATCGGCGCTCAGGCTGCGCGCCTCTCCGGCGCGTAACGGGGACGCCGAAGAATCGACCGCGGGCACGGGATTGTTGGGCGACTCGCCCCAGATGCGCGAGCTCAGGGGCCTGATCGCAAAGCTCGCCCGCAGTCAGGCGCCGGTCTTCGTCAGCGGCGAGAGCGGCACCGGAAAGGAGCTCGCGGCGCGCCTGATCCATGCCCAGGGACCGCGAGCGGAAAGCGCCTTCGTGCCGGTCAACTGCGGCGCAATCCCCCAGGAGCTGGTAGAGAGCGAGCTGTTCGGCCACAAGAAGGGCAGCTTCACCGGAGCGGTCGGCAATAAAGAGGGGCTCTTTCACGCCGCCGAGGGGGGTACCCTGTTCCTCGATGAGGTCGCCGACTTGCCGCTGAACGCGCAGGTGAAGCTGCTGCGCGCCATCCAGGAGAAAAGTGTGCGCCCGGTTGGTGCACAGCACGAAGTACCAGTCGACGTTCGCATCATCAGCGCCAGCCATCGGGATCTCAACGCGGAGGTCGAGAAGGGGAGCTTTCGACAGGACCTGTTCTACCGGATCAACGTCATCGAGCTACGGATGCCGCCACTACGCGAACGCCCGCCGGACATACCCTCACTGGCGAACCACATCCTTGAGCGGATCGTCCGCCAGAGCGGACAGACGAAGCCGGTGCTGGAGAGCAGAGCGGTGGAGGCCCTCGAGCGCTACCCCTTCCCCGGCAACGTGCGCGAGCTGGAGAACATCCTGGAGCGCGCCATTGCGCTCAGCGACGGCGATAGTATCAGCGCCGCGGACCTGTACCTGCCCCAGGCGGATTCCACCGACCCCGCCCATGCAGCGCCGACCGATGCGCAGCCATTGGAGGACTATCTCGACGAGGTCGAGAAGCACGCCATCGTGCAAGCACTGGAGGAAACCCGCTGGAACCGCACCGCCGCGGCCAAGAAGCTCGGGATGACGCTGCGCTCTCTGCGCTATCGTCTCAGCAAGCTCGGCATCGAATGATCCAAGCGGGTTTGGTGCTGGCAGCTGGGGGAGTGTGTGACAATGGATGAGAGCGCCGACCCACCCCAGCTCGCCGCAACCGACCCGGACCCCTTCGTTCGGTGGTTCCGCCATGCCACGCCTTACGTCCACGCCCACCGCGGGCGCACCTTTGTCATCGCTCTCGGCGGCGAGGCGGTCGCGGACCGGCAGTTCCCCGACCTGGTGCACGACCTCGCCCTGCTGCATGGTCTGGGTATCCGCCTAGTGCTGGTCCACGGGGCGCGGCCCCAGATCGAGGAGCGGCTCGCGGGCCGCGGCGCCGAGCTGCGCTACGTCCAGGGTCTGCGAGTAACCGACGACGAGGCCCTGGCCTGTGTCAAGGAGGCCGCCGGTGCAGTACGGGTGGAGATCGAGGCCTTGCTCTCCCTGGGGCTCGCCAACTCCCCCATGGCCGGGGTACGGATCCCAGTGGCCTCGGGTAACTTCGTGACGGCCAAGCCGCTCGGCGTGCTGGACGGCACCGACTACCGGCACACGGGGGTGGTCCGCCGCATCGATCGCCGGTCGTTGCGCCAACGTCTGGACGACGGCGCGGTCGCGCTCATGCCCCCCATCGGCTATTCACCCACCGGTGAGGTCTTCAACCTGAGCGCGGCGGACGTGGCCCGCTCCGCTGCCATCGCCCTGGCGGCGGACAAGCTCATCTTCCTCCTGGAAGAGCCCGGCCTGACCGACCAGCTGGGGGCGGTCGTCTCGAACGTCCTCAGCCAGGACGTGGCATCGCTCCTCGCCGAATCCCCGGCCTTGCCTGAGGACCTGGCCCAATCCCTGCGAGCCGGCGCAGACGCCTGCATCCAGGGGGTCAAGCGCGTACACCTGATCAGCCGCCGCGCCGACGGCGCCCTGCTGCGGGAGCTCTTCACGCGCGACGGCATCGGCACCCTCATCACCGGTCAGCCCTTCGAGGAGCTGCGACCGGCACGCATCGACGACGTGGGGGGCATCCTGGAGCTGCTGCGCCCCCTGGAGGAGCAGGGCGCACTGGTGCGCCGCTCCCGCGAGCGCCTCGAGACGGAGATCGACCGCTTCTTCCTCATGGAGCGCGACGGCATGGTCATCGCCTGCGCCGCGATCTACTGCTATCCCGCCGTCGGGCTCGGTGAGCTCGCCTGCGTGGCCGTCCACCCCGACTACCGCAACCGGGGCCGTGGCGACAAGCTGCTCGAACGCATGGAGGCCCTCGCCCGGCAGCGAGGAATCGGCCGTTTGTTCGTTCTCACCACCCAGACCGCCCATTGGTTCCGCGAGCGCGGCTTCGCGCCGGCACGTCTGGCGGACCTACCCATGGAAAAGCAGGCCCTCTACAACTACCGGCGCAACGCCAAGGTCTTCATCAAACCCATCAACCCCACTTCGGAATTCGAGCCGCGAAAGACGCGAGTTGCGCGGAAAGATTCAGAGGGATAAAGGAGACTGAAACGATGCACAAGACCCTAACGATCCTCGTCCTGCTGCTCGCTCTCGTGGGCACCGCCGCGGGGGACGACGTCGGACGTTACAGCGTGGTGACCACGGATCCGCCCATCATGGTGGACACCGAGACGGGCAAGAGCTGGTGGCTGAGCACCCGCGTCGGTCCGGACGGATTGGCTGGTGCCGGATGGGTCGAGATCGAGGTGATGACCGAAAAAGAGGAATCCGAGGGGGAAGAATCCGAGGATTCGGATGACTCCCCGGCGCCGGAGCAGAAAGGATAACCACATCCAGGCTCGGGGAGCTCTTCGGGGCGCTGCTGGCGCATGCGCGCACCACAAACCAGCGTCTGTCGCTGGTGCTCGCGGGCAGCGCCAATTGGTCCCTGGCCGCCGCTGAGACCCTTCTCGGGGATCTTCCCCCGCAGGAGACCGTCTGGCTCTCCGACCGTGGCGCCGCCCCTCATCGTCTTCCCCTGGGCGGAGGAAACAAGCTGCTGGGCCGAGAGGTCGGATGCCTCGTCTACGACGCCCACAGCGGCTTTGACCCCAACAGCTTCGGCGCCGCCCTGGGCGCATTGCGCGGGGGAGGCCTGCTCCTGTTGCTGACACCTCCGATCGATCGCTGGCCGCAGATCAGGGACCCACAGGCGGCGCGGGTGGCCGTTCATCCTTTCAGCGCCGATCAGGTAAAGGGCCGCTACCTACGCCGCTTCGCCCGTGTCCTGACAGCGGCCCGCGGGGTGGTCGTCATGCGGCAGGCGGGACCTATTCCCGCCCTCGACCTGAGCCTCCGCGCGCCTCTGCCTCCGGTCCCCAGGTCCGCCGGGGATTGTCGTACCCCGGACCAGGAACAGGCAGTGGAAGCGGTAATCAAGACCGCCCGTGGGCGCGCCTACCGGCCTCTCGTGCTCACCTCCGATCGCGGTCGCGGCAAGTCCTCCGCCCTCGGAATCGCCGCCGCGCGCCTGCTCGCGGACACCGAGCGGCATATCCTTGTAACCGCAACCCGCCGCGCGTCGGTGGAGCCCCTATTCCACCATGCAGCACGCCTGCTGCCGGATGCCGAGGTCCACAGGAACCGCATCGAGCATGGCGCGGCAACCCTGGAGTTCCTGCCGCCGGACCGTCTCAGCCAGGCGCCCCCGGCCGCCGACCTGCTGCTGGTGGACGAGGCGGCGGGCATCCCCGCGCCTCTCCTCGAGCGCCTGCTGAGCCGATATTCCCGCGTGGTCTTCGCGACCACGGTCCACGGCTACGAGGGCACCGGCCGCGGCTTCGAGGTCCGCTTCCGCCGCACCCTGGACCGGCAGACCCCGGGATGGCGCGAGCTCAGGCTGCATGCCCCCATCCGCTGGGCAGCCGATGATCCCCTGGAGGCCTGCGCGGCCCGCGCCCTGCTGCTCGACGCCGCACCCGTTGCGGACACCGAGGTCGCAGGCGCGCGGGTCGAGACCTGCCGTTTCGAGCACCTCGATCGCGACACCCTGGCCGAGGACGAGCCCATCCTCTCCCAGCTGTTCGGGCTGCTTGTGCTCGCCCATTACCAGACCCGCCCCATGGACCTGCGCCACCTGCTCGACGGTCCCAACGTACGGATTTATGCGCTCAAGCATGCCGGACAGGTTGCGGCGGCCGCCCTGGTCGCCATCGAAGGGGGTTTCGATTCGGAGCTGGCCCGCGACATCTTCGAGGGACGGCGCCGCCCCCGCGGCCACCTGCTGCCACAGACCCTGTCCACGCACGCCGGAATCGAGGAGGCGCCGGAGCTTCGCTACGCCCGCATCGTCCGCATCGTGGTCCACCCCGCAGTGCAGGACCGGGGTCTCGGGAGGCGTCTGTTGGACGGGATCCTGGAGGATGTGCGGACACAGGGAATGGATCTCGCCGGCGCCAGCTTCGGCGCCACGGCAGAGCTGCTGCGCTTCTGGGAGCGCTGCGGCTTCCCGCCGGCTCACCTGGGGACCAGTCGCAACGCCGCCAGCGGCGCTCATGCGGCCGTGGTTCTGTGCCCTCTCACGCCTGCGGGAGAGTCGCTCCGGACGCTGGCAGTGGAACGACTGGGCGAGCGTCTGACGACGCTCCTCGGCGGACCGCTGCGGGACCTGGAGCCGGAGCTCGCCGCATGCCTGATCAGGAACAGCTCGACCAAGGCACCAGAACCGGATGCGCGGGAATGGCGGGAGCTGCATGCCTTCGCGTTCGCCCTGCGGCCCTGGGAGGCCGCCCTCCCGCCGATCTTCAAGCTCACAGCCGCCCGACTCGGCGAGGCCCTTCGCACCGGCCTGCTGACGCAGATCCAGCGGGACCTGCTGATCGCGAAGGTGCTCCAGCACCGCGATTGGGGCGAGACCGCGGCACTGGTGCGCACAAGTGGGCGCGCGGAAGTGATCGCCCGCCTGAGGGAAGCCGTCGGGGCGTTGCTGGGGCGCTTCGCGCCCAACGCTCAGCCGTCGGACTCCCGCCGGCGGATGTAGTCGAGCGCCTTGTCGATGCGGCGCAGGGTCGCCTCCTTGCCCACGAGCTGAAGCGTCACGTCGATGCCCGGTGATGCGGCGCGCCCGACGACTGCGACCCGCAAGGGCTGAGCCACCTTGCCCATCTTGATCTCCAGCTGCTCGGCCACCCGCTCGACCGTACGTGACAGGGTTTCCGGCTCCCAGTCCTCCAGGGCGAGCATGTCCAGCGCCTCGCGGACCCGCTCCAGGGCCTCCCTCGCCACCGGCCTCAGGTGTTTCTTCGCGGCCTGCTCGTCGAACGTCTCGAAGTCTCGGTAGCAGAAGGCGCTGATCTCCGCCAGCTCCACGAGGGTCTTGGCCCTCGCCTGCTGCGCCTGCACCACGTCGACCAGATCGGGCCCTTCGGCCGGATCGATGCCGAGATTGCCCATGTGCGGGCTCAACAGCCGGGCGATGCGCTTGGGATCGGCATGCTGGATATAGTGCTGGTTCAGCCACTGCAGCTTCTCGGTGTTGAAGCTGGAGGCCGCCTTGTTGACCTGATCGATGTCGAACAGCTCGATCATCTCGTCCAGAGAGAAGATCTCCTGGTCGCCGTGAGACCAGCCGAGGCGCACCAGGTAGTTGAGCAGGGCCTCCGGGAGATAGCCCTGGTCCCGGTAGGCAATGACGCTCACCGCCCCATGACGTTTGGAAAGGCGCGCCCCGTCGTCGCCGAGGATCATGGGCACATGGGCATAGCGCGGCGGCTCTTGGCCCAGGGCGCGCAGGATGTTGATCTGGCGCGGCGTGTTGTTCAGGTGATCGTCCCCGCGGATGACATGGGTGATGCCCATATCCCAGTCGTCCACCACCACCGTCAGGTTGTAGGTGGGGGAGCCGTCCGTTCGTCGGAGGATGAGATCGTCCAGCTCATGGTTGCTGAAGGCGACCCTGCCCCGGATGAGATCGTCCGCCACCACGTTTCCGTCATCGGGATTGCGAAAGCGCACCACATGGGGACCGCTCGGATCCAGGTCCCGATGACGGCAGCGGCCGTCGTAGCGGGGCTTGATCTTCTTGGCCATCTGCTCCTCGCGCAGGGCGTCGAGACGCTCCTTTGAGCAATCGCAGCGGTAAGCGAGCCCCTTGTCGAGCAGCCCGTCGATGACCTGGTTGTAACGGTCGAAGCGCTTGGTCTGGTAGAAAGGGCCTTCGTCGTACTCCAGTCCGAGCCAGGTCATGCCTTCGAGGATCGCGTTGACAGACTCGGCGGTGGAGCGTTCCAGGTCGGTGTCCTCGATACGCAGGACGAAAGCGCCCCCGTGCTTGCGTGCGAAGAGATAGGAGAACAATGCCGTGCGGGCGCCGCCCACGTGCAGGTAGCCGGTGGGAGAAGGGGCGAAGCGGGTTCGGAAGGTCATGGCTGATCAGAAATCCGAGAGCAAGAAGGCAAGGACCGCGATTCTACCAGAGCCCCGAAGAAGTGGAATCTCGCGCAGCGGCGGGGGGGAGGCGTTCCGCCTGCTCACGGAGAGTCGGAAGGACCGCAGGCCGATGAGAGATACTGCAAATGCGGACCGCATAACGTCTGGCGCCCAGGTAACTTCTCAATAAGTAGGGGCAGGTATATCAATGGGCTAAGTGGATAAGTTAGAATTCTCAGCAAGAGTTCGCCATAGTCTGCTGTCTGCTCTCGTCCATGTCCGATCGCGATCAACTGCCGAG
>JAYEJW010000565.1:0-6441 GCA_034716535.1 Pseudomonadota bacterium
TACCTGCTCCTGGTGGAGTCCATGATTGCGGAGAGCCCGCGGGACCCTGGGCTGCTCATGGCCGGTGCGGAGCTTTCCGGCGCGTACGCCGCACTCATCGACGACCCCGAGCGCCGCCGGCGCCTCGCCGACCGGGCCTTCGACTACGCCTCCCGCGGTCTGTGCGTCTCCCACTCGGCGGTGTGCGAGAACAGAGAGGGCGCTTACGAGGACTTCGTCGCCGCCGTCGACCGCATCGGTCGAGGCGACCTGGACCGTCTCTACGTCTTCGGCGTCGCATGGGCAGGCTGGATGGAGACCAACTCGGGGGACTGGGCCGCAGTGGCCGATTTGCCCAAGCTGGAGTACGTCTTCGAGCACATCATCGGGCTGGAGCCCGGCTTCAGAGACGGCCGGGCACAGATCTACGCCGGCGCGCTTGCCGCCCTGCGCCCGCCCGCCCTCGGCGGTGACCCGCAAAAGGCACAACGGCATTTCGAGGATGCCCAGCGCTATTCCTCCGGACGCGACCTGATGGTGAACCTGGAATACGCCCGCCGCTACGCCCGCCAGGTCTATGACCGTCCGCTGCACGACCGCCTGCTCAACGAGGTTCTGGCCGCCGACCCGCAAGCCCCGGGGCTGACCCTCAGCAACATGCTGGCGCAGGAACAGGCGGCAAGACTGCTCGCGGAAGACTATTTTTCCGAGTAACAAAAGAAACGGGGGAGCCCTTCGACTTTCCGTTTCCGCGCCACGAGAGCAATACAAGGGCATTTTCAACGGTCTCTAACGTAAGGCAATACACCATCGGGTTTTCCTCTCGCCCTACAGCTAAAGGAGTCAAGGATATGGCCGGTCTTCCCCCCGGGCTGCTCGCCCTGTTGATCCTCTTCTTGCCCCTGCAAATCAACGCCCAGACCCTAAAGATCGCCACTCTGTCCCCGGACGGCACAAGCTGGATGCGCGCCATGCGCGAAGCCGGGGACGAGATCGAGAAACGCTCTTCCGGCCGGGTGAAGCTGCGCTTCTATCCCGGTGGCGTCATGGGCAACGACAAGAGCGTCATGCGCAAGATCCGGGTCGGTCAGCTCCAGGGGGGCGCGGTCACCCCAGGTGCCCTGGCCTCCGCCGACAAGGACGTGCAGGTCTACAGCATCCCCTTCCTGTTCCGCAACCTCGGAGAGGTCGAGTATGTGCGCTCACGCATGGACGCAAGGCTGCTCAAAGGACTCGAGCGCAAGGGCTTCGTGAGCTTCGGCTTTGCCGAAGGGGGCTTTGCCTATTTCATGTCCAGGTATCCGGTGCGCACCGTGGACGACCTCCGGGCGCGAAAGGTGTGGTCGCCCGAGGGCGATCGGATAACCCTGACCGCCTTCGACGCCCTGGGGATCTCACCCGTCACGCTTCCTCTCACCGACGTCCTGACCGCCCTGCAGACGGGGCTGGTGGACACGGTGGCCTCCCCCGCAGTGGGCGCGATCGCCCTGCAATGGCACACTCGGGTGAAGTACCTGACCGACGTCCCGCTGACGTACAGTTACGGAATGCTGGTGGTCTCCAACAAGGCATTCAAAAAGCTGTCGGCGAAGGACCAGTCGCTGGTGCGGGATGTCCTGAGCCGCACCTTCGAGCGCATCGATCGCCAGAACCGTCGCGACGACGCCCAGGCCCTGCGCACCTTGAAGCGGCAAGGGATCGAGGTCATCTCGCCACCGCCCAAGGACCTGGAGAGCTGGCGCCGGACCGTCGACACCGCCCAGCAGCGGCTTGAGCGTCAGGGCTTCTTCTCCAAGGACGTGGTTAGCCGCGTGCGCAAGCTGCTCGCAGATTACCGCCACGGCAAGCGCTGATCCGATCCACGTGAAGCTCAGGCGCCTTGAGCGGGCACTGAAGGCCCTGCACCTGGCAGAGGACCTGCTCCTCATGTTGCTGCTCGGCGGCCTCGTCGGCCTGGCCGGCGCGCAGATCCTGCTGCGCAACCTGTTCGCCGCCGGCCTGCCTTGGGCCGATCCCCTGCTGCGCCTGATGGTGCTCTGGCTCGGGCTCGCCGGCGCGCTGGCCGCGACGCGCGAGAACAGGCACATCCGCATCGACGTCCTCCCGCGTTTCCTGCCCGATCGTCTTCGTGCCGCAGCGGATCGCCTCACCTCCCTGTTTACCGCCCTCATCTGCGGCATTATCACCTGGCACGGCACCCGGCTGGTATGGATGGAGTACGAGGACGGCACGCGTGTGGCGGCCGGGATTCCTGCCTGGGCGGCAGAGCTGATCATCCCTGTGAGCTTCGGCCTCATGGCCCTGCGGTTCGCCCTGCGGGCGCTGCTTCCCCGGCAACCGACGGACTCGAAGTGATCCTTACCGGGTTGCTGCTCCTGGCCCTGGCGTTGCTCGGGGCACCCCTGTTCGCCGTGATCGCGGCCGGGGCACTGCTGGGCTTTTACCGTGAAGGCGTGGACCTGTCCGTTGTTGCGATCGAGATCTACCGCCTGGCAGAGACACCTGTTCTCCTGGCCATCCCTCTGTTCACCTTTGCGGGATACCTGCTCAGCGAAAGCCAGGCTCCCCAGCGCCTGGTACGTCTAAGTCGAGCCCTGCTCGGCTGGATGCCCGGTGGACTGGCCCTGGTGGCGCTCGTGGCGTGCGCCCTGTTCACTGCATTTACCGGCGCCTCCGGAGTCACCATCGTCGCACTGGGAGCACTGCTGGTGCCCGCCCTGCGCCACGGGGGCTACCGGGAGAACTTCAGCCTCGGCCTGGTCACCACATCCGGCAGCTTGGGCCTTCTGTTCGCTCCCGCCCTGCCCCTGATCCTCTACGCGGTGATCGTCCAACAGCTCGGGATCGCCAGTGCCGCGACCGTAGAGAATATGTTCCTCGCCGGCATCTTCCCCGGGCTGCTGATGCTCGCATTGCTCTCGGTGTTCAGTATCTGGTCCGCGCGGCATCTTCCACTGACGCCCTTCACATGGCGGGAGGCCGGTGCGGCCCTGCGCGAGGCCGGTTGGGAGCTTCCCCTGCCGCTGCTCGTGCTGGGGGGGGTCTACGGCGGCCTGCTCGCCGTTTCCGAAGCGGCGGCTGCCACCGCCTTCTATGTCTTGCTGGTGGAGGTCCTGATCCGCCGGGAGGTGCCGATCCATCGCTTAACACGCGTCATGCGGGAGTCCATGGTGCTGGTAGGAGGCATTCTGGTGATTCTAGGAGTCTCCCTAGCCTCCACCAATTACCTGATCGACGCCGAAGTCCCCACGCGCCTGTTCGACACCATCCGTAACTTGGTGGACAGCCGTCTCGGTTTCCTGCTGCTCTTGAACCTGTTTTTGCTCGCCCTCGGCACCGTACTGGACATCTTCTCCGCCTTGGTGCTGATCATCCCTTTGCTGCTGCCGGTAGCACTGGGTTACGGCGTTCATCCCGTGCATCTCGGCATCATTTTTCTCGCCAACATGCAGATCGGCTACTTTACCCCACCTGTGGGCATGAACCTCTTTATCGCGAGCTACCGGTTCGAGAAGCCTGTGCTCCAGCTCTATCGCGCCACCCTGCCCTGGTTCGTCATCCTGTTCTGCGCGGTGCTGCTCATCACCTACTGGCCCGATCTGTCCTTGTTCCTGATCAATGGCGACTGATGATAGGGCGCCGCTTCCCCTAGTACTCAACGCCCCCTGTAGGCTCAAACCTTGATCAAGTACTTCTGCATGCGGTAGAGCAGCGTGTCCCTGGTCAGGCCCAGCAAACGCGCCGCCCGGCTCTTGTTGCCGCCGGCAAGCGCCAATGCCTGGCGGATTACCTCCACCTCCAGATCGCGCAGATTGATCCCGGAAGCGGGCAGCTTGAAGGTCAGGCCCTCATCGGCCGCGACGTCGCCGCGCCGTATCTCCCACGGCAGGTTCTCGGGGGTTACATCGCACCCGGAGCGCAGGATGAGCATACGCTCGCACAGATTACGCAGCTCCCGCACATTACCGGGCCAGGTGTAGCGCCGCAGCAGGCGCTCCGCGGTCGGTGTGAAGCGGGGCGGCTCCAGACCGTGCTCTTCAGCGGCCAACCTCAGGAAGTGCTCCAAAAGCAGCGCAATGTCCTGTACCCGCTCCCGCAGGGGCGGCAGCTCAAGCGGAACCACGTAGAGGCGATAGTAGAGATCGCGGCGGAAATCTCCGCGCTCGACCGCTGCCCACAGATCACGGTGTGAGGCGGCGATAATCCGCGTGTCCGTCTGGCGCTGGCCCTCGAGAAAACGGAGCAGCTTGGCTTGGCCCGAAAGATGCAGCTCGGCCACCTCGTCCAGAAACAGGGTACCGCCCGCCGTCTGATCCCGCCGTCCGGAGAGCTCGGAATCGATCGACTCCTCCGATATGCCGGCGCAATTGACTGCTACGAAGGACCCCTGCGCGCGGCGGCTCTGCCGGTGAATGTCGCGGGCGAAAACCTCCTTACCAGTACCGCTCTCGCCCAGCAGCAGCACACTGGCGTCCGTCGCCGCCACAACCTGCGCCGACTTGAGAACGCGCCTGAAGGCCGGTGCGTCACCGACCAACGGTTGCTCAGCCGAATTGGTCATCCCACGCTCCCCCGGAAAATCTTCTGTTGTTGGTTGATGATCGTCAAGCGCTCTCATTGTATCCTTGAAAGAGTAGGGTAAAAAGACCCAGCGCCACGACCAGCAGGCCGGAGGCGATCTGAAGGCGCCGGTCGCCGGTAAAGCGGTACAATCTTCCGGCGAAGAGCCCCGTGGCTACCATCACGGGAAGGGTACCGAGGCCGAACAGCGCCATGTAAACGGCACCGGCAACCGGCTCCTCCTGTGCCGGCGTGCTGATCAGCATGGTGTAGACCAGCCCGCAAGGCAGCCAGCCCCAGACGGCGCCGTACAGGACCGCCCGCGGCAACGTCGTCACCGGGAGGAGTCGGCGCCCTATGGGCTCCAGCCACCGCCACACCGGCTCCCCCACACGCTCTATCAGCGTGAAGCGGGGGAACCAGCCTGCGATATAGAGGCCGATGCCCACGACAACGACCGCCGCCAACCAACGCAGGCCGTCGTAGAGCCATGCACGACCGCCGGCCTCGACCAGCGCTCCTCCCAAAGAGCCGAACAGGGCACCGGCCAGGGCATAACTGGACACGCGGCCCGTGTTGTACGCGAGCAGGAACAGGGCGAGTCGGGGCCAATCACGACGCATGGACTCGGGGAGAGAAAAGCTCAGTGCCCCAACGATACCCCCGCACATGCCGATGCAATGTAACGCGCTGAGCAGCCCGACAACGAAGGCGAGCAGATATGACGTGCTCATTGGGGCGGGACCGTGAAAAGAGAAGACGAGAGAGACATCGATGGAATTGTTGAAAGAGTACTTGGACTACGGCGTGTTCGGCGTCCTGGGGTTCATGAGCTTTTTGTTGCTCGGTTTCGTCATCGAGCGCTATCTGTATCTCGGGCGGGTAGACCCGGGCGACTTTGACGACGCCTCGGAGCTCAACATCGCTCTGACCCGCAATCTCACCATCATCGCCACCATCGGCTCGAATGCCCCCTACGTGGGTCTGCTCGGCACAGTACTCGGGATTCTCATCAGCTTCTATGACATCGGCCAGGGGGGCGCCATCGAGACCGGCACGATCATGCTCGGCCTCGCCCTGGCGCTAAAGGCCACGGCCCTGGGGCTCGTGGTAGCGATCCCCGCCATCATCTTCTACAACGCCCTGCTGCGTAAAGTCGAGGTGCTCAGCGCGTTGTGGCGCAGGTCACGGCCCGTATGAAGCGCATCGACACCATCAACGTCATCCCTTTCATCGACATCATGCTGGTGCTGCTGGCCATCGTGCTGACCACCGCCACATTCATTGTCGAGGGCCGGCTCGATATCCGGCTACCGGAGGCCGACGGCAAGAAAGAGGCGCAGGTACAGGAGCAGCTGGAGCTCGGCATCGACCGCGAGGGGAGGATCTACCTTGATGCCAGCCCCGTTTCGCTGGAGGATCTTGCTGCACACCTTGACGGCCTGAATCCGCAGACGTCCATTGTGCTCCGCGTGGATGGAGACACGCGTTTTGCCGGCTTCGTAGCAGTCGTGGACCTGCTCAAGGCGCGGAAGCTTGAACGCCTGACGATCCTCACCCGCAATCCGTGAACGGGCCCGCCCTCTGCCGCCGGTGCCGGCCCTTCGCCTTTCTGATCTCCGGGCTGCTCCACTTCGCAGTCGCGGCGGCATTGCTGTGGCCTGAATCCCAGGGAACATCCGGCATCAGCGGGGAGCATCCCGTTGGGGTCAGCCTCGCCATGTTCAGGGCAGATTCCGATACGCGGACGGGTTCGCCCGCATCCGGAAGCACTTCCAGCACCGAGCCCGAGCCCGAGCCTGAGCCTGAGCCTGAGCCGGAACCCGAGCCAGAACCCGAGCCAGAACCCGAGCCAGAACCCGAGCCAGAACCCGAGCCAGAACCCGAGCCAGAACCCGAGCC
>JAYEJW010000566.1:0-6404 GCA_034716535.1 Pseudomonadota bacterium
CCATGAATTCGGTCAACTGGTCGTGGTTCGGTTGGTCGTCCAGGATCTCCGGGACGCCGCGGTTAGATATGTTGATACGCAGACCGAATAGCCTGCGGGACAGGTATCTGCGCATCCTGGTGAGCGTACTCGCGCGGATCTCTGCCGCCCGCGCCGCCGGGACCAGCACCACCAGGCGGCCATCCTGGTGGACCTCGATCAGGGGCGGGATCGGCTTGCAGCAGGCCGAGAGTGCGCGTTGCAGCTCATCCACCAAAAAGGGGTGATGGGGATCGAACAGGTCGATGACCGCCCAGTCGCGCAGCAGGTTCGTGGCCAGTGTGCGATCGGTGCGCAGCCGCTCCAGCACCGCGTCTATGCCCTCCTCGAGCCAGAGTCCATCCAGCTTGTCGGCCAGGGCCACGTAGCCCAAGAGGTTGCAGATGCGCCGCGGCGGGTACTGGGCCGGCGGGCTGCGGTGGGCCTGGGTTGCCTCCGCCTGCTCGACGAGGAAGCGCACCTGGTCCGGGGCGAGCGCATGCGCGTCGCCAACGAAGCGGTCCAGGCCATAGCGCGCCCAGCGCTCTGCGACGGTCTCCAGGGGCAGGGCGCTGTCGCGCGCCAGCCCCAGGTCCTTATCCAGGTCGTGCATGAAGGCGATGGCGGCGAGCAGACGCAGGTCTTCTTCCAGGGGCTCGCGCTCGGCCTCCGGGTCGGCGGCCAGGATCTCCAGGGCGGCGAAGGTGACCGCACCGCGCACCACCGAGAGCAGGTGGTCGAGCAGGGTGACGTTGGCGCTCTCGGCATAGCGTGCGCGCAGGTGCGGGTCCTGGTGCCAGCCGCCCTTGCCGCTCTTGGACATCAGGCGCACGACCCGGGTGTCAACGATGCGACCGTCGTCCAGGGCCTTGCGCTTCTTCACGTCGAGCACCCCTTCCCGATCCTGGATAACCCGTCCCTCCACCACCTCGGTCATGAACGCCCGGTAGACATCCGCGGCCAAGCCGATGGCCTCGTGCATCTGGTTGGTCATCGTCCCACGCCCTCCTCGGCCAGGCCGATGCAGCCGAAGCCATTGCGGGTCTTCTCGCCGAGCCCCGCGTACCAGGCGAGCAGCACATCCTCCCGGCTGCCGGACAACACCAAAGGGGCCTGCATACCGATGACAAAGGCGGACTTGCCGTTCTTCATGCGCTTGGTGCTTACCAGTACCGAGTGCCTGGGATTGGCGCGCAGGTAGAGGCTGTCTGGCTGGATGCTCAGGGCCACCGGGCGGTCGGTAAGCCGGCTCAGGCGTGCATTGACCGCGGCGGACAGGTCCACCTGGTCGAGACGGGTGTGCCAGCGCTTGCGCGGCGAGGAGCGTTCGCTGATGGCGATGGGGGAGAGCGTGAGGACACCGATTACCGCCTGCTCGGCGAGCATGGGGGGAGGCTCTGGCTCGACGGCGGCACCGGAGAAGTCGAGCAGCTCGCCCGTGGATGCACGGGCATAGCGTAGCGCGCCGGGGTCGAGACCGTCGAGCACGGCGGCCAGCTCCGGGCTCGGAGAGGAGACGATCAGGCTGTGGACTTGGCCTTCATGGTCGCGGTGAAACCCGAGGGCGGCGAAGGTCCAGGGCAGGGCCTGGGCGCCGATGACTTGCTCCGACCGGGCGCCGCCCGCGATCAGGGCATTGACGATCGCATCGTGAATAAGATCGAGGTGGCGGTAGACGGCCCGGCGCCCCTTCGGCAGGCATAACCGAATCCTGTGCATGGCAAGCTCCCTGGGTTGTGACTACACTGGCAGTCTAGTGGAATGGTTAACCGGCGCAACCTTGTGCTTGCTATGAATCATGACATGATACGTCGTTTTGCCTTCATCGAGGCGCGGCTGCTGTGGGGCGGAGGTCTCACTGCGGGCGAGCTGGCCAAGGCGTTCGGCATCGCGCGCCAGAACGCCCAACGGACCATCGATGCCTATCGCTGCAGGCACCCCCAGCAGATGGAGTACGACAAGCACCGCAAGCGTCAGGTCCGAAAAACGGGTTTCGAGACCAACTACGTCCAGAGCGACGTGAGCCGATTCCTGGAATACCAGCGCGCGGCGACACACACTGCACGCTTCTATGACGAGCCGGATTGGGTCGACCTCCCCTTTACCGATGCAGATGCGCTGGTTCGCCGCATCTACGATAGGGCGTCGGTGCGCGCCGTGCTGGAGGCGTTGCGGCGCCGGGCGGTCGTCGAGATCGAATACTGGTCCAAGGCCGGCACCCGCGTGCGCCGCATTTCTCCCCACCGCCTGATTTTCGCGGACGGGCGCTACCACGTTCGTGCGTTCTGTCACGAGGACCAGGTCCCCCTCGACTTCGTATTGACCCGCGTCGTCGCTGCCGTGCCGGTGGACGATCCTTGGGTGTCAGACGAGTCGGACGACGACTGGCATCAACGTCTGGACCTCGGTTTCGCTATCAATCCCGGTCTGCCCGACAGTGCGCGAGATTCCATCCGACTGGATTTCATCACCGATGGGACCGACCGATTGGTGATCCGGGGGGTGCGCAAGGCACTGGCCTTGTATATCCGCCGGCGCCTTTGTCGAAGCGACTGGCGCTTCGCTATGCCGCTGTGGGTTGTTGTCGACGACACGCGATGAGGGCTGCGGGAGTCCGAGGGCGTTAAGAGAGGGCCTGTTAGTAATCGCATCTTCGGCTCGGACAGCGCGACTCCGGAGTCATGGATAAGCCAACATTTGCGATATGCGCGTGACCGGCTATGCTGGTTGATGGATTCCAAGAAGACAACGATCCCATGAACTACCTATCCCATTTCGACACCAGACGGGATGTCTGCGGGGGCGAAACCGTGATTCGCGGAACACGCGTCACGCTGCGCACACTGCTGGCAAGTCTCGCGGAAGGCGCCAGCGTCGCCGAGATCGTAGTCGACTTTCCGACGGTGTCCGTGGACGATGTCCAGGCCGTGATCGCGTTCGCTGCGGCGTCGGCGGAGGAGGACCTGCCGGTTCCGCCGGTGCCGAAGGTTGCATGAAGATCAAGCTTGACGAGAACATTCCAGCAGCGTTGGTTGCCGAGCTGTCCGACCTTGGGCATGACGTCGATTCGGTCCCCCAGGAGGGACTGACCGGTCAGTCCGATCCGGATGTCTGGGCCGGCGCTCAGGACAGTGGACGCTTCTTGATTACGCAGGACCTCGACTTTTCGGACGTGCGACAGTTTACGCCGGGCACCCATCGCGGGCTTCTTCTGGTGCGGCTGAAACAACCGGGGCGGCGCGCGGTGGCCGGACGGGTCCGCTCCCTTTTCCAGGTCCACGATGTCGAATCCTGGCGAGGTTGCTTCGTGGTCGCCACGGAGCTCAAGGTGCGCGTTCATCGGCCCGATTCCACGTACTCGGGCTAGCATAAAGACACAGGCAACGATGCGAGTGATCCGCATCCAGGAGGCGACGTGATTTCGGCGCAGACCGCGCCCCCGCCAGCAACGCCAGACCGGTTGGACCAGCGCGTCTTCCTGCACGGAATCAGCTGGGAGGACTACGAGTTCCTGCTCGCCATGCGCGGCGAAACGGGCGGTGTCCGCGTCACTTACCTGAAGGCGGACGGGGACGCCTGAGCCCACCCCGTGCGGACGGATACGCCAGCGAAGTAGCAAAGTAGGGTGGAACAAGCGAAGCGGTTCCACCGATCACCCCCATGAGCGACTATCGCCTAGCCTTGGTACCCGGTGGGTGCTTTTTCTTCACCCTCGTGACCCATGGCAGGCAGCGGCTGTTCGACGAGGATCAAAACGTCGACCGCTTGCGCAAAGGCTTCCGGCGCACGATGGAAAAACATCCTTTTCAAATCGATGCGATCGTGATCCTACCCGACCATGTGCATGCGGTCTGGCAGCTCCCCCGTGGCGACACCGATTACTCTCTGCGCTGGCGGTTGATCAAGCATTATCTGGCATCAGGCATTTCGGCGACCACGAATCGTCGCGGCGAGAAATTGGTTTGGCAGCGGCGCTTCTGGGAGCATGTGATCCGTGATGAGGACGATTGGCGAAGGCATGTCGACTACGTCCACTACAATCCCGTGAAACACGGGTACGTGAGGCGCCCAGGCGATTGGCGCTGGAGTACCTTCGAAAGGTTGGCGAGACGTGGTTGGTATCCACCGGGCTGGGGAGAGTTGGACCCGCCGAACCTGCGCGGGATGGATTTCGAGTGAGCAGGTGGAACCGCTTCGCTTGTTCCACCCTACGGCCTACAGGACACCTGGGCTCAGGCTTTGCTGGAGCTGGGGAACCCGAACCGTCGGCGATGAACGGCAGGGAGCGAGCGGTTTGGCGTGCCGAGGTCTTACTGCGCGGGCCGAGGATTCAGCTCGGGCAGCAGGGGGCGGCGCAGGTATCGCCTCTTGCCGCCAGGCTTGACCAAGCCACGCCCACGGCCGATCTGGCGGTTGAACTGCTTTTTCCAACGCGGGAAGTCGATGTCCTGTTTCCCGTACAGGGCGGCGTCGAGCTGCCCCATCAGGCGCTCGATCTGCTCGCGGTCGGCTGCCGGGCGCAGGCTCAGGATCCTGCCGGCGACCCCGGGCAGGGGTGTCTGGGTGTCGAACTGGAGGTGCTGGCAGGTCATGTCCTGGAAGCGCTCTGCCCAGGCGGAGGGCGTGTCCTCCCGGTTGGCCGCCCGTACACACATCAGGAAACGGCTGGAGGCAGGAAGCGTCTTGGTCGCGAGCGGTTTCACGCGACCGAGCAGGGGGGCGGGATTCAGCCGCTTGGCGGCCGAGCCGACGCCGGCGACCGCAGCAGCTTTGGTCGTGCGCAAACCCGCGCTCAGGCGCTCGGCCAAGGTTCCCTTCTCGGGATGTTTCTGCATCCGTCCCTGGTACCAGACGCCGCCCCAATACCCGAGCAGGAGTAGGATGAGGCCCATAAGCGGGAGCCAGAACCAACTGACGCCGCCGCCCCCGACAGCATCGGCGGAGGTTGATAGCCCGAAAGGCCCGCTTTCGCCGTCCACCTGAAGCGTGTGGATGGGCAGGCCGGCGTGCTCCTGCGTGCCTGTGGTGACGTTCCACCATGCGAGGCGGATCTCGGGGAGGTGCAGCTTTCCACCGGAACGCGGCACCAGGGTGTAATACTCGGTGCGCTTGCCTTCCAGGCGGCGTCCGTCGGTGGAAAGCTTCCCCTCGGTCAGGGTCTGTTCCCGGTAGACTCGAAAATCCGTAGAGCGCAACCAGGGCTCCAGGCTCGGCAGCTGGCTGCCTGTGGCGCCCAAGGCGGTGAGCTCCAGCGCCAGGGTGACCGGTTGTCCCTCTTCGACCTCCGCCTCGCCGTCCAGGTTCGCCTTCAGGGACAGGTCCTGCAGGGCCAGCCAGGGCCGCACGGACGCCATTGCGGGACGTACTTGCAGGTGCAGGGGCTCATCGCTGGTGACGTCGAAGCGCCGGCCCGAGGATCGCCCGTAGCCATAGCCGCCGTTTTCGGCGGCAGCGCCGGTCACGCGCAGGGGCGGTACTTCCAGGTTACCCGCGCGCAGGGGGGTAAGGGTGTAGACGAACTCGTTGACGATCTCCCGACGACCGCCGGAGGCGGTGCGCGAGCGCGCCTTGGGGCCTTCGAGCTTTTGTAGAAGGACGTCGTTGGTATTCGGGAGCTCAGGGGTCGCGGTGTCGAGGTTTTCGTCGCTGACCACACGCAACCTGAGCAGGACGTTCTCCTGCATGTATGGCTGGTGGTCGCTGAGCTCCAGCTCCAGCCGCGGCGGGCGGACAGACTGTCGGGCTTCCTGTTGGCCATAGGGTGAGCCGTACTGCCCCGGCCAGCCGCGCTGGTACGCCCGCATCGGCCCTTGGGGCGGCTGATAGCTCGGGGGAACACCGCGGGCATTGCTGGGCTCCTGCGGGCGGTACTGCCAGGGCCCCGGTCCCGGCGGCGGACCGCTTCGGCTCGATGACCCTGGAAACGGAAAGTTGAAGTTGAAGGCCTGCACGTCGAGCGCTGCCGCGAGCAGGGCCAGGATCAGGAAGCCGGCTGCATTCGGTCTACGCATCTCGGTGCCTCCAGGAGCTTACCAAGGTCGGCTCTCCCGCAGCGGGCCGCCGGTCTGTCGCATGAATTGCATCTCTTCAAGCATGAACTGGTTGCGCATCAGGAGTGAGGGGTCGCCCTCCACTTGCTGTAGCCGCTGCTCCATGATAGCCATGCCGGGGCCGCGTACAGGCAGACCTCCAAGCGCGGCGGCGGCCGCCTGCTCGGCGTCGGGCTCCTGGTCGGTCATGGGCTGCTGGCCGAGTTGGTCGAAGCGATCCACGGCGTCCGCTGCGCCTTCCTCCGGAGGCATATCCGGCGGCATGGTGTCCGGCTCCTCTCGCCGCTCGCCGCGGGCGCCCTGCTGGTCCTCGGGCGGTTCCTCGCCCTGCGCACC
>JAYEJW010000567.1:0-6393 GCA_034716535.1 Pseudomonadota bacterium
TGGTATTATAATCGGTGATATTATCGCTCCAATTTTCTTCAATACTGCAGAAGATTCAGGATGTATCCCTATTCAAGCACCAACTACTGAATTAAATACTGGTGATGTTATCACTGTAAAACCATTAGGCGCGCCTGTACTAGAACAGCTCGCGCCAGGAGGTGCGTCCGCTCTCTCCCGTCCCCGGGTTCTCTTTGACACGCTCGATCCTGCTGGACGAGCCGCTGAGATACTTGTGCTCGATGCAGTCGCCGCTCGAGCAGTTGTAACCGTCGCCTCCCGTCCCGGTCGCGATGGCCGGTGTGGGCGCGATGCCGACGGTTGCCTTTCGCCCGCTGACGGGCGCCTCGGTCGGGTCGCCCGGCTCGGGATTAGCCACGGTGACGTAGTCATCGAGGGAGAAGACGCCGTCGCCGTTGACGTCGAACGGCGAGAAATCGAGGCGGCCGCCGTTGTTGGTGTCGAGCTCCATCAGCCAGCTGTTCCCGCCGAACTCGCAGGCCCTGTCCGACGGGATCAGGGTCGTGAAGATGATCCGGTTGTCCCGCAGCACCGGCCCTGTGACTGCCCTCTCGCCCTGATTGTCCGTGTTGCCGCCGGCGGTGTTGAGGAGATCGAGGCGCCAGCCGCTGTAGGCCGACCAATCCATGCGCTCGTCAGAGACGATCCGGTAGTCGAAACCGCCGATGGTCGTCTCCTCGACGATCGACTGTTGCAGCAGCTCGGACCGGGCCATCGTTTTGTTCAGGTTGTTTTCGTTCTTGTCCCAGATGCCGTAGAAGGTCTGGGTCTGCTGGTCGACGGAGCTGTTGTCCCCAGTCTCGAAGTACTTGCCCGTTCCGAAATAGATCAGAAAGCCCCCGCCTTGGGGGTGGCGGCTTACCTCCGGGCGCACCGTGATGGGCTGGGGCTGCGAAGGCGAACCCCCGTCCTCGGCGATAAAGATCGGCTTGCCGTACATGACGTCCCAACTGCCGGAGTTCGAGGAGGTGACATCGAACTTCCACAGGTTGCCGAAGAGATCCCCCGCATAGACGTAATCGACGATGAAGTCGCCGTCGAAGTCAATCGGAGCCGGTGTCGAGAGCCCGTTGGGCCGGTTGATGCCTTGCGGGTCCTCTGCCATTCCTACTCCGGTATCGATCTTCTCGATCAGCGCTCCGGTCTCCAAGTTGACGATATAGAGCACGGCGTTTCCTGTCTCGCTCGCCGAGCAGGGCCCGTCGTCCGCGTCGTCGTCGCTCGAACTGCCGACGTCTGTCCCGCAGGCGGGCGTGCCGTCTCCGTCGGCGTCGACATCGTCCCGGTCCGTGTTGTTGTATCCGTTTCCGAACAGGGCCGCCCAGACCCCGTTGTGCAGGCGCACGACGCTCGGCTGGCTGAAGGTATAACCCAAGTCCGGATCGTTCGTGTCCGTGAGCTCCCACAACAGGGTGCTCGAGGCGGTGCCTTCCGAGAAACTTGCGGGGTCGGTCACGTCCAGCGCATAGATCCCTTGGCCGCCGGCGTTCAGCCCGCCCAGCAGCACCGTGTGCCAGGCGCCGCCGAAGAAGGCGTCTCCGGCAAAGGGCGAGCCGTCGACGAAGTAGCGGTGGGTATAGCTCGGTGAGGTCAGCTCGTTCAGATTCTCGAAGACGGAGGCGGGGACGTAGGCGATCTCCTCCGCGCCGGTGTCGGCCCGGAACCCATGCAGCATGCCGTCGTTCGCGCCCACGTAGACCATCGCCGCTCGTGAGCCGTTTCTGAAGCTGGAATAGCCGGACTCGGGCTCCGTCGGGCAGGACTGGTTGGCCGTGGGGTCCCAACCCTGGAGGTCGCAAAAACTGTCGGGAAAGCGTGCCGGAGGTTTCCCGACGTAAACGGGATTCGAGAAGACGATGTCACCCAATGGGCCGCTTCGGTCCCGGTAACCGTTGCCGGTCCCCTCATGGGAGCTGTCGCCGCGCAGGAAGTTGAGCCGTGCAGCCCCTTCGCCGTCCAGGGTGCGGTCGTCGGGGTCGGTGTCCAGGGCCTCCGCCTGAGAGATGTCCAGCTCATTGGCGCCCGGGCTGGTGGGGTCTGCGGGCCAGCGGAAGGGGATCCCGATTCCGGAAGACGGCTTATAGGTCAGGATGGTACGGCCGCTGTCGAAGCTTACCGTGGAGAGCTCCTGGCCGGCCGCCCATTGGACGGAGCCGACGCTGCCGTCGCCGTTGATGGCGAAGGAAAGGAGCTCGCCGCTCCAGTCTCTGCTGTCGAAGCGGGCCTGGTACAGCCGGCTGCCGGCGGCCAGGGATCCGGTGTTGAGGGCGACCGCGGCGGCGGAGCCGGCCGCGCCCACGATCTTGTAGAGGACGTCGTCCAACGCTGTCTGCAGCGATGCGGGATCGTCGGCGAAGTAGGCGCTGCCTGTTCCTCCGGCCGTGGCGATCGTATCGAGGAGGGTCGGGTCGACGCCGAAGGGCAGGGCGAATCCGATGACGTAGGTCTCGACGTCGGCGTTGTGAAGCTGCGCCGCCGCGGCGGCGGCCGCATCGACCGCGGCGACGGTGTCTGTGATTCGATCTCCGTCCTCGTCCACCGAGGGCAGGCCGTCGGTGAGCAGGAGCACGAAGTCGTTGTCGCAGGATTCGGGCAAGGGATAGACGGAGGCGGTATAGCCCTCGTCCGCCTCGCTGAGGGTTCCATTGAAGTAGTCCAGGGCCGTCAGCAGCGTGCCCTCGATGGGCGTCAGGCCCGCGTTCTGGATCGGTTGGGTGGGATCGGTGGGCGCGTTGGTTATGAACTGGGAGGTTCCCAGCTTGGTGTTGAGCCCGCCCGCCTGGGTCGCGTCCAGCTCGGCGATCGGGGTATGCAGATAACCCCGTCCCGGCGAGTCGTTGGAGAACCAGGTGGGGCCGGTGTGCGACCAGGTCAGGAAACGGCCGAAGTCAAGGATGCCCTGGGCCAGGTCGCTGTCGGTGGGAAAGAACTGCCCGGTCGCGAAATGCTGCTCGTAGCCGGCGGCGTCCTCGCTGGCGGCGTCCGTCGGCAGGTCATCCGAGGGTCCCTCTTTTACCCAAAAGCAGCGGTAGGTGTCCCAGAGGCCCGATACTGGGTCCTCTCCATTGTCGAAGGCGTCGGCGGTTCCCGAGTAGCAGAACGCGTCACCTTTATTGCTACTGGAGTAAAAGGGCAGGCCGACGTTGTAATGGATGAAGCTGCCCGGGTCGGAGGGATTCTCCACCCGGAACCGCTTGGTCGGGGAGCCCCTGTCGCCCTCGTAGTCCGGATCGTAGTTGCTCGGATCGTAGCTCACGTCATAGAAAGAGCTGTGGATCTGGCCGAAATAAACTCCAGGAGGACTTGTTTGTTCATCGTAACTACCGGCTTGAGGCGGGTGTTGCTGGTAGGCCATCAGCCCCATGTTGACGTCGCCGAGATTGGCGTTGATCAGGATCTTGACGGCGTTGCGGGCGATCTCGGATTTGCTCGATGGGTCGTCGCTTCCTACGCCTTCGCCGCTGGGGGCCTCGTCCATGGAGTTGGAGTTGTCGAGCACCACCAGGACGTTCGAGAGGGCCGAACCCGTGAGGAACAGGGGGGCGCCGGCGATGTTCAGGGGAGAGGGGATGACCGGAGCGGGGGCCGCGGCCGCGAAATCCAGCGCGCACAGGCCGAGCCAGGAGGCTGTCAGGCCCCATCCGCAGAGCCTCCGGGCATCGTGCCATCGCCTGTTCGCATTCATGTCTTCCTCCTTTGTCCTCAGTAGCGACGTGTGTACGTGCCCTGCAGTCTCGAGACGGCGGTGTCGCTGCCGCCGACGCCGCGTCCGGTGACGCGGTAATAGACCTTTCCCGCGTTCTGTGTGCGGTAAGGGTCCACGACCAGCGAGTCGGGCACGAAGGCCTGCTGCTCGACGAGATAGCGCGGCTGGGCGGCGAGGTTGGCGTCGAGCGTGGTGCCGGCGCCGGTGGGGTTCACCGGGTCACCGCCATAGGGCGCCGCGTTGGCGGACCACCAGCTCTCGTCGGCTTCGTCCCACCAGGGCTCTGTCGATGAGACATCGGGGTCCGGCGCGTTGAGAATCCAGACCCCGTTTGTTCCGCCGGAGGTCTCGGGCGGCTCGGTCACGTGTGAGTTGATCCAGTCCTCCGCGTTGCGCAAGGCGGCCTCCGTTGCCTGTAGGGCCATGTTCCGGTTCTGCATGTTGCCGGCCATCTTCTCTTCCAGGGTCGTGGTCTGCAGGGCGGTGACCCCGATGAGGGTCATCACCAGGAGGATCAGCAGGCCTGTGACCAGCACGATGCCGCCTTGGTTGGCGTGGAGCGCGGGTTGTCTTGTCATGGCGTCAAGGTACCCGGTTGCGGAGGTTGACGGTGGCACTGTGCGCCATGCGGAGCCTACGGTCCGTGGCGGTGACGGTCCCGCCGTTGTAGGACACCGATTGGGTCCCCTGCGAGAGGCTGTCCTCGGTCGTGCGAAGCAGCAGGCTCAGGTTGACGCTGACGATGTTTCCCCAATCGGCGACCTGGTTGGCCGGACGGTAGAGGTTGGCGATCTGATCCTCATCGGTGTCTTCGCCGTACTGGATCTGCAGGTCCTCCACCCCCTCCACCAGCTCCTCCGAGGTGGTGGAGCCCCCCGATAGCCTTTCACGGAAGAGCGCAGGCGGGTTCCCCGGACTGGACGAGCTCCCGATGTAGTAGGCGTGGGCGGCGAAGCGCAAGAGAAAGGAGTCCGAGTCATAGGCCATGTCCTTGGTGGGGTTGGTGGGGAAGCTTCCGTTGCAGTCCCAGTCGCCCCACAGGGTCTTGGTGCAGTTGCCCGGGGAGGTGGCACCGCCGGTGTTGTGGTCGACGATGCTGATCGTGTTGTTCAGGTTGGTATTGGACATCTGGAAGACGCCGACCTGGGTGCAGTCCGCGTTGGCGATGACGAGTATCTCCCCCTGCTTCAGATCATGATCGTCCGCTAGGTGGATGGTGGCAGAGTCGGGGACATGCTTGGTCACCATGTAGGTGTCGTCCGTGTTGGCGTAGCGTAGGATGACCGAGTCGGTTCCGGACAGGACGTCCGATGCGTATTCCTCGGGAAAGGAGTCCACGCCGCCCTCATAACCGATAATGGCGGAGGCTTCGGCATACCAGGCACCCGCATCGTTGACGGAGTTCGCCACCCGCGTGGACCTGCCGCCGCAGCCGAGCAGTCCCGCTGAACGGATGTCCCGCGCCAGGATCTCCATGGCGTAGCGCGCGTTCTCCTGCTGCCTGGAGAGGGCATCCGTCACCCGATAGGACTGCTTGCTGGCCGCGTAGATCTGCACGATCCCGGCGAGCAGGACCAGGCTGACCGCGAGTGCGACCAGGATCTCGACCAGGGTTAGGCCCGTCTGATGGGCGGCTTGTCGGTGTTTGTTCATAGCTGCGTCGTCATACAGACCTGTTCCATCTGGGCCGGAATGCTCGCCTGGGCGTCGTAGCAGGCGGCCTTGGTGTCGGTGCTCTTGACCTCCTCGTCCGGTTTCGCCCGACTGTCGTCCCACTGCACCGCCACCACGAACCGGTTCCCGGCCAGGCGCTCGATGCGCGCATACCAGTTCCACAGGGCGGCGTCATCAAGCGCCGTCCACCAACGGCTCAGGTCCGTGGTTGCCATCGATGTCCCGGTGAAGGCGCCCGAGTCGTCGCAGCTCCTACCGTCGCTGGGGTGCCGTTGGGAGCTGTTACAGAGGGAGACGTTGTTGTAGCCGCCGCCGATGGCCGTCGCTCCCAGGCCGGCCCTGCCCCGATTGGCGCGCATCCGGTCGACGATGTCGTAGGCGAGGGTGTTGGCCTGGGTGCGCAGCATGGCGCTGTCGTTGGTCTTCAGTCCGATCAGGATGAGGCTGGCCAGTCCGGAAAGCCCGACCGACAGCACGATCAGGGCGATCAGCACCTCAAGGAGGCTGTACCCGTCGCACAGGGGCGCAATGCCCGCGTTCGTGCGTCGCAGGGCGGGGAAACTGGTGGCTGAGTGCAGGCGTGTCATGAGCAGGTCTTCTTTCTGAGGTTGGTTCGCCCGACGTTGTTGATGACGATCTCCCGGTCCTCGTTCTCTACACCGCTTCCGCAGAGCGTCACCGTACCCATCTGGAGCGCACCGGAGGTCGTCTGGGTGGTGCCGTCGTGGACGAAGGACACGTAATTCGCGACGTTGCCGTTGCCGATCATGGTGAGCGGCGGGTCCAGGGCCCCGTTGACGGACAGGACCTCCTCGCCGGCGTCCACCACTGCGTCCGAATCGCTGTCGACGAAGACGATCCAGCCCTGATCCCATCCGCCGCTTCCGGTGCAGGCGGCGCCGTCGGCGCTCTTGCAGACCGTGATGCGATCTCCCCGCTTGATGGCCTCGCTGCGGGCGAGGTTGAGCGTGCTGACGAGCTCGTTCACCGCG
>JAYEJW010000568.1:0-6356 GCA_034716535.1 Pseudomonadota bacterium
GAAACGCCACTCGCTCTTGCCACCACTTGAGTAGTACCACGCGGCCCCTGTTGCTTGAAATACATCATCGATACCATCACCGTCAAAGTTCCCTACGCCAAGTTCCGATCTCGTGTCCACGTTAAAGTGGTTTCCATAAGTATGGACGTTTTTTCGCTTGCTATTTTCGCGAACAGCCTCTCCTTCATTATCGTGCTTCACTACATTGTATCGGAAATATGCACTGTCTGAAGGTGTGCCACGGATATCAAAAGCCGCTCTGGTCTTGGCATGTAACGCATAGGTTTGTGCACCACGTATCGTATTACTTTCAATCTCAACATATTCTCCAGCGGGCCCGTGATCCCAATGCCCTGGGTTACATGCACCATGCATATCGAAATGATGCTCATACCAGCAATATTCAACCCCTAATTTTTTATCACAGTACCTCCCACCTCCCGACAGAACGAGATTATCTCTCGCTATGTAGCCAGTTTCCGGTCGGCTATCAGCAGCAACTGCGTGACGGTGGGAGTCAAATGTGTTTTTGTCTATGTACGCATATGCCGAGGATTGAACTTGAATTCCATATCCCAAACCCTTTTTCTGGTTATCGTGAAAATAATTTCGGGTTATGCGGATCCTGCGTGCTGTATTTTTGTCGATCCACCGAGGTCCGAATGGTGACCAGTCCGCAGTGCAATAGTATTCGACTTTCTCCACCTTCTCGGCACGCATGCGACCAGAGACCCTGATCGCCGTGTATGGCCAGTGATAAAACTCGTTATGATCAATCAAGACATTGATTTGCCCATCGTCAATCATGCTATTACCATCCTGGTCATCAAGTTCAGGAAACTCGCCGAAATTTATATGTATGGCAGCCGCTGACGGTTGATTCGGATCTTTGCTTCCAGACGGCCCTCGAAACCGTAACCCGGTTACACGAATATTGCTGCCTATGGTCTGGAATAGTGCTGTCTCATTGGCGACCCGCGTATACAGAAAAGCCCCTTCATTTAAGTTGCGCCGCCCACTGGCTAGTGTAACTTTGTCCTTTAGCGGAATGTTGCGAAGATAACTTAAGTCGATTTTCGCATCATCTGCAACATAGATGAGCTTTTCCCTTTTTTCCCCGTCTGGCCCTTTCCAGTTCGCGTTTAGCTCGCCGAGCAGGCCTTCACGGTCGCTTACCAGTACCGCTTCATCGAACTCAGTTACATCAACTGAAACATCTTGGGTCGCGGGATGTAGTGCGCTACCGCGGTCAGTAGACAGCTCATCCTGTTTTGTTGAGCTGAGCAGATTGATGGGGGTCGTTGCGCAACTCTCGAAAACGTTATCCGGTTCCGTGCCGGCGTCGTTGAAAGGAGCCAGTCGGTAGCAGTAGGACGTATCAGGCATGATCTCCTTCGTCCGATTCATAGTCCACCTGGAAGGGGGATTGACGGGAATATCATCTTCATCGCCGTCTGCATCTTTTCGCAGGATGAATCCCTGTTCGTCGTCGTCCATGATGAAGTACGGCTCACCCGGGTCGTCTATCGGGCCGAAACTACCAATTTCCTTCCAGTCCCCGCCGGACGGTTGCCGATACAGCCTGAATCCTGCTTCGATATCGGATCGATCAAGGAACTTGAGCAGAAACGAACGGGTGGTCTTTCGTTCGACATGGAAAGGAGGGGCGTTTGGAACATCCTCTGGGGGCGCGTCGTCCGGCGGTGGAAAGACTGGCTTCGGCACGACCTCCAAAACGGTGCCGCCGGTCAAACCCTTGTTGGGCGAAATGGGACCCAGGTTTGCCCTTGCCAGGACATTGATAGGGGAAATCAATAACGCCGCTACTACTACGATTGTTTGAATGTGTACTGCCATGATGTTTGCCGATTGAATGAACAGGTTATCGGTCCATCGGAAATTCTAGGAAGGCTCTTCCGTGACCTTCCGGGGCGCCCTGCCAAATGCAATCCAGACCATGCTATCCGTTATTTACCGGATCGCGAACTTTTTTAGAGTTTGCCCGCCCTGAAAACATTGCCGTCCCAGTGCAGCCGGCTGCAGGTTGATCCACAGCGGATTCGAGTACGCACGCCGTCGTATGCACTGCGGTCGCGTGTCACCCTGAGGTGGTGATACCGAAGGCGTGCAGTCCTGTACCGTTCCCGGTGCGATTTGATTCGTAGCCACGGCCCGGATAAACAGTCGTTCCGGTACTGTTACGTCCTCGAACCTGCCTTCTTTTTCGCACCGAGGTGGCAGCGGTAATATCGGGCGCGGTTCCCCAATCGATCCACCACCGCCTTGTGGACGAAGAATCGGGGCGGGCAGACGAACCGACAACGGAGTTCCATGCATCTTCCCGCTAGTCAGAACGCTACCCACAGAGGGTTTCTTCTGGAAATTCACCGTAGAGTTGGTGGCCGCGTTGCAGATCGGGCGAGCGGTACCCACTGGAAAGTTGCCTGGATTGAGCCTGATCAGCCGACGCCCTTGGAAACCCTCCGAAGACGAGACATCGATGGCGAGACTCTTCTCGGTGGGGTCATACCAGTACTGTCGATCCGGAGTGCGTACGTAGCGTTTGCCCGTTTTGGCATCGACCCATGCGCTGCTTCCACCGATGTCGCCGGGATCAGCATCGTCTCGACCGAACGGTGCGCGCCAGGGTTGATAGACAAAACCCTCGTCTACGGCCTCCGCGCTCACGCCCGCATAGACGTCAATCTTCTCGACACGCCCGAATTCGGGTGTGGATTTCCACTCCACCAGAAGCGGAAAACTACATTGATGATTCTGTACCGTGGAACTGCCCATCTGGGCATCTTCATCGTCGATGATGCCGTTCCGATTGACATCATAGGCAATGCGCAGGGCCGGCCCGTCGGTCACAGCGTAATTCCCTGAACGCAGGGCATCCACGACCTGGGGTTGTGAAAGCGGTCGGGCCACACCCGCAGCCCCGGTGATGACCTCGCCCTCCGGGTGGCCGGCGAAGACGAGGTTACGAGGTGTTCCCAAGGCTGTATCCGTAATCTTCGTGGTTCCCGTGAAGTACCCTTCGCGGCGGTAATTCAGATCGCCGTGCGCATCGGACCCCCCGGCCATAAACACTCGACGAGGCTCACCGGGCGTGAGCCAGGACAGGTTTGCGGACGTCTGCGTATCGATGCCCCAGAGCAACATGCGGTCCCAGACCTTTGTGCCAGTTTCTCTGGCTAGACCATACTTCTGCTTCGCGTGCGTCCAGCCGTCCAGGTCGTTTACCGGTATCAGCTCACCCAGGTAGTCCTTGGCATCCCCATCGTTTATGCTGGAGTGTCGCTGGCCGTTTTCGTTCCAGAGCTGCAACCCGAGGACGTAAGGCGAAGCGAAGGCATCGCGAAGCTGCGCCTCTGTAAAGGGCACCAGATCCGGTCCCAAACGCCCGATGTCTTTCCCTGACGAACGGCCCAGGGGGTGGGCGAGAAAAGCATACCCCTTACCTCGCTGGTCAAACTCCAGATCGAGCACTTCCCCCAGACGACGCGTTGCACCACCATATTTGCTGGTATTGCTGGGAATGAAAGCGTTGGTCCTGTTAGGGTTATCCGGCAAGTGGAGCAGATGCTGCCGGGCATAAAAGCTGGAGCTCACCAGCTTGCCATCGGCGGGACCCTGAGGGTCACGAATCAGTTGTCGACCGTCCGTCGTCGCATCCAACATGTCCTCGCAGACGTATTCGGAATAGAAAGAGGTCGCCTGATGCAATGCTTTAACGAAGGCCGGCAGCCCCCCGCATGCTCCAAAAAAGTCATAGCCTGCGGGCTTCCCCGCTTCGAACTCAGGAATCACGTCTACCTCAGCACCAAGAAAGAGCTGTGGCGCAACCAAGCCAGCGTCGATGCCAAGCGGACCCTTTACGGATTTCTGGCGTGGGTGTGAGATCACCTCGCGGTTCGCGCCGCGAGCCCCGTTCAGCAATTCGGTGCCGAAGGCGAAACGGTCAGGACTGAGGTCCCTCAGCCCGCGAAACACCGGCGCCACGAACTCCCGCGACAGTTTGGGCCGAGCCGAGACAATCTGCCGGCTGTTCGAGGCATGATCGGTGGCGAATGCGAAACCCAGTCCGAGCGCGGACATTGCATGCAGGGCGCCGCGATAGGCATAAGCGGACTCACCGTCATTGTTAGTACCTTGTGAGTGGTAGTGCAGGTCACCATAAACCCAGCGATCATCGAATTTGGGCAGTGGCGCCTCACCCAGGTGTACGCTTAGATATTGGGTATAGGTCTTCGGCTTCAGCTCGCCGTTAACCTGCGCGATCAGCTTGAGGTCCACCTTCAGCCGAACGTCGCGACCAGGCCGGTTCCTAAATGCCGGCTGGTAGAAGGCAGTCGCATGCCATTCACTCGTGCCGGCAAGCGCAGCCAGCGAACGGCAGTCATCACCGTCCCAGGCGCGGCAGAGTTGGTGCGTCGGGCGCGGCGGAGGAGCCCCAGTGGCTTCCGGGCCAGTCTGCTCGGCGGACCAGCGCCAGAATCCCACGGTGCGCTCCACCTCGTGGAGATCGTCAATGTGGAAAACGCGCCGAGGTTCGTAGACGTCACCTCGACGTTCCGAAACCGTTAATGAGACGAAGCCTGTGAGTTTCGTCGTGGGGTATTGCTCAAGCAAATCGGAGTCGATCAGCCCTCCGTCGATGAGATCGGCGAATATTGCTATTGGGCTTCCCGTGGCAACCGGTACAGTGTCCTTAACAAGTTCGAGAGCTAGGCTGCCTATGGATTGACCACTTTGTCCGAGCTCAATCAGCTTCTGCAGCAGACGTTTGTCGTCTGAATCAGGAAGATCCGCATCATGGATGCTGACGATGATGGGAATCTCGCCAAATCGATAGGACGTACCGGTTTCGCAATCCGCAATCGTATCGTCACAGACGACAGGATCGGTGACTCTCGGTTCCATTCGCCAGGGCGCGTCGACAGCGAGTTCGAAGTCACCGACGCGTTGTGCGATGGCGTGGACTCCCGCGGAGTGCAGCATGAGCCCGAGCGCCACTGAGGCACAATAGAAATACAATTTCCTTCCAGATATATGCTTATTTGTCTCAGCATGTCGTGGATTGAAACCCAACGCGTCCTCTGCCGGGTTCGCTAGACGCCGATTGGGAGCACGTTGACCAGGAAGTCCCGGAAGGACAGAGGACCTGTGAAGACCATTTCCCATTTCCTCACTTGCAGATGTCTCGAGTTTCATTACTTCAAACTCCTACAGGAACTACCATTGACCGGAAAGGGTATCGACTGCCACGCGGTTCAATTGCGCCAATCCGAATGCTGGTTTGCATCTGGTTTCATCGGCGTTGAGCAGAGTATTGCTTTCGTGCTCAACCGGTGGAAAGAACAACGCCGCTCTGGTATTTGAGGATTTGTACTACCCATTTCAGATGCCGTCTTGCGAATCATCGATTCGTCCTTATCCACGCTTGTCTTGAGGTGTTAATCGACAAGATTCACCGTATCCCAGTTGGCGCGATCTCCAATGTGAATTAGTTGCGGAGGGGACTGTGACCCATTCCCAGGGAACTCGGCGCTAACGGCAATGTCGCAAGCTAGGCCAGCTCGGTACGGGGAGGGACATTGTGATGGGAGGAAAGTCCGAGAAAGCGTCGAATCACCGTCGTTATAGGTGGGAAATACTGGCGCCGAGAAATGGACCCCGGATCTTGGAAGCCGGAAAAGTGTCGTTCCGGTTATGTCGCTACGCAATAGTTGGCTGAGCTGTACTAGGTTCTGTTGACATTCTCCTGACAAATCAGTGAAAAAGGCCTTAATTCAAAACAAGAAGGCCGAAAATGCCCAGCCAACTCACTGATTACCAATGGAATCAGATTAAGGGGTTTTTCGCGGACATCCGAATGTGTAGGTAGGAAACGCCGACAAATATCGGCGTTTTGTCGAGGCGGTGCTGTGAATCATGCGCAGCGGTGCTCAGTGGCGATTCCTTCCGCCTGAGTATGGGGGCTGGAATAGCGTCTACAAGCAATTTCAGCACTGGTGAGACAAAGGTGTCTGGAATTCGATGCATCGGTAACTCTCGACAGATGCCGAAATTGTCGAACCTGGAAAACCCCGTTAGTGCAGGAACGATGTACGAGCTTTCTAAAGTGTAGAGGGACTGCCTACGCCAACAGCTAGCCTTGCGTGCAAGCACAGGGCATTTTCCCTTCGCCTTCGCAAAACGCACACTTGCCCTTGCCCTTATGTCCCTCCAAGCTACAATAGCAGAGGCTTTGAGACTGTTGGCCCATGGTAAACACGAAGTTGTATCCCCTACCGCTACAGGTAGGGCATGTTGTCCAGCCTGTGCCCGAATTGCTCTGGCACAGGCTGGAC
>JAYEJW010000569.1:0-24763 GCA_034716535.1 Pseudomonadota bacterium
GTACCTGACCGGGCCAACGGTCATCGCGGTCCAGGACCGTGACGAAGGCCGTCTTGGTTTCCGGTATCAGAGCGAGGGCCGCCGCCAGGGGGCTGGGGTGTCCGCTGTCCGCGCCGGTGTTGTACTTCTGGTCACCGAATTCCACGGGGGCCGGCTCGAACAGGACGTGCCGGACCTCCGCGAAGTAGTCCGCCCACGGGGTGTCACCCTTCGCCAGGTCCGTGAAGGCTACGTCCGTTGTATTCAGGATCTTGTCGCTGGGACCGTGCTTGGGTGTCTTGTTCGGTGTCCAGGAGCGCTTGAAGACGGGGCCGATGGCCGCGGACTGGGAACCGCTGGGACGATTGAACGGAAGCAGTTTGCCCTTCTCTTCCGTCAGATCCTCGCCCCACATCCTGACCACACCTGGATCCGTTGGGTCCGCTTGCAGCAGATAGACCTTGGCGATTTTGTCCGCCGCTTCGACCAAGAGTGGCGCCAGTTCGGTGGCGTGGGCCTTACGCAGCTCCGAGAGTGGCCGGTCCTGTGTGCCGAAGCGCAGGTTGAGATCGAGCAGTGCGAGCGAGCGGATCGTGTTCAGCATTCAGGACCTCCGTGTACTCAGAATGGGATTGTATACCCGTCGCCCCTGAATTTACGCGCCCCGGAGCACACCCCTCGCACCCCATGGCGGTGTCGCGGCCTTCTCTGTTCACCTCCTCTGCCTCTCGCTCACCCGTGCGGAACCATCCTCGACCTGCAACCGATCCTGGGAGATCAGGACGTACTCCTGTAGTGTCGAAAGGCTGAAGTACGCCAACCGCTTGTCACCGCGATCGTAGCGCTGGGTTCCCGGCGGCAGGACCTCTGCGATCATGAGCGGGTCGGTCTTGAAGCAGGGGTCTCCAGGTCCTTCGCCGCAGCGCGACTAATCGATAAACCGCCGGAGTGAAAACCAATCCCAGCGTGATGCTCAACCCGACTCCCCCTGCGATGACGATCGCGAGCGGCGGCCAGAAGTCGCCTCCCGAGAAGAACAGCAGGGGTAGGAAGCCGCCGATCGTGGTGAGGGTCGTGGAGACGATGTGACGCGTGGCCCCCAGGGTCTCGCCCACGATGGCTTCGGTGTCGCCTGCGCTTGCCTCGGGATTGGCCCGAATGGCGGCGAGCACCACGATGCTGGCGTTGATGGCCACACCCACCAGACCGGCGCTGCCGAGGATGGGGTTGAAGCCGAGGGGGTATCCGCCGGCCCAGAGCGAGAGCATGCCGAGACCCACGGATAGGATTGCCACGGCACCGATGATGCCGGCGATGGCGAAGCTGCGGAACGACAGCACCAGGGATGCAAGCATCAGGGTGGCCAGCAGCGGCGCGTAGGCTAGCAGTAGCCCAATGGCCTCGCCCTGCTCCTCGCTGTCTCCGGCAATCTCGAGCCGGTAACCCGGGTCGAGAATCAGCTTCTCTTCCGCAATGCGGCGTTGGATGGCGCGGGTCACCTCGATGGGCAGCAGGTCCGGGCGCAGCCAGCCCTCGACGGTGTTGACGCGCTCGCCGTCGCGGCGGGTGATGCTCGCGACCTCGGGCCGCAGGGTGAGCTCGCCCAATGCCTGGGCCGGCACCCAGGCGCCGGGTGCGGCGGGAGAGATCAGGCGCAGGGTCGCGATGCGTGCCGTGTCGCCGCGCTCGCCGTCCGCGTAGCGCACCCTTACCGGCAGGTCTTCCAGATCCTCCAGGACCCGACCGCCGACCGCCCCCTCCATGGCGGCCTGGAACTGGCCCGCGATCTGCCCGAGGGTCAGGCCTGCGAGGCGGGCCTCTTCCTCGTCCGCGTCCAGCCATAGCTTGGGCTCGCCACCCTGGATGCTTGCCTGCGTGTGGGTGATCGCCGGGATCTGGTGCATGATCCGGCGCAGCTCCTCGCCGTAGGCACGCAGCTTGTCGGTGCTCGGTCCGACCACACGCATGCTGACCGGGGCGGGGATCGGTGGTCCCTGGCCGAAGGCCTTGACCACGACCCGCGCCTCGGGGAAGCGATCGGACAGCCGGTCCTGAAGGCTCTCCACCAGGCGCTTGGCCTCCTGCGGGCTCGCGGCCAGGACCGTGCCGCGGGCGTAGGCCGGATTGTTGTCCTGATCACGGAGCTGGTTGTAATAGACGGGTGGCGAGCTTGCGCCTGCCACCCAGGAGACCCCGTGTACGTCTCCCTCGGCGCGGATGAGCCCTTCCATCGCCAGCACCGTCTCGGCGGTACGCGATACCGAGGCGTCGGCGGGCAGCCAGGCCTGGACCTCGAACTGGTCCCGGTCGGCGGCGGGGAAGAACTGATTGCCCAGGGTGCTTGCGGCCATGAAACCGGCCACGGGTAGCGCCAAGCAGGCGGCGATGGTCAGGACGGGGCGCCGCACCGCAGCGGTGAGGGCGGCGCGGTAGAGCGAGCTCAGGCCCGGGTTCGTCCACCCGTCCCGCCACCAGCGCCCTCCCTGCGCGGCTGGCCGAACCAGCAGCGCCGCGAGGGCGGGGATGATGGTCATGGCCATGGCGAAGGAGGCCGTGAGTGCCAGGATCACGGAGACGGCGATGGGTCCGACGAAATCCCCAACGTTCCCGGGCAGTAGGAAGATGGGCATAAAGCCGAGGATGGTCGTGAAGGTGGAGGCCGCGAGCGGCCCGAACAGGTGCCGGACCGCCGCCTCCGCCGCTGCGATGGGAGCAAGACCCTCCCCACGGCGGGTGCGCACCTCGTCCGTCATGACGATGGCGTTGTCGATAAGCAACCCGATGGCGATGATCATGCCGAAGATGCTCATCTGATGGATCTGTTGTCCCGCCACGTCGAGGCCGAACAGCGTCATGGCGGCGGAGAGGGGGAGGGCGGCGCCCACGATCAGGGCCGCGCGCCAGCCCATCATGAAGAAGACCACGAGCACCACGACGGCGGCGCCGGCCCCCAGGTTGCCGCCCAGCTCTCCGAGCCTATTGCCCGTGTAACGGTTCTGATCGAACACCAGGTCCACCGCGATGCCGTCGCCGATCCCGTTGCCAAACTCGGCGACCAGGTCCCTTGCCTGCGTGGCCCAGTCGTCCAGATGAACGGCCTCGCGGGTGCGCACACCCACCAGCACCGCACGGCGGCCGTCCGTGTAAGCCATCTCGGCCGGCGGATCTCGCCAGGTCTTGCTGACCTCGGCCACGTCGCCCAGGCTCACCAGGCCACGCTCGTCCGCAATGAGGGGCACGGCGGCGATGCGCGCCGTGGTGTCGAGCTCTCCGGCCACCCCCAGGCGGACCTGCCTCTGGTCCGTGCGCAGCGTTCCGGCGGGTATCTTGGGGTCAGAGTCGGCGAGGCGCCGGGCCAGGTCCTCTACCGTCAACCCCAGCTGCGCCAGCTCGTCGGGGTCCACGGTCGCGCGGATCTCCTCCTCGGCCGACCCGAAGCGCACAACCTGCTCGGTACCGGGCAGGTTGCGCAGCCGGTCTGCAAGCTCCTCGGCCAGGCGGTCGAGGATCCCGAGCTGGGGCTCGCCCGAGCCCTCCCAGGCCACGGCTGCGATCAGGGAGTAGGCGACTGCGCCGCGCTTGTCGTCGAGGTTGGGCCTGCCGGCCTCCGGCGGCAGCTCGGGCTCTGCGTCTGCGAGCTTATCGCGGATCTCGGAGAAGATCTGCTCGTTGTTGGACCCATTCACGCCGTCATCCAGCTCGATGGCGATCAGCGAGATCCCGCCGCGAGACGTGGACTCGATGGTTTTGATCTCTGCGACCTCGCGCAGCGCATCCTCCAGCTTCTTGGTCACCAGGGCCTCGACCCGCGAGGCATTCGCGCCGGGCAGGGTGGTGACGATGGTGGCGTTGCGGGTGGTGATGCGCGGGTCCTCGATCCGTGGCAGGCTGGACCAGGCCGCGAGGCCGGCAATCAGGATCAATGCGATCGACAGCGTTAGCAGGTGGCCGTTGCGCAACAGTGCCGTGGCAGGAGACGTCTGCATCTCAGTGTCCTCCCAGGGCGAGCTGTTCAGCCGGGTCGGGTGTCACGCGCACGAGCTGGCCCGGGACGACGCGCTGAAGGCCGGAGCGGACGATCTGCTCGCCGTCATTGACCGGGCCGCGGACGAAGACCCGATCGCCGTCCTGGTAGAGAATCTCGAGAGGACGCGGCGCGATCTGGTGGTCGGCGGCGAGGTTGTTGGAAGGCGCTTCGGTCAAGGGCTCGGCGGCGTAAGCGCTCCAAAGCCCACGGGTGCCTTCGGCCAGGGCGGAAAGCGGCAGCCAGAAACCGGGTTCATCGACCCAGTCGGTGAGCTCCAGCTCCACGAGCTCGCCGGGACGAAGGCCGGCAGGTGGCTCGATGGGTACGAAAAGCAGATCGACGGTACGAGTGCCCAGGGCGCGTATCGGCAACACCGCGCGCAGTCGCGCGGGAAAGCTGCGACCGCGCCAGTTGAGCGAGTAGGTGGCGGCGGGTTTCAATGTGTCCGCCAGGACACCGGCCACACCGACCCGGATCTCGGGGACGGCCCGTTCCTGGAGCTCCAGCAGCGGGTTGCCGGCGGGGAGCACGCGGCCCTCATCGGCTAGCCGTCGAGTCACCACGCCGTCGAACGGGGCGCGCAGCTCGGACTTGGCAATCTCGACGTCCACTGAGGCGATACGCGCCCCGGCCAGGTCGACACCGGCTTCGGCGGCGCTGGCGCCCTTGCTGGCCTCGTCCAATGCCTGGCGCGTGACTGCGCCTTCATCGACGGATTCGCGGTAGCGGCGCAGCGTCGATCGCGCCAACGAAAGACTTGCCTCGGCGTCGTTCAGCGCGGCTTCGAACTCGTTGCGCCGCGCTCCAAGCAGTGCCTGGTCGAGTCGGGCGAGGACCTGTCCGGCGTTCACGGCATCGCCTTCTTTCACAAGGACCCCCCGCAGCAGGCCGGCCCGCTCGAAGCCCAGGCTGCTGGCACGGTTCGCCTCCACCTGGCCGGTGAAGACCCGGCGCAGCGGGTACCCGTCCGTTCGATCCATCCTGATCACGCTGACTGCGAGCGCGGGTGATTTGATGCTATTGTCGGCGGGGCCGCTCGCCAGCCGTGCCGCTACCAGACCTGCCGTTGGAAGGGTGATCGCCGTGCCGAGGGCAAAGAGGGCCAAGGGCAGCCAGGGTTTCCGATATCGTTTCGGGGTCATTTCGGGCCTCCGATTGATGCAATGGCGTGACCAGTGCGAACAGGCTAGACTAGACGGTATGGTGTGATAATAGATAAGCAATACTGGACTGTCTAGTCTAATTTTACGGTGTAACGATTGTGGAAACTCCCGGGACGCAACGAGCAGGCCGCCCGAAGAGCGAGGAAAAGCGCCTCGGCATCCTGTGTGCGGCGAGTAGGCTATTTCTCGAAAAGGGGCTTCAGGGCACCAGCATGGACGCGGTCGCGCGGGAGGCTGGGGTGTCCAAGCAGACCGTCTACTCCCACTTCACGAGCAAGGAGGAGCTGTTCCGGGCCTGCATCAAGGCAAAGGTGGCCTCTTACGGCTTCGACGAGAGCGGATTCCCGGAGTCCGGTGAGCCCCGCGAGGTGCTGTTTACGGTTGTAAAGCGGTTCATGGCGCTGATCTTCGATCCGGAGGTCGTGGCCATGCACCGGGTCGTCATGGGCGAGGCCGCGAGCCATCCGCGCATCGCATCGCTGTTCTTCGAGAGCGGCCCCGGGGCCACCAAGCAGGCGGTCAGTCTGTTGCTCCAGCGCCTGGTGGACCGCGGGGAACTGAGAGCGCACGACACCCTGTATGCGTCCTGGCAGCTACTCAACATGGCCTTCGGTCACTTCCACATCCAGCTGCAGTTCAATCTGATCGACCATGTGCCCGAACGTGAGCTGGATGAGCACCTGCGCCGGGTCGTGGACGATTTCTTGATCCTGTACGGGTGTGCTTCAACCTGTCGGAGGACGGCGCCGGCCTGACTTCCGAAAAGGGATCATCGATCAAATCGTCACGCTTTCTGCGGCCGGATCTACGGGTATCGGCTGCGCAATGTGGCCGATGGAAGTTCGCCAAACATCGCCTTGTAGTCCCCTGCGAAATAACCCAAATCCCAAAAGCCCAAGCGCATGGCGACATCGGAGACGCTCTCTCCTTGCACTGCGGATTTCAATGCCTGGCGGGCGGCAAACAAGCGCCGGGCCTTCAGGAAGCGCTTTGGCGAAACGCCGTACGTCGCGCCGAAGGCGTAGTGCAGTGTACGCTCGGTGGTATTGAGAAACGCGCAGATCTCGCCGACGGTGGGCGGATTCGACTGCCGGTCCAGCATGAAGTCCCGAGCGCGTCGGGCCAACAGGTAACGACGTCGGGACCTGGTGTCGCGATCTTCTTCCCCTGTGCTCAGACCCCGAGCGGCGAGAAGCAGAGTCTCGTCGAACATCCGATGATAGGCTTCGGCGGGAATCCCACCTTTCCTGCAGAGGTCCGCGAGCCTCACCCACCAACGGCGCAGACCATCTGTCGCCTGCCGGCTCGAACGGATCACCCTGTGCCCCGTCGAATGCTCCGCCAGTAAAGCGGTCATGGGCGACGCTATCCGATCGTCCAGAGCCTGGGTGGAGAGCGAGCAGGAGATCAAGGACGTCTGCGCCTTTGTCAGGGCATGAATTGCACATCCAGAGCCGAACACATCTATGCGGTCGGCCGTCACATCCAGCCCTTCCGATGAATAGGAACCGCCGTGGTCGAGGGGCAGCACGAAGCTCAATCCCTGCTCGGGGGAGGTTCCCGTGAGTTCCAGCGGAGTGTTCCACCGCTCCAGGTCCACCCGGATGCCTGCGACACGCCCTAACCACAGCTTTGCTTCGAGCCTCTTTGCGCGCACCGGACGATGGTGTATTTCCCAGCCCTCTTGAGCGGCCGCGAGCTCATCGAAGTCCGTGGTTTCAAGCGCCGTGAACATTGCAGACCGAATTCAAAGGATTGGCACCCTGGAAATTTGCAGTTTTTCCATATCGAATTCTAGACGAGAAGACTAGGATTTTTCTATCGCTGAGATGTTTTGAACTCCGGGGGAGGTAAAATGACCATAGCTAACCCTAGGAAAAGAGCACAGGTCCAACGATCTTCGGTATTGTTGCTGGCCGCCGCACTCGTCTCGACTCAGGTCATCGGCGGCCTAGCGAACGTCTCGACGCGGGCGTTCGTGGGCGCAGGCGCCGAGGTCATGATCCCGGGCATCATCGTGAATGAGAAAACCGATCGTTACCTGATCGGCGTGGCAGGGCCTTCGCTGTCCGGTTCGTTGCTGAATTTCCTGGCGGACCCCGCACTCCAGGTGATCAATCAGCAGACGGGCGCAGTGGTCGCCGAGAGTGACAACTGGCAAATGGGACCCTCGGCCTCAGAGCTTGCTGCGCTGAATATCGCGCTGCACCCGAACGAGCCGGCCGTCGTCGTGGACCTATCGCCGGGCAGCTACACCGTCATCGTGACCGGCGCCGGCGGCAGCACGGGGGTTGCGGTTGCCGGCGTATACGAGATCAACGCGTTCTGGAATGGGGCGCCGAGCGGGATCACGCCTGGAACTTGGCGGAGTGCCTTCGGTAAAGGCCGGGTTTGCTTCAATGTGTCGGCGGACGGCACCAGCCTGACCGCCGAAAACAGCGTTTGCGACTCCGGGAGATCGTTGGACATCGACGTGGACGGCGCCTGCGACATCGAGATCGAGCTCACCCAGAACATCCCGATCAACAACAATGAGTTCAGCTACGACGGCGGCAACGAGCAGGCGAAAGGCACCTTCACCTCGAATACCGCCGCCAACGGAACCGCCTTGGACACGGATGAAGGCGTCTGCTCCACTTCCTGGTCGGCCGGCCCGGCCAACTGATCGCGTGGGAAAGCGCGGATTCAGTCGGCGTTTCCCGCGGCACAAGGATGTGCCGTCAGTTTCAGCTGCGCAAGCGACGGAAACCGAAAGAAAGCGCAAACCGCTTGTTCGCTACTCGAAGCAGCGCTTTCGACTCGTTGAACGCGAAGGAACCGGAAAACTGCGTTCTTGCGGTTCCCGGTTCGAACCTCGCCGTGGATCGCTTTCTTCAACGGCTTACTGAAATTTTCCCCGTGCAGCCTGGCGATCGCTAATACTTCTGTGAGACCCGCCACCAACCGGAGGTCGCGACCATGTCAGCTCCACGCCATCTGATCGCGACCGCTTTGAGCGCGCTCGCACTGTCCAACGCTGGCGCCGGCGGCCTGCTCGACCAGGGGCTCGAACAGGCGGCGCAAGCGCCGATCCGTGAGGGCGAGAAGCCTGTCATTCCGCTGGATACCAAGGACCCGAGCTACAACATTTGGAGTACCCTGCGGGACTTCAGCAAGGACCCCAAGCGTGAGCCTGGCCCCATCAACATTCAGAAGTACGATCTCGGCATGTCCTGGATGGGTATACCGACCTTCTTCCATCTGCCCGTGGCCCTAACCCCCGAGGACCTTAAAGCCGGCAAGGTCGAGGTGGCCATCATGGGCGCCTATACCGATATGGGCAGTGGTATGCGTGGGGCGGCTCACGGCCCGAATGCATTCCGCAACTCCGAGGTGTATGGCGGATGGGGTGTCATCGCTACGCCCCACATGCACGTCATGGTGGACCCGTTCAAGCAGCTCACTGCCGTGGACTACGGCGACGCACCCATTGATTACATGAGCACCGAGCGCAGCATTCACGCCATTCGCGAGTTCGTGCGCCAGTCGGCGGCGGTCGAGTACGAGCCTGGCAAGCACGTCATGCCCATCATCATCGGCAGCGACCATTCTCTGATGCACCCGGACGTGGCCGCCCTAACTGACGTCTACGGCAAGGGCAACGTGGGGGTCATCCACTTCGACGCCCATTACGATGCGAGCAAGTACGGGATGGGGCACCTGATCAATCACGGCATGCCCGTCTACCGGCTGATCGAGGAGGGTCTGGTCCCGGGCAAGAACTTCATCCAGGTGGGGCTGCGCGGCTACTACCCAGACGAGGAGAGCTTCAAGTGGATGCGGGAGAACAACTTCCGCTACCACACCATGGCCGAGGTGGAGAAGCGCGGGTGGGACGCGGTGATGGAAGACATCATCGCGGAGGCCAACGACGGCCCTGACTACCTGTTCATCTCCTTCGACATCGACGTGCTCGATCCCGCCTTTGTGCCAGGCACTGGTACGCCCGAGCCGGGTGGACTTACACCCCGGGAGGCATTCCCACTCGTCCGCCGCCTGTGTGCAGAGAGCAATGTGGTGGGCTTTGAGCTGGTGGAGCTCAATCCCCTGGTCGACCCGACCTATGTCTCCGCCATGAATGCCAACCGCATCGTACGCGAGTGCCTGACAGGGATGGCGATGCGCAAGATGGGGCTTACGGAAAAGCATTACCTCAGCCCGTTGACAACGGACAACGGCCAACAGAAGGAACCGCGTTGATCCGCCGGAGCGCGAACGATTGTTCGAATTGCAGCCGGTGGGATGCGAAAGGTATCCTGCTGATCACAAGTTTTGCATAGAAGAAACGCCATGACCGACGCCGTTCAAGCACAACCCTCTGATACGCCGGCAATATTGAAGCCGAAACGTGGTCTCAGCATGGCCCAGCAGGTTTTAATTGCGCTGCTTCTCGGCATCGCAGCTGGGCTATTTTTCGGAGACTGGACCACCCAGGTCAAGTTCATTGGGGACATCTATATCGGCCTGCTGCAGATGATGGTGTTGCCCTACATCATCATCGCCCTGATCGGCGGCATCGGAAAACTGACTCTCGAGCAGGCCAAGCAGCTCGCCAAGTACGCGGTCATCGTGTTGCTGTTGATGTGGGCGGTCATAGGGACTGTGCTCGTCCTGCTGCCGCTGGCGCTCCCGGATCTCACCTCGGCGTCGTTCTACAGCTCCAGCCTCGTCGAGCCGGCGAAAGAGATCAAACTCATCAATATCTTCATTCCCAAGAACTTTTTTGCTTCCTTGAGCAACAACCAGATACCGGCCGTGGTTGTCTTCTGCATTGCGCTGGGCATCGCACTGATCACCGCAAAGGACAAGCAGGAGGTGTTCAAGCTGTTCGATGTCCTGGCCGATGCCGTGATGCGGGTAATCAAGTTCGTGGTCAAGCTGACGCCCATCGGCGTGTTCGCCATGACCGCCAGCGCCGCGGGCACCATGGGGTTCGAAGAGCTTGGGCGGCTGCAGGGCTATTTCATCCTGTACACGGTCGCGGTGCTGATCCTGGGGTTTTGGGTCCTGCCCGGCCTGATCGCGAGCCTGACGCCGTTCAAGTACAGAGATGTCGTCAGTATCGCCTGGTCGGCCATGGTCCTGTCCTTCGCCGCGGCGAAGGTGCTGGTGGCACTGCCGCTCATCATCGAGAGCATCAAGGAGCTGTTCGAGAAGTACGAGGTCAAAGACCCGAACGCCGTCACGGTGGCCGAGATGCTGGTGCCCATCTCCTATCCCTTCCCCAACACCGGCAAGCTCTTGAGCCTGTTCTTCATTCCGTTCACGGCCTGGTTTGTCGGCTCCCCGATGGTGTTCGGCGATTACCCTGCATATCTGATCAGCGGCCTGCTGAGCTATTTCGGCAACGTGGCGGTCGCCATGCCGTTTCTGCTCGATCTGATGCGCCTGCCCGCGGATATGTTCCAGCTCTTTCTGCTCACGGGCGTCTACTGCGGCCGCATGAGCGACGCCCTCGGCGCAATGGACATGTTCACCTTCGCCGCGCTGGTGGCCTGTGCCTCCAGCGGCATGATGCGGATCCAATGGCGCCGGGTCGTCCTGATTCTGGCAGGGGCCGTGGTTGTGTTTCTGATCGCCATCGTCGGTGTGCGCACCTATCTGGGCTACATCTCCGAAGGCGCCTACGACAAGGACAAGATGCTCTCTTCCATGCAGCTGATGGAGGAGGTCGTATCCTCCAGCATCGTCGAGCCCGGGCCCAACCCGGTGCCCCTGAAGGACGGCCAGTCGCGGCTCGATCGGATCAAGGAACGCGGCGTGATCCGTGTCGGTTACGACCCCGACCGTCTTCCCTTCTCGTACACCAACATCGCCGGGAAGCTTGTGGGGTTCGACATCGACATGGCGCAGCGGCTCGCCCAGGAGCTGGGCGTGACCATCGAGCTTGTCCCCTTCGCGTTCGACTCCCTGTCCCGGCAGCTGGACGCCGATCACTTCGACATTGCCATGTCGGGGGTTTACGGCACGGCCGAGCAATCCGGGGATATGCGCTTCTCCGACCCCTACATGTTCGCGACCATGGCACTGGTGGTTCCCGATCACCGGGACGTGGATTTCGCCACGCCCAACGCGATCCGCGGCCTGGAGAAGGTCCGTATCGGCGTGCACCGGAGTCTCACCGGCGAAGAGGTCGTACATTCCGCGATGAGCGGTTACCCGAATGTGGAGTTCGTCGTTCTGGACTCCTACCGCGATTTCTTTGAGCAGGAGGGTGCCGGGGAAGGCCTCGATGCCTTGTACACGGGTGCCGAGAGCGGCTCCGCCTGGACGCTCCTGTATCCGGGCTTCCAGGTCGTCACACCCTGGTCGGACGACTACACGATCCCGCTCGTCTATCCCTACAGCGGCGACGAGGACAACGAGATGGACGAGTTCATCGACCACTGGGTCCTGTTAAAGCAGCACGACGGAACGACCGAGAAGGCCCACGAGCACTGGATACTCGGCAAGGGCAGCGAGAAGCGGGCACCGCGCTGGAGCGTCATCCGCAATGTCCTGGGATGGGTGGACTGACGCCATGTCGACAATGGGCTCACACGCCATGAACATCACCGATCCAAGCAGCATTGCGCGAAACCTCCGTGCCCTGTTCTGTCTGCTGACCTGTCTGACGGTCGCCGACTCGGCTATCGCCGGCAATCAAGAGCCGATGTTCGGTGCGCAACCGGGGTTCTCCTTCGATTGCGACAACACCCCGGACAGGCCCTGCCGGAAACTAGCGGCACAGGCTGCAGACAAGTCCATCAAGATCGAATCCTCCAGTGCCGCCTGGTCTGAGCGCTATGGGAAGGTGATCGTGGTCAGCGACAACTTCAATGATCTCGCGGAGCAGGACGCCGGGCACTACGTTATTGCCTACTTCGGACTGGAGGACGACGGCGGGGAGATTCCGGTCGAGCCTCTGCTGAGCCGGGAACAGGTCGAGGAATTCCGCCTCTACGACTTGGAAGGCGTGGCCTTGAACGAAGACCGCCTGTATGCCATCGGTTCCCTTGCGCTGCACGGCAGGAACCCCAAGCGCGACCGGTGGGAGCGGCATCAGTTTCTGCAAATGGACCTGGAGGAAAAGGCCGGGCGTCTGCACGCCGTCAATCTGACCCATGTGGTCAGTCGCTGGCCCGATTTCCGCGATTGGCTCATTTCCAAATCCGGCTATGAGTGGACTGGAGAGGCGATTCGCGGCAGGGCCGAAGGCGAGGGCATCAACGTGGAGGCCCTGAGCGCAACTAGTGACGGAAACCTGATCATCGGCTTCCGCGGCCCTCTCTCCGCTGACGGGGGAACTCTGGCGCTGGAAATCGAATTGCCTCCCACCGCCGACGATGAACCGGTGCTGGTCAAGGAGCACGTGCTCCCACCCGTGGACTTTCCCCAAATCCCAAAAGGCGCAGAGAAGACGCTGAGGGCGATCACGATGGTTCCGGGTGAGCCCGGCCAGTTCTACGTTGTGCTGGGGCCCAAGGGCTACGAGAAAGAGGAGCTCGTGCTTGCGCGTTGGAACGCCAAAAACGGAGAACTGACGGAGGCAACGCTTTTGCCCAAGGACTTCGTGGCGGAAGGCGTCACACCGATACCGGGCGGCAAGCTATTGGTCGTGGATGACCTCAAGGAGATGATCCTGGTCGCGACGGAGAAATGACGCGGTCCGGCGCCCGTCCGACAACGAGTGGTCAGGTGCGCATCACAATCACAAAGTTATGAGGAGGATGAACATGGCAAAGAAAAGCGATAAGGCCGGCGACAAAAAGGCTGAAAAGGCAGAGGAGAAGGGAACAAAGAAAAAGAAGCTGTCGAAGCAGGAATACGAGGCAGAGCTGGAGCGGCTGCAAGGCGAGTTGGTTAAGCTTCAGTACTGGGTAAAGGAAAAGGGCCTGCGCGTTGTCGTGGTGTTCGAGGGGCGGGATGCGGCCGGCAAGGGCGGTGTCATCAAGCGCATCACCGAACGCGTGAGCCCCCGTACGTTTCGGGTCGTGGCGCTACCAGCGCCCACGGAGAGGGAAAAGACCCAGATGTACATCCAGCGCTACCTCGCCCATTTCCCCGCTGCCGGTGAGGTCGTGATCTTCGATCGCAGCTGGTACAACCGGGCGGGTGTCGAGCATGTCATGGGTTTCTGTACGGATAAGGAGTATGACGGCTTCATGGAGGACTGTCCGGATCTCGAACGCTACTTCATCGACGAGGGAATCACCCTGATCAAATACTGGTTCGATGTCGGTATGGAGGAGCAGGCCCGCCGGTTCCAGTCGCGTATTGAGGACCCGCGGAAGATATGGAAGCTCAGCCCCATGGACCTTGAGTCCTACAAGCGCTGGTACCAGTATTCCAAGGCGAGAGACAAGATGCTGGAGGCCACGGATACCGACGATGCCCCTTGGTACGTTGTGCGTTCGGACGACAAGAAGCGGGCGCGTCTCAACTGCATCTCCCACTTCCTGGGTGAGTTCCCTTACAAAGAGTTGCCGCGGGAAAAGGTCGACCTGGGCAAGCGCAACATGAAGGGCAAATACGACGACCATGCCAAGCTCGAAGGCCGAAGGTTCATCCCGGAGAAGTACTGACTCGGGGTTGAAGCCGCAAACCTTGGTTTGAGCCCCAGGCGCAGGGTACTGTTTGAACCCGATCATAAGTTGCAAGACAGTGGCATGGGGTGGACCTCATGGAGGGTTGTCGACTCTGGGGGGTATCGATCCTAGTTGCCGCAGTCAGCGGCGTGGCTTCGCCGATGCAGGCATCCGCCATCGAGCTTGGTGAACTAGTCGCTATCCACGGAGCTGCGCGTGGCATTGTCCAGCACGGCCGCTATAAGAACGCCACCAACGAAGAAGATCAGGAACTGGATCAAGAGACCCGCGGCGCAGCCATCGTCGATCTCGATATTGATTTTCACCCGACTCCGCTCGACACCTTCTGGGCGCGACTGCGCTTTGCTGGAGGCAACGCCCTCAACGACGTCGGCGGCATCGAGCTTCCGCCGTACAACGGTCCCCTCGAGGACGATGTCAAGGACATCAACGGTAGCGGGCGAAACTACCTGCTGGAGGCATGGTACCGACATACCTTGGAGTTTACGGATGGGGGGCACCTCGCCGCAACGGGCGGAATTATCGATTCAACGAGGTACATCGACGAGAACCGGTACGCAAACGACGAGGACACACAGTTCATGAATCCCGCGTTCGCCACGCCCGATAATCGGCCCGGAGCACCGTCGTACGATCCGGGTGTCGCTCTTGAACTGCACGGCGGCCTGTGGTCGCTCAAGGGCGTCTATATGAAAGGATCCAACGAGAGCATCGATGACTTCGACTACTTTGCCGTTCAGGCCGGATACCACCACTCGGCGGCCACCGTGCCGGGTAACTACCGTATTCTCGCTTATCGCGCTGCCGGCCGTCTGAAGAAACCTAGAGGGCAATCTGACAATGCGAGGATGCACGGACTTGGCGCGTCGATCGATCAAGCGTTAGGAGACGGTTGGGGCATCTTTTTTCGCGCGTTCATACAAAACGACAAAGAGCCTGTGGTATACGACAGAGACGTATCCGGAGGTATCAGCATTAACGGTCGACACTGGGGAAGGCCTGATGACGTGCTGGGAATTGCTTACGCGTACCTGACGGGTTCGGATCAAGCGAAGATTGATCACTCGCACGTCGCCGAGGTCTACCTGAAATTCCACTTCCTGAGGGATGTCGATGTTACGTTCGACGTTCAATATCAGACTGACCGGATCGACAGTCCTCGGGGCAATCCCCAAGCTTGGATTGTCGGCGGGCGATTGAATTTCGATTTCTGATTCAGCGAGAACCTCGCGCACGGATCTCGCGCCGTCCGGGCATCGGCCGTTAGCCTAAGCCCGCAGTTTGGCGCCACGCAAACCTTGCACGTCGCATAGCGTTCATCGGGGTTGACTGGCAGGTAAGGTTCTGTATTTCCCGGTTTTTCCTTTAGTGCTTCATCATGATACGAAGGCAACCGTACTCTGAGCACAGATCACGCGCTGTGAGAGCAAAGCGGGTTCCGCTTCGACGCGCCTTGACGCAGCGTACGGTTGCTTGCTTCCTTGTCGCAACGTTTGCGTCGCTGTTTGCGTTGCCGTCTGCAGCAGTGGAAACCGAGAACCGGTTGTCGGGGGCTTGGAGAGCCTAGATGATCGATCGCTTACTGCTCATGGAGCTGAGCCAGACCGGCGACGAGATCACCGGGTCGCCCCACCCGTTCTCAGGATAGATCGCCGGTGCGGATGGCTCGCTTTCCCTGGATATGTCATCGGATAGGTGCTCGTTTTGATGGGCGGTTCGGCGGGAGCGAGTGGGTCACTGGCAAGCGCGTACGGCAGATCCAGGGGTCCGGACGCGCAGTCGCAAAGCGTCCAGGTCGATCTGATGCAGGACGGTACACTCGAGTTTCTGCAGGTCGGCTTCGAGGCCGAGGGCTACGAATCGGTGCTCAAGGACACCCGTTGGTTGTTGCTCAAGCGCCCACAGAACCTCAGCGAGAAACAGGAGATCCGTTTGGTCGAGCGGCAATACAACTTGAAGAGCGTGTGGGCGTGCCTGCTCTAATGCCCGGTGCCGCCGATGGATCGGAGTTTCATTTCTGTGACGAAAGCGAGATTCGACTACCCTTGGTGTCGTGGTTCCCCGCAAAGCGGGCGTCATGCACTCGAACTTTGGGGCTCCACTTGAGATACCGTCGGCACTACCGATGGGGTAGGCCAGAACTGGATCACCGCAGATCCGCTAATCCGTTAGCCCCAGAAATCGTTCTGCGTTAAGTGCCCTGGTCACGCCGGAGAGATTCGATATGGCAACCATCGCGGTCATTCAGCACGCCCCACGCTTTCTCGACCGGGAGGGCACGATCCTACGCGCTGTCGAGCTCGTCGACGAGGCTGTCGCTGCCGGCGCCGAGCTCGTCATCTTTCCCGAAGCCTTTATTCCCGGTTATCCCGCCTGGATCTGGCGTCTGCGGCCGGGCGGCGATTGGGGGTTGAGCGAAGCGCTGCATGCGCGTCTCCTGGACAATGCGGTCGATCTCGAAGGCGACGATCTGCTGCCTCTGCGCGAGGCTGCCAAGCAACGTCGGGTCACTATCGTCTGCGGCATCGACGAGCGCGACGGCACGCTCAGCCGGGGAACGCTCTACAATACCGTCGTCGTCATCGGGGCTGACGGAAAGATCATCAATCGGCACCGAAAGCTCATGCCCACGAACCCCGAGCGGATGATCTGGGGATTCGGCGACGCGACGGGGCTGAAGGTCGTCGATACGCCTTGCGGAAGGCCGGTCGAGTTCGAGTGAGGTTGTAACCGCGAAGGCACCGCAGCGGACGTGTCGTTGCAACCGGACACAAGAATCAAGCGTCATACGCTACATGGTGAAAACAGGGCTACCGCAGAACCGAATGATCGCGGGGGCCGAAGCTTCAACGGGTTTGTTTGATGAATCACGCAATAGGAAAACAGCTGCGTTTGCTCTTCGGGGTATGGGTGCTGCTCTCGCTGTCTTGGACGGTGGGTGCCGAGGCCCTGCCAAAAGTCCGGGCAGTCATCTTCTTTCCGCCTTTTTGCGCCGATTGCCCTGCGGTGATCGACGAGTTTCTTTTCCCGTTGAGCGCAGAGTTTGGCCAGCAATTGGAGATTCATCCCGTCGATATCACGCTGGCTCCCGGAGACGGCCTCTATCAGGAAGTGCTCGTTCGCTTCGGGGCACCCCAGGATTCCCTGCAGTCGCCTGCGATTCTGGTGGGGGACAGCCTGCTCGTCGGAAGGGCGGAGATCATCCAGGGATTTCCGGACATACTCGAGCGTGGGCTGGAGGCCGGGGGAATCGACTGGCCGCAAGTGCCGGGGCTACAGCAACTGATTTCCGGGTCGAGCGTTGCAGACGCCGAGTCCGAAAGCACGATGAACGATGCCGTTGCCACCGGCCTTGCATGGGCGGTCATGGTGGGCATGGTCGTGGCTCTTTCCTACGCCGTCTGGCTGCTTGCACGGGCGGGCCGGGCGACTCTCGAGGTGCCGCCAGTGCTCACCTGGGGCATCCCGATCATGGCATTGCTCGGGTTGGCGATCGGTGGCTATCTCACATACGTCGAGCTTACCCACAGTGAGGCTATGTGCGGACCGATCGGTGACTGCCTCGCCGTGCAATCCAGCCCGTATTCTCGGCTGTTCGGTATCCCCATGGCTCAGTGGGGCGTGGCCTTCTACCTTGGCGTCCTGATCCTTTGGCTGATGAATCGGGTCCTTGGGGACACTTGGCATTTGCCCTCAGCACTCGCTCTACTGGGCTTCAGTATCTTCGGCGTGTTGTTTTCCATCTACCTGACCAGCTTGGAGCTCTTCGTCATCGGAGCCGTTTGCCTGTGGTGCCTGTCATCTGCTGCCATCGGGACTGTCTTGATGTTGCTCGTCGTCACCAAGCTTGCCTCTGCCGGTCGCTAGCGCATGAAGCTGGGCATCGACGAGATTCTTGAAAACCCGGCTCGGCGCGGACCTCTGCGTGGGCGACGCGCTGCGCTGCTCGGACACGCCGCGTCTTTGACCCGCGGCTGCGACCACTGCCTTGACGCCCTGATGGAATGTCCGGACCTGCAAGTTGCGGCTGCCTTCGGGCCCCAGCACGGCATGCGCGGGGACAAGCAGGACAACATGATCGAGACGGACGACTATCTGGACCCACGCCACGGGATCCCCGTCTTCAGCCTCTACGGGGAGGTCAGATACCCGACGCCGGCGATGATGGAGACCTTTGATCTGTTGCTCGTGGACCTGCAGGATATCGGGACGCGCATCTACACCTACGTAACGACGCTCGCCAACATGCTGGAGGCGTGCGCCAAACAGGGAAAGAGCGTCTGGGTTCTCGACCGCCCCAATCCCGCAGGTCGGCCGGTCGAGGGGAGCGTTCTCGAGTCGGGCTGGGAGAGTTTCGTCGGCGCAGCGCCGCTGATCATGCGCCACGGGCTTACCTTCGGCGAGCTTGCGAAATGGCTTGCCGATACGAAGGGGCTGGATCTGGATCTGACAGTCGTTCCCATGACTGATTACCGCCCGAGCGAGGCGCCCGGTTACGGTTGGCCGGTCTTGGAGCTCGCCTGGGTCAATCCCAGTCCCAACGCGTCCAGCCTCAATATGGCACGGTGCTTCCCGGGCACTGTACTGCTGGAGGGGACGACCTTATCGGAGGGACGGGGTACGACGACCCCGCTGGAGGTCGTCGGGGCGCCGGACATCGACTTCGATCGCGTGCTCAGGCGCATGGTCTCGCTTCGGTCAGAGTGGTTGGAGGGATGTTCCATCCGCCGCTGCTGGTTCGAGCCCACTTTCCACAAGCACGCCGGCACGCTCTGCGCCGGGTTGCAGATCCATACGGACAACGATCGTTATCGGCACGATGGGTTCAAACCCTATCGACTGATGAGTCTTCTGCTCAAGGCCGTTCGGGTGGAGTATCCCGACTACGAGATCTGGCGGGACTTCCCGTACGAATACGAGACCCAGAGGCTCGCAGTCGACCTGCTGAGCGGTGGGACCTTCCTGCGAGAGTGGGTGGACGATCTTGAGTCCGTCCCCGAAGATCTGGAGGCGCGATTGCGCGAGGACGAGAAGGAATGGCGTAGGGTTAGACAAGCCTATCTGCTCTACAGGTAAATCGCGCGGGACGTTTTCGTCGCGATGCGGTCCACTCCTCGTCACGATGGCGTAAACTTAGCCTGCTTCATCAACCTGATTCGAACGCACCACTTAAGGAGAAGAACATGCCGGAAGAACTGACCGAAACGCGGATTGCCGAATCCCTCTTCGGCGAAGCGCAAAAGAACTGGGGTTGGTTGCTCGGGCTCGGTGTCGTATCCGTGATTCTGGGTACCATCGGCTTGGGGATGACTGCCGCCCTGACCCTGACGAGCGTTCTGTTCTTCGGCATCTTGCTCGCCGTCGGGGGCGCTTTCCAGCTGGTCGATGCCTTCAAGTGCAAGGGGTGGAAGGGTACCTTGCTTCACGTACTGATCGGCCTCGTCTACCTGGGTACCGGTATCGTCATGGCGGCGGATCCGTTGGGGGCCGCGGTCGCCCTGACGCTATTGGTCGGCATCGCCTTCGTTGCCGTCGGCGTCCTGCGGATCGGCATGGCGCTCCAGCACCGCGGTAGGCAGGGCTGGGTTTGGGCGCTTATCGGCGGTGTTGTTTCCATTGTTCTGGGTGTCCTGGTGATGTCCCAATGGCCCGTGTCCGGCCTCTGGGTGCTCGGACTGATCATCGCCGTGGAGCTCATCGTCAACGGTTGGACCTACGTGTTCATCGGCTTGGCGGCGCGACGGGCGCGGGCGGAAGGAGAGGCGGAATCACCCGCATAAACGTCGGCGCCCAAGGCGGGGGCCTCGTGAGGATCCGCTGATCAGGTTAGTGTCCCACTGAAGAGCGGCGCCTTCGTGTGGCGCGGAGCATCGCTCCTCGCCGCAGTCGGCTGAGTTCGAAAAGGCAGCGAACCGGGGGATGGGTTGGGGAATCCCACCGTATCCCCCGCGGCCGCGTGGGCTGCCTCACCTCATTCGTTCTTTCCGCTGAGAACCTTCCCGACGGCCGCGGCAAGCTCGAGCTCGCCGATCGGCTTGGCGAGGTACGCCGATCCCTCGACCAACTCGCGCTGCTCCGCCAACTCCTCGACGGAGTAAGCGCTGACAAAGATGACCGGCAGTCGAAACCGTTCGTGGATAATGGCCGCTGCCTCGATCCCGTCCATGTCGCCTTTTAACCGGATGTCCATCAGGACCAGGTCCGGGAGCTGGATCCCGGCCTTTACTATGGCCCCGTCGCCCGTGCCGACGATGTCTGTTACCACGCACCCTATGCGCTCGAGCATGATCCTGGCGGCTCTGGCGGAGATGGCCTCGTCCTCCACGATCAATACGCGCGGCGCCGTCATGATGAGTGGGTCGCGAACCGGATATCGAAGCGTGTGCCTTCCCCGGTGTCGAGCATCGCTTCTCCATCGAGCTGATCGACGAGGTCGTTGACCAGTTGCAGGCCCAGAGTCGCGGTGCTGCGCCAGTCGTAACCGGGTGGCAATCCGACCCCGTCGTCGGCTACAGTCAGCTCGAGCAGGCCTGCCGCTCGGTGTTTCAGAACGATGTCGATTCTGCCTCGGCGACGACCGGGGAAGGCGTGCTCCAGGCTGTTCGCCACGAGCTCGTTGACGATGAGGCCGCAGGGTATGGCCGTGTCGATGTCCAACCTTGTGTTCTTTGCCTCGATGTCGGTGCGCACCCGATCACCAATGTTGTACAACTGCAGGAGGTCGGGAATCAGCGCATGGAGATAGTCTTCGAAATCGATTTCGGTAAGGTCTTTCGAGCGGTAAAGCCGGTCGTGGATCGTCGCCATCGACTTGATCCGGGTCTGGCTCTGCCGAAAGGCCTCCAGGGCGACTGGATCCACCCTGTCGCGTATGGCGTTGACCTGCAGGTAGAGAAGGCTGTGGATGACCTGCATGTTGTTCTTCACGCGATGGTGGATCTCCCGGAGCAGCACCTCCTTCTCCTGCAAGGAGTGCTGGAGGCGCTCCTCGGCGGACTTTCGCGCCAGCGCGTGCGCGAGTATCTCACCCACGAGACGGAGCAGCCGAATGTCGTCATCGGACCAGGCCTTGTGGGTACGCACGGCATCCATTCCGAGAAATCCCGTCATCCTGCCCCTGGCCATGATTGGGACGTTGATAAGCGTCTTGATCCCTTCCTGCTCAAATTCGGCCTTCTCCGTTCCCGCCTCTTCGGGTAGAGCCGATACGTCCGGCACGTGGAAGACCGCGCCGCGCTGCATCAACGCCATCGAGTGGCCGAAGCCGTCTACGGACCACCCCTGCAGTCTGTCCACGTGCGGCTCGATCCCGAGGGCACACCACTCATGGGTGTTGGACATCCGCTTCCCATCTGGGGAGAACTGGAAAACATAGCTGCGGTCGACGCCGGTGAACGCCCCAATCTTCCCGATCGCACTGCCGATCTCGTCGTGCAGCTCGTCGGTGGGCACATTGATGAAACGGGTCGAGATGTAGGCGACGAGCTTTTCCATCTGCACCTGTCGCGTCAGAGCGGCCGTCGCCCGCTCGCGCTCGATGGTGCCCGCGATGATCTCTCCGACCACCTTCAGCAGCTTAATATGGTCCGCCCGCCAATCCTTTCTAGTTCTCACGGAGTCCAAGCCAACGAATCCGAGGACCTTGTTGGCGCAGGTCAGTGGAACATTGATGAGCGACTGGATGCGCTGAGCCTGCATTTCCTCCTTTTCCTTCGCTGCGTCGTCCGGTAGGCGCGAGACGTCGGGGATATGGATAACTTCGCCCCTTTTGATTCTCGGCATGATCCAGGAGAAGAATTCGACCGGGACATCCTGAACCCCGTCGATTGCAGGCTGAATACCTTCGGCACACCACTCGTGTGTGTTCGACACCCGCGCCCCGTCAAGGGAAAATTGAAAGATGTAACTGCGGTCCACCTCGGCGAAGGTCCCGATTGCCTTGAGCGCACGGGAGATCTCCCGGTCGATGTTTTCGCGACTGAGGTTGATGAAACGGCCGGATAGGGTGATGATCAGCCGCTCGAAATTGGCCAGGTAGCGCAGCTCGGAGGGCGCGCTTTCGACAGGAATTTCGGGTCCGTCAGACTGGATCTCGTCGGGCCGGGACGCGGGCTCATCCCCGGCTTTGCATTCGTCACTTCTTCTGTGCATTGGATGGAATAGAGACGGACGACCAGGTTTGCGATCCGAGCTTCGCTGTGGGTCGATACAATCCTTTTACACCTGTCGGCGCGAGAATCACAATACATAGCATAGCCCGCCGTAGCCGGAGGGCAATCGGACTCGGGTTGCGGGCGATTGGCTCGCGGGATTCTGAGCATCGACGCAGGGCTTGGGCGCGCGGGACAGGAGGTCCACGCGGGACTTGGCGCTCCAGATGAGGGAGATGCGTAGGCGACAAACGCGGGGTCACGCATCAGGTAGTCGCTTCGGATATCCTTGTTCAAGTGGCTCAAGACTACCGGCCGATCGCCCGATCGTTGCCGGCCGCGACCGTAGAACGATAAAGGAAGGCCGTCAGAAGCGTGACCCCCTCCAATCCGATTGATCTGTTCAACGCCCTAGTCGATTCCGCCGCCTGGCCAACGCTGCGGATCGGGCTGCATATCGTCTTCTTACTGGTCGTCGGTTACATCCTCAAGCTGATGTTCGACTTCCGCGACCTCACAGCGTTGCGGCATCTTTCCAGGCCCAAGCGGAAGTCCCTCATCCCCGTGGTCGGCTTGACGCTGTTGTTCGCGTCCGTGCTGCTGTATCAGGCGACCTGGCAACTGACCGGTGTCACGCGGCCGGATTTCGTCGCCTTCATGCAGTCCCACGATCGTCGCCAGTTCAATCCGGCCCACCGTATTCGGCGCGGTCGCATCGTAGACCGTCATGGCGAGGTGCTGGCCTATAGCCAGGAGTATCGGGGTCAGGTTTATCGGCGCTATCCCTACGGGCCGGCATTCGCCCATGTCGTGGGCTACAGTGACCCCAAGTTCGGTGCCTCGGGTATGGAGGCCGCGGCCAATGCCCACTTGAACGGCAGTACACCGGCCAGTCTGACCGCGTGGGGCGAGCTGGGAAGGCAATTGCTCACCCAGGAAAAGCGTCCTCGCGGGCAAGATCTGGTACTCACGCTCGACGCGGAGCTGCAACTGATGGCGGTGAAGATGCTGGGGAGGAACCGGGGTGCTGTGGTGCTGCTGCGTCCAGACAATGGCGCGATCCGTGCCCTGGCCAGCACGCCGTCGTACGATCCCAATCGAATTAGCTCGTCCCTCTTCCGCGGCGGGGATCCCGAGGCGCCTTTGCTGAACCGGGCAACCCAGGGGCTCTATCCTCCCGGCTCCACGTTCAAGATCGTGCTGGCCGCTCAAGCCCTCAACGCGGGATTCAAGGGGCGGCTCCACTGTCCGGCGGATGGTTACACGACCTCTTCCCGCTACCGAAAGATTCGCGACCACGAGTACTACAGGGCGAAGAGAAACGGCCAGACATGGAAAGGGCACGGTGATTTGGACCTGGGCACCGCGCTGGCCGAATCGTCCAATGTGTTCTTCGCCAAGCTGGGCGTGGGTTACGGGCACGACGCCTTCTATGAGAGCACGGAGCGGTTCCTCTTCAACCGTCAGATTCGATTGCATGAGAGTCCCTATGGGGCCCAGACCATGAGCATGGGCCGGATCCCCCGCATCGCCAAGTCGAACCAGTACGGCCTGGCACAGATGTCCATCGGCCAGGGGAGGCTGCTCGTGACGCCTGCGCAGATGGCCCTGATTACCGCGTCGGTGGCCAACCGGGGATTGGCCGTGAAACCCCGCCTGGTGGAGAGCGAGCCATCCTTCGCACTCTCCCGATTCATGTCGACAAATGCGGCGCACCGCCTAGCGCGGATGATGCGCAAGGTCGTGGCGGAGGGCACCGGTCGGGGCATCGATGTGGACGCCTTCAGCATCGCGGGCAAGACCGGGACCGCGCAGAATCCACAAGGCAAGGCGCACAGTTGGTTTATCGGCTTCGCCCCGGCGGAGCGACCGGCCCTGGCGGTGGCGGTGCTGGTGGAGCATGGGGGCTACGGCTCCAAGACGGCGGCGCCGATCGCGCGAGATCTGCTGGTGCGGGCCGGCGAGCTGGGGATGCTGCATTGAGCACAGCCAAGACAGCGGACGAGCTGAGGGACAGCTGGGATCTGCGCCGGCCGGAGCGGCTTCTCTTTCTTGGGAGCCTGTTCTGCATCCTGGTGGGCTTTCTGATGGTGTTCGGGTCCGGCCGCAGCGTCGACCGAATGATCACCGCGCGGGATCTGTTGCCGCTTGCGGTCTACGCCCTCAGCCTGCTGATATTGCATATCACTCTGGTCCTGTTCCGATTTCGGGGGGACCAGATCCTGCTGGGCGCGGTGGCCTTTCTATCCGGCTTGGGGCTGCTCGCCCAATACCGCATGGGCGCCTTCGACACGGCCTCCCAGTCGACGCTGAATGACTACCTGTTTCCTGCCGGAATCCTGATCATGCTCGCGGTCGGCATCGGCGGCATGCGGGGGCGCTACAATCGCCTCGCGTCAGGCATCTGGTTCTGGGGTGGGCTATCGTTGATCCTGGTGGCCGTCCTGCTGCTGACGGGGCAGCGTTTTCGCGGCGCCGTCTATGGAGCGGGCTTCATCACCCCGACCGAAATCCTCAAGGTGACCGTTGTTCTGTTCCTGGCCGGTTTCATCGCTAGTCACTCGAAAGGCTTGAGCCGATGGAGTCCGCTCATCCTGCCGCCCCTTCGAGACCTGTTGCCGCTGATCCTCTTTTGGATCCTGCTCTCCGGCCTGCTGGTGGTTCAGCGAGATCTGGGCATGTTCGTGATCCTCAGCGTCGCTCTGCTTGCCATGCTGTATCTCGGTACCGGCCGGATCGGGTACCTCCTCTACGGCGCAGTTGCCGCGACCGGGCTGGGCTATCTGGTCCTGCATGTCATCGAACACGGACAGCGCC
>JAYEJW010000570.1:0-6329 GCA_034716535.1 Pseudomonadota bacterium
ACGCACCCCGCTCGCAAGAAAACCCACGTCAGGGTGCGCCCCTCGGTGGCTCAGTTCGTGAGCCTGGCTGAAGATTGTTTCTAATCAGGAGGCCTGATGGCGATACCAGCGGACTATCTGGAAGACAGAGAGGAGTCCCTGCAGCAGGTCCGGATCATCACCGCGACCGCTCTCTTCGATGGCCACGACGCGGCCATCCACCTGATCCGCCGCCTCCTTCAGGCGCATGGTGCGGAGGTCATACATCTCGGACACAGCCGCGGCGTGGATGAGATCGTGCGGGCGGCGGTCCAGGAAGACGTCGACGCCGTCGCCGTCAGCTCATACCAGGGGGGGCACATGGAGTATTTCGGCTACCTCCTGCGCCGCCTGAGGGACGCGGGGGTTGGCCATGTCGGCCTGTTCTGCGGCGGCGGCGGAACCATCACCCCGCTGGAGGCCGCACGCCTGCAGGCCATGGGCGTGACAAGGGTCTACGGCGCCGGACAGCGTGACCGGATACCGCTGGAAGCGATCGCCGAAGAGGTGATGGGACTGAGCCGCGGGCGACGCGGACCGGCCGCCGAGATTCCCGAGGCCGGCTCGTATCTCGCAATCGCTCAGGACCTGTCCCGTATCGAGAGCGGTGAGCCTGCGGTTTCGGGAGGGCAAGAGAGCCCCTGCCCGGTTGTGGGCATGACCGGCACCGGAGGGGCCGGCAAGAGCACGCTGCTCGATGCGCTGCTCGGGCGGTTTCTCCAGCAGTTTCCCGACAGGCGGTTCGCCGTTCTCGCCTTCGACCCCACACACAGGCGCAGCGGCGGTGCCCTGCTGGGGGACCGAATCAGGTTCAACAGCCTGGGCGATTCCCGGGCCTTCTTCCGCTCCCTCGCAACCCGACGGCCCGACTCGGTCACCAACCCTGCCCTGCAGGGCGCGGTCGTCTATCTGCGCTCGCGCGGATTCGATCTAGTCCTTGTGGAAACCGTTGGCATCGGACAGGGCAACGCCGAGGTCACGGATGTGTCCGACCTGTCGATCTACGTCATGACCCCGGACTATGGGGGACCCGGCCAGCTGGAGAAGATCGAGATGCTGGACCTGGCCGATCTCGTGGTGATGAACAAGTCCGATCATCGCGGGGCCGGGGATGCACTGGTAGATGTGCGCCGCCAGTGGGGCCAGAATCACCCCGATGCAGCAACGCCCGTCGGCGAGGCGTCCGTCCTCCCCTGTGTGGCCATCCGTGCCGACAACGAGGGCATCGACGCCCTGTTCGAGGCGGTCTGCAGCTACCTCGACAGCAGCGACCCCCGGCGTCCCTCGGGGCACTGGAAGGCCGACCGGCGCACCTCCGCCCCCACACCGGCCGCGCCTCTCCCTCCGGCGCGAACAGGCTACCTGCGCGACGTCGCCAGCCACGGACGCGGGCTGCGCGCTGCCCACGCACAGCGCGTCAGGAGTGCCAGCCTGGCGCATGCCTTTTACCGAAGCCTGGAAACCCTGGGTGATCCGGCGTTGCCCCCGCCGCTGGAACCCTATCCGGAGAAACTGCTCAATGAGCGAGTGGAAACCAGCCTCGGACGGCTACGGAGCCGCTACAACGAGGCCCTGTCGGGACTCCAAGAAGACGACCGCCGCCAGCTTGCGGATTGGCCCCTCCTACGGGAAGCGGTCAGTGCGGACCACTACTCATATCAGGTGCGCGGCAGGCGCTATGCGGGGGAGAACTACAGCCGCAGTCTGGCCGCACTTCCGATCCCCAAGGTCTCGGCGCCCGACTGCGGGGATTGGGGCGAGCGGCTGCGCTTCCTGGTGGACGAGAACCTTCCGGGACGCTTTCCCTACACCGCCGGGGTCTTTCCCTACCGGCGCCGGGACGAGGCGCCGACACGGATGTTTGCCGGTGAGGGCGGTCCCGGACGGACCAACCGCCGATTCCACTACCTGGTTGCCGGGCAGCCGTCCATCCGCCTCTCCACGGCGTTCGATCCCGTGACCCTCTACGGCGAGGACCCCGAACCCGACCCCGATGTCCTCGGGCGGGTCGGCAGGTCCGGTGTCTCAATCGCCACCCTGGACGACCTGAAGGTCCTCTATTCCGGACTCGACCTGACCGACTCGAAGACATCCGTGTCCATGACCATCAACGGGCCGGCCCCCGTTCTCCTGGCGCAGTTCTTCAACGCCGCGGTGGACCAGGCGGTGGAACGTCATCTGCACGCTATGGGCGGCTGGGGCGGTGCGGAACGAAGAATTCGGCACCGATATCGCGGCATGCACCGTCCGAGATACAGGGGAGAGCTGCCGGCGGGACACGACGGGATCGGTCTGGGCCTGCTCGGAATCAGCGGTGCGGAGCTCCTTCCCGGCGAGACCTACGCCCGTATCCAGAGCCAGGTCCTGGCAAGTCTGCGGGGTACACTGCAGGCGGATATCCTCAAGGAGGATCAAGCCCAGAACGAGTGCATCTTCGAGGTCCCATTCGCACTGCGCCTCCTGGCGGATATCCAGGCATGGTGCATCCGCCGGGGGGTCAAGAACTTCTATGGCATCTCGGTCAGCGGCTATCACATCGCCGAGGCGGGAGCCAACCCCGTCACCCAGCTCGCCTTCACCCTGGCCAACGGCTTCACGCTGCTCGAGTACTTCATGGCGCAGGGTCTCGATGTGAACGAGATCGCCCCGCGCATGAGCTTCTTCTTCTCCAACGCCCTCGATCCCGAGTACGCCGTACTGGGCAGGGTGGCCAGGCGCATCTGGTCCCGCGCGTTGCGCGACCTGTACCACGCCGCTCCGGGCGCGCAACGGCTCAAGTACCATGTCCAGACCTCAGGGCGAAGCCTGCAGGCGCGGGACATCGACCTCAACGACGCACGTACCACCCTGGAAGCGCTCTACGCAAGCCTGGACAACTGCAACAGCCTCCACACCAACGCCTATGACGAGGCCATTACCACGCCCACCGAGCAGAGCGTACGACGGGCCCTGGGGATACAGGCCATCCTCCAGCAGGAGCTGGGACTGAGCCTGAATGAGAACCCCCTCCAGGGCTCCTATTTCATCAGGGAGCTCACGGACGTGGTGGAAGGGGCCGTATTTCAGGAGTTCGAGCGCCTGAACGAGCGCGGCGGCGTGCTGGGCGCCATGGAGACAGGCTACCAGCGAAACCGCATTCAGTCCGAAAGCCTGGAGTACGAGCGGCGCAAACAGGAGGGCTCGCTGCCTTTGGTGGGGATCAACCGGTTCGTCGCCCCGGACGGGACGGAGCCGGCCGGGGAAACGCCCCTTACCCGGGTCAGCGCGTCCGAACAACGGGCCCGGGTGGAGACCCTGAGACGCTTCCGCAGGGCTCACGCCGAAGAGAGTCCCGCAGCCCTGGAGCGCCTGAAAGAATCTGTGCGAACCGGCGGAAACTGCTTCGGCACGCTAATGGAGACCGTTCGTTGCTGCACCCTGGGCCAGATCACGCATGCCCTTTACGAAGTCGGCGGCCGCTATCGGCGGCGGCTGTGATGCGGAGGCTGAGCTCCATGGCCTTGCGGCCTTCCGAGATGCATGTGCGAGACCAGCGCGACGCGCCCCTGTGGACACCCTCGCCGTCACGGGCAGGCCGTTCCAACATGATGCGCTTCCTCCAGGCCGTGAGGGAGCGGCTTGCACCCTGGATACGCGGTTATTCCGATCTCCACCGCTGGTCCGTGGATCATCCCGAGACGTTCTGGCCCGAGGTCTGGCGCTTCTGCGGTGTCATCGCCTCCCGGCCCTGGACGGACGTGCTACCTGAAGGCGACCGCATGCCGGGGGCTCGCTGGTTCGTCGGCGCGCGCCTCAACTTCGCCGAAAACCTCCTTCGCTTCAGGGACGACCGCCCCGCCCTGGTCTTCAGGCGGGAGGACGGCTTGCGGAGCGGGCTCAGCTACCGGGAGCTCTATGGCACAGTGGCTCGGATGACGGTTTTTCTCATGGAGGCCGGAGTCCGTGAGGGAGACCGTGTCGCCGGGATACTGCCCAACCGGCCCGAGGCCGTCGTGGCGATGCTCGCCGCCACCGGCCTCGGGGCCCTGTGGTCGTCCTGCTCGCCGGACTTCGGTGAGGTTGGGATCCTGGACCGCTTCGGCCAGATCGGGCCCAAGATTCTGTTCGTCTCCGACGGCTATCGGTTCAAGGGACGGTCCTATCGGACCTTGGAGCGGGCCAGCCACCTCCTGAAGGCGCTGCCCACGATCGAGCAGGTGGTCTTGGTGGGGGGACTGGAGCCCGAGCCGGACCTCTCGATGCTGCCGGGCGCGATTGCGTTCGACAGCATTGTTTCCGGCGACGACGCGCCCGATCCCGCGTTCCGCCAGCTCCCGTTCGATCACCCCGTCTACATTCTCTACTCCTCAGGGACCACAGGCCGACCCAAGTGCATCGTCCACGGCGCTGGCGGCACCCTGCTCCAGCACCTCAAGGAGCTGCTCCTGCACACGGCTCTACGCCGGGAGGACCGCTTTTTCTACTTCACTACCTGCGGCTGGATGATGTGGAACTGGCTGATCAGCGGGCTCGCGGCGGGCGCCACCCTGGTGCTCTACGATGGCGCACCCCTATATCCGCGTCCGGATGCCTTGTTCGATCTCGCCGAGGAGGAGGGCATCAGTGTCTTCGGAACCAGTGCGAAGTACCTGGCGTCCGTGGAGAAGGCGGGCGTCATCCCGGCCCGCACCCATCGCCTCGAGCGGCTCCGGACCGTTCTCTCGACCGGGTCGCCCCTTGCACCCGAGTCCTTCGACTATGTTTACCGGGACGTGAAGGCGGACCTGCAGCTCGCCTCCATCTCCGGGGGCACCGACATCATCTCCTGCTTCGCGCTCGGCAACCCGCTGCTCCCCGTCTATCGGGGGCAGCTCCAGTGCCGCGGGCTGGGCATGAAGGTGGAGGTCTTCGACGATGAGGGTCATTCGGTGGTCGGTCGCAGGGGGGAGCTGGTGTGCACCGCTCCCTTCCCTTCCATGCCTGTCGGTTTCTGGAACGACCCGGACAACAGCAAATACCACGCGACCTATTTCAAGCGCTACCTAGGAGTCTGGGCCCACGGCGACTGGGCGGAGCTGACCCCCCGAGAGGGACTGATCATCCACGGCCGCTCCGACGCCGTCCTCAACCCCGGGGGCGTACGCATCGGTACCGCCGAGATCTACCGGCAGGTGGAGAGGCTCCCGGAGGTGCTCGAGAGCATCGCCGTCGGTCAGGACTGGCAGGACGACGTGCGGATTATCCTCTTCGTTGTGCTGCGCGAAGATCTGACGCTCGACCGGGAGCTGCGGGAGACGATCCGGGCCGCCATCCGCGACAACACCAGCTCCCGCCATGTGCCGGCGAAGGTCATCCAGGTCAATGACATCCCCCGCACCCGCAGCGGCAAACTCACGGAGCTGGCCGTCCGCGATCTCGTCCACGGGCGGCCCGTGAAGAACGTCGACGCCCTGGCCAATCCGGAAGCACTGGAGCAGTTTCGGGGACTGGAGGAGCTAGAGGCGTGAGACGCTGGGATCCCACCGCCCCGCCCGCTCGGGAGGACGCGGGGCCACCGAACCCTCATCCGCTTGCGCCTCCCCCCGTATCGGCGAGACAACGATCCGCGGCCGTGTACCGTAGATCTTTGCCCAAGCAGATCGAATACTGGTCGCGCATCGGTAAAATCACCGAGGAAAATCCTGACTTACCTTACGCTTTCATCAAAGAGATACTGCTGGCGTTAGAAGAGTCGAATACCGGAGCCGTCAAAGAGTATCGATTCGGGGATCTGGACTAGTGCGACTTGTCCAGACCGCTCGCTTCGCTAGAGCCGTGAAGAAGCTACACGGGAACCAGAAGCGAGCATTGGATGATGCGATCAATGAGATAGCAGCCGATCCTGTTGTTGGAGAAATAAAAAAGGGGGATTTATCGGGTGTCCGAGTGCATAAGTTCAAAATGGTAGAGCAGCTTACTCTTATCGCATACACCTTTGAGGAGCGTACTATCACCCTCACGCTGCTCGCATTTGGATCCCACGAAAACGTTTACAGAGACCTCAAACGCTAGCCTCGTAGGCTGGGTTGAGGAACAAAACCCGGCAAAGGCGGACACGGGATCTATCATAGCGCGACAGCGATCAGGTCTTTTCTCTTGCCCGCGTCTCTTGCCCGCGCTCTCACCCCACGGGCCGTTTGGACAATCTTGCTGATGCGGGAGTAGTGGCAGGGCAAACGCATCAATCCGGCCTAATATTCGGAGAATCTGATGGTGTTGTTTTCTCGACGGAAACGGGCGACTCGAACAGCAACTTGGCGAGGTAGCGCTCGTCCCAGCCCGCTTTCAGGCGT
>JAYEJW010000571.1:0-6328 GCA_034716535.1 Pseudomonadota bacterium
CCCGATGCGGCCTTCAGCGCCCGGCGCTGGTTTCGCGCCCGCGGCTCGGCCACTTGTTTGCGCTGTCACGCCCTGGAGGCGATCGAGGGCGAGCGGGCCAACACGGCGGCCATCCACCGCGAAGAGAGCGAGGGCAAGAGCTGCATCGACTGCCACACCAACCTGGTGCACCGTCCCGTGCCCGAGGAGCAGACCTTCAAGCGCGCGGCCTGGAACCGCATGGTCGAGGAGGAGTTCGGCCTCGCCCCGGGCAAGGCCAGTGAGCTGATGGCGGGGCAGTAGCGACGGACGTTTTCGGCCCGAAGATGGATGGCGCCGGCGCTCCCGGAGCCGCTTTTCGAACGGCTTCATTCTTTGTGAGGAGGGTGTCTCGATGAGTAAGAAAGATTTCAATTTGCTGTACCCTTTGCTCGCCCTGATGCTGTCGGCAGTGACCTTCAACGCCGGCGCTCAAGCTCAAACGGAAGAGACGCCGGCCTCCACTGCCGATCACACCAAGTTCGAGGAGCTCCAGCAGACGTTCACGAGCGGCCCGGAGGTCACCAAGGCCTGTCTGAAGTGCCACACGGAGGCGTCCAAACAGCTGCACAAGAGCCTCCACTGGACCTGGGAGTTCGATCACGAGAAGACGGGCCAGCGTCTCGGCAAGAAGTACGTGGTCAACAGCTTCTGCGGCAGCGTGACCGCCAACTACGCGCGCTGCACCAGTTGTCACATCGGCTATGGCTGGAAGGACGGCAGCTTCGACTTCTCCTCGGAGGAGAACGTCGACTGCCTCGTCTGTCACGACACCACCGGCACCTACAAGAAGTTCCCCACCGGCGCCGGTCACCCCGCTTACGAGGACAAGCTGTTCGCGGGCAAGAAGCTCTTCAAGGCGGTGGATCTCGCCAACGTCGCCCAGAACGTGGGCAAGACCAGCCGCACCACCTGTGGTGCGTGCCACTTCACCGGCGGTGGTGGCGACGCGGTCAAGCATGGGGACATCGACAGCTCCCTGGGCAAGCCCGACAAACAGCTCGACGTCCACATGGATGCGCAAGGGCTCGACTATCCCTGTGCGACCTGCCACACCTTCATCAACCACCAGGCGGCGGGCAGCCGCTATGCGGCGACGGCCAAAGACACCACCGGCGTCGCGGTGCCCGGACGTAAGGAGACCCGTGCCACCTGCGAGTCCTGCCACGGCACCGAGCCCCACCCGCGCCACGTCAACAACAAGCTCAACGAGCACGTCGACAAAGTCGCCTGCCAGACCTGCCACATTCCCGCCTTTGCGCGCGGCGGCAAGGCCACCAAGACCTGGTGGGACTGGTCCACTGCCGGGCGTTTGGGTCCGAACGCCAAGCCGCAAGTCAAGAAGAACGAGAAGGGCGAAGTCATCTATAACACCAAAAAGGGCGATTTTCTGTGGGAGGAGAACGTGGAGCCGGAGTACTTCTGGTTCGACGGCACCGTGCGCTACTCCCTGGTTGGCGATGAGCTCGACCCCAGCGGCGTCGCGGAGATCAACCAGATTCAGGGCAGCTACGAGGATCCCAACGCCCGCATCTGGCCGTTCAAGATCATGCGCGGCAAGCAGCCCTACGACACGGTCAACAACAGCTTTCTCGTCAGCCACCTCTTCGGCAAGGACGATGCCGCCTTCTGGAAGAGCTTCGATTGGGACAAGGCCCTGCGGGCCGGCATGGCCGAGGCGAAGGAGGTGGGACAGACCGACATGGATTACAGCGGCAGCTTCGACTTCATCGAGACCCGCATGTACTGGCCCATCGCCCATATGGTGGCCCCCAAGGAGGATGCCTTGGCCTGCGATTCCTGCCACAGCCAGGACGGCCGGCTGGCCGATCTGACCGGCTTCTACATGCCGGGGCGGGACGCCAACCCCTGGATCGACCGCATCGGCTGGTTGCTTGTCGCCGCCACCCTCGCCGGCGTGCTGCTGCACGGGCTGATGCGTCTGGTATTCCGTCGTCGCCGCAAGGCCTGAGGAGATGACCCAAATGAGTCAAGTTCAGATTTTCACCGGCTTCGAGCGCTTCTGGCATTGGTCCCAGACGATCCTCATCTTCGGCATGCTGCTGACCGGATTCGAGATCCACGGCACCTACAGCCTGTTCGGCTTCGAGCAGGCACTCGACTACCACCTGATCCTGGCCTGGACCCTGATCGGGTTGTGGGCCTTCGCCATCTTCTGGCATTTCACGACCGGTGAGTGGCGCCAGTACGTGCCGACCCACAAAGAGTTGTTCGCCATGATGCTCTACTACGGCTACGGCATCTTCTCGGGCGAGGCCAAGCCCTACCGCACCACCCGCGGCGCCAAGCACAACCCGCTGCAGCGCCTGGCCTATCTCGGCTTCAAGGTAGCCATCGCCCCGGCGTTGTGGATCTCCGGGCTGCTTCTGCTGTTCTACGCGAGCTGGAGCAGCACGGCCCTCGGTGCGGTGCTGCCCCTGCAATGGGTGGCCTGGGTGCACATGGGCGCGGTCTTCGCCCTCCTTCTCTTCCTGATCGCGCACATCTACCTGGCCGCCACCACCGGCCATCCCTGGTATGCCTACCTCAAGGCTATGGTTACGGGGAACGAGGAGTTGGAAGACACGCAGTAGCCGTTACCGTGCAAGTGGGCGCCGCAGACACTCATCGTCCCCCTCGCCCGCTTGCGAGAAAGGACCCTGATCGCAAGTCAATGGGGGCAGAGTGAGAACTCAGGTGATCGAAGGGCTGCGCCGCCTTCGCTTGCCCGTTTCCGGTGGCCGACTTAGGGTGCGGACTCCGTAAGTTAGATAGCGCTTTTTTTCCCTCATGGCTTCGGCTACTCTGCGGTCGAAACGCATAAAGACGTTTAAAGATCTTTAGGAGGATGCGATGGAAGATACCCTGAAGCGACTGCTGGACGCAGAGATGCACGCCGAGCAGATCGCGCAACAGGCGGAGGCCGAACAGGAAAACGTCATCCAGGGCGCGCTCGTGGAGGCCCGCGCGGGAGAGGAGCGGTTCACCGCGCGGATCCCGGAGCTTCACCGATCCTTCATCTCCAAGGCGGAAGAGCGCGCGGAGCAGACCATTGCGGAGCTTAAGCGGCGCTATGACGAACGCCACGTACAGCTGCGCGACATGGCAGAGCAGCGCGACGACGAAGCGCTTGAGGCAGCGTTCGAGCTCCTCATCTCTTCCGAGCGTTAGCTGAAAGCCGTAAGAAGTTTTCAGCTCTGGACCCCCACGACCTATTGATGTGGCAGCGTGCAAGACATCGGCACGCCCCCCTAAACCAAACATAGACTCGCTCATGTCCACTGCCGCCAGTCAGGCTTACCTCAACACCCGTGTGTCCGTCATGTCCACGAGGTTGTTCGAGCCCACCTTGATCGCCTCTCTGGCTAATCAGAGCCTGGGGGAAATCGCCGAGCGTTTCGGCTTGACGGCGATCCTGGACGAGCGCCCGACAAGACGTGCCAAGAGCCGCGCCATCGAGCAGGCTCTGCTCAATACGCGGTTGGCGGAGATGACGATCCTCATCCGCCCGATGGTGGCCGCCGAGCGCGCGCTGGTGCTGAATTGGGGCCGCAAGCATGCCCTTGCAAATCTCAAGACCCTCCTTCGCGGCAAGCTCTACGACCTGGACCAGAAAGAGATTCGGGACAACCTCTACGAACTGCCGCCCAACGTGCGTCTGCCCCGCAGAGACGACCTGTTCCGGGCGGAGAACGTGCTTGAGCTGCTGCGCCAATTGGAGCAAGGTCCCTATAGCCTGATTGCGCGTCAGGCCAGAGAGATCTACGAGCAGAAACGCGAACCCTTCGCCCTCGAGGCCACCATCGGACAGCGCTATTACGCCGTACTGGCGACTCTGGTCCGGCAGTTTTACGATGATAGCCTGCAGTCTCTGCAACAGTTGGTGGGCGCCGTGCTGGACCGCGCCAATCTCCTGTGGCTGCTGCGATTCCGGTTCTCTTATCAGCTCTCCCCCAGCGAGACCTTCTATCAGCTCGTGCCCTCATTCCGGCTGCTCGATCGGCAGCGATTGCTGGAGCTGGTAAACCTCGAGACCTTCGAGCGCGTGATCGAGGCCCTTCCGCCCCCCCTGGACGGACTGCTCGCCGAGAGCGCGAACCAGGTCGAAGTGCAGAAGCGCATGGCAAGCTACCTGTGCGGGGAGGCACGTCACGTGCTGCGCCACAGCCGTTCGGGAACGGCCCGCGCCCTGGCCTACCTGATCCTTCGCGAGCGCGACCTCTCGCTGCTCTTCGCCCTCATTCAGGGCAAGCTGCTGGAGCTGCCGACGCACACGGTGGACATCGCCGCAGAGCTTGCCGAGCCAGGTCCCCCGACCGGCACGATGGCCTCGGCGGCATGAGCACAACCGGCGAAGCGATGGGGTGATCTGACAATGTTGCGGCCGCTACCCATGAAGCATGTACGCCTGCTGGTCCTCACCGAGGACCTGCCCCAGGCATCCCTGACCCTGGCCCAGACGGAGAGCTTCCACGCCGACACCCGTCCCCCGGAGGAGACGCGCCTCTCCGACATTCCTGGCCGCGGTTATCGGGAGCTGTTCCAGCAGGCACGCTCACGGTTGGACAAGATCGGAAAGCTGATCCCCCTGCCCGCAGACCCGGAGCTGGCAGATGTGCATGTCATCCCCGAGCCAGAGCTCGCCGAGGTCAACACCTGGCTGGGCAAGATCTGGAACGAGTGCTCCCGCTACGAAGAGCAGTTCCGTGCCCTCGACGACGAGGAACGCCTGGTCAAGGAGCAAGAGGCATCGTTGGCCAACTTCGCCAACCTCAACATCAATCTTGCGATGTTGGGCGGCAAGACCCGATTCCTGGACTATTACGTCGGTATCGTACCGCGGGAGAACGTACGCCAGCTCGAGGACGCCGCAGGGCTAGCGGACCACTTGGTTTTCGTTTACATGGTCAGCGGAGACCACGCCCACGTCGTAATCGTCGGCCCAACGGGTGAGCAAGAGGCGCAGCTGTCCTCGGTGCTCAATGCGGCCGGGTTCCAGTACCTGCCCATCCCTCAGGAGCTCATGTCCGAGCCGAGTAAGTTGCGCGAGGAGCTAGCCGAGCGCCGCGAGGGCGTCGATCAGGAGCGGGGGGGACTGCACAAGCGGCTATCGGAGTGGTCCGCGTCCTTCGACACCCGGTTGCGGGACGCCGAGCGGGTCCTGACGCTGGCCGAGCCCTTCGTGACCCTGGACCCTTCGATCCGCAGCGCGGGTCATCTGGCCTACCTGGCGGGCTGGGTACCGGCGCGCTCGGTGGCGGATCTGGAGCAGCGGCTCCGGGACACCCTCGCGAGTCCCTTCGAGATGCAGGCCCGCAATCCGTTGCCGGACGAACGCACCTTAGTGCCCTCCGTTCCAATCCGCACGCGGCTGCTTACACCATTCGCCTTGCTGGTGAAGCAGTACGGCATCCCCCAGTATGGGGAGTTCGACCCCACCGCCCTCTTCGCCGTCACCTTCGTGCTCATGTTCGGCATGATGTTCGGCGATGTCGGCCATGGCGCCGTGATCGCGGGTGCTGCCTGGCTTCTGCGGGGCAAGCTCGGCCGTTTTACGCCCTTCGGCTACCTGATCGGCGCCTCCTCGATCGTCTTCGGCTTTCTGTTCGGCAGTGTTTTCGGCTATGAGGAGATCCTGCATCCGCTGTGGATGTCGCCCCTGTCCGATCCCATCCTGATGCTCAAGATTGCCCTGGGATGGGGCGTTGCCTTCATTGTCCTCGCCTGCCTCCTGACCATTTACAACCGCTTGGCCATCGGGAACCTGCATGGCGCCCTGTTGGCCCACCATGGGGCGGTGAATCTGGCCTTCTATCTGGCGTTGCTCGGCGGAGGGTACAACCTTGCCGTGAATGGAAGCTTCGGTTGGCAGGCCACGGTTGTCGTGATTGCTTCCCTGCTCGCTTTGGCGGCCAACCAGTGGCAAGAAATCGACGCACCCACCGGCGAGAAGGCATTGGTGGTGGTGATCGAGACGCTGGACATCATCATCGCCTATGTCTCGAACACCCTTTCCTTCCTGCGCGTGGCCGCCTTCAGCCTGAACCACGTGGCTTTGTCGATCGCCGTCTTCACCCTCGCAGGTATGATGGGGACTGTCGGTCACTGGATCACCGTGGTGCTGGGCAACGTCTTCATCCTTGTCCTGGAGGGCGGAATCGTGATCATTCAGGTGATGCGTCTCGAGTACTACGAGGGCTTCTCCCGCTACTTCTCGGGCGACGGGCACGAGTTCGCGCCCCTGCGGCTGCGGAAGGCTACCGGCGAGCAACGGGCGTCTTCTTGAAGTGTTTGAACCTACAAATCCAAC
>JAYEJW010000572.1:0-6313 GCA_034716535.1 Pseudomonadota bacterium
AGATGATCTACAAGCACGCCATCTCGACGGTCGTACCGTCCCGCAATGTCAAGTTGCCGCCGGCTGTCCCGGATAGCCAACCCGAACCCGGTAACATGTAATTGGACCGGGCGCGCTCCCTGCGGGCGCGCCATCGCTCGCTCTGCCACAGTGAAACCTCCCCCCCAAGCCGCCATGGAACCTGATCGCCACGACGATGTTTGAGCGCCCAAGCGCAGGAGAGAAGGCCGTTCTCGTCCACCTGGATATAGGCACTGTCACAGATCCGGACGAGCTCCACGAATTCAGACAGTTAGCCGATTCGGCGGGCGCGCGGGTCGTGGCCGCCGTCGGTGGTTCGCGTGTCGCACCAGATCCGCGCCTGTTCCTCGGGGCCGGCAAGGCCGAGGAGCTGAAGGCCCTCGTGGACGCCGAGAAAGCGGACCTCGTCATCTTCGACCACGCCCTGTCGCCGGCACAGGAGCGGAATCTGGAGCACAATCTCCAGTGCCGTGTTGTGGACAGGACAGGCCTGATCCTCGATATTTTCGCGCAGCGTGCACGCTCTTTCGAGGGCAAGCTCCAGGTGGAGCTCGCCCAGTTGCGGCATCTGTCCACGCGCCTGGTACGGGGTTGGACCCACTTGGAGCGCCAGAAGGGCGGCATCGGGTTGCGCGGCCCGGGCGAGACCCAGCTTGAGTCGGACCGGCGGCTGCTGGGTAAACGCATCGCCGTGCTCAGAAAGCGTCTGGAGCGAATCGCGTCCCAGCGCGCACAAGGGCGACGCGCGCGCGCGCGGGCCGAGCTGCCCACGGTGTCCCTCGTCGGTTATACGAATGCAGGAAAGTCCACGCTCTTCAACCGTCTGACGAACTCCGGTGTCTACCAGGCGGACAAATTGTTTGCCACCTTGGACCCGACCCTGAGGCGGCTCCCGCTCCCGGCCGGGCAGGTCGTGATCCTGGCCGATACCGTGGGCTTTATCAATCATCTGCCGCACGACCTGGTCGCCGCGTTTCGCTCGACGCTGGAGGAGACCCGAACCGCGGATCTGTTGCTGCACGTCGTGGATGCGGCCAGCCCGCGCCGCGCCGGATGTATCGGCGACGTGGGTGAAGTGCTGGACGAGATCGGGGCGGGGGACGTTCCGCAAATCCATGTCTACAACAAGATCGATCTGCTGCCCGATGCGAGCCCTCGGGTGGAGCGTGACTCCCAGGGTCGTGTGCGTCGCGTCTGGGTGTCAGCCCACAGCGGTGAGGGGATGGACGAGCTGATCGATGCGTTGGGTGAGCATTTCGGGGAGAACCGGGTCCATCAGCGGATCTCCCTGGGGCCGCGGGACGGTGGGCTGCGCGCCTGGTTTTTTTCCCACGGGCAGGTGCTGTCCGATCGCGTCACGGAGGAAGGCGGCTGGGAAATGGAAGTGGTCGTACCCCGCCCAGCGCTTGATCGGCTGCTGAGCCGGGATCATTCGCTCGCCGATCGGTTGCTTCCTGTACCGGAGAAGCAGGCGATTTGTGCGCAGAGGTAGCACGCTGTACAAGAAGGGGCTGAGCTTCACGCGTTCGGATCCATTGCTGAAACCGTTGAGGCTTTCTACAATGGCGGCGCACTCCCGTACGGCGGGAGCTGCTGAATCGAACAGCGTTCCGCTAAATCTCAACGACCGAGCGGTCGTGATCTTCATCTGGAGTAACTATGGCCTGGAATGAGCCGGGTGGTGGCAACAAAGACCCGTGGAGCGGGAAGGGCGGCAACCAGGGTCCGCCTGATTTGGACGAAGTCGTCCGTAAGCTGCAGGAGCGGCTGGGCGGACTGTTCGGCGGCAAGAAACCGGGACCCGACGGCTCCGACGGAGGCGGCGGGACCGGCGGCCCCGGCGCGGGCTTCAGCGGCAAGGCCCTGGGTATCGGGGCGGCGATTCTGTTTGTGATCTGGATCGCCTCGGGCATCTACATCATCGAGCCGGCGGAGCGCGGCGTGATTCTGCGCTTCGGGGCCTACACGGAGATGACCGAGCCCGGACCCCACTGGCACATCCCCTTCCCCATCGAAGAGGTGGTAAAGGTCAACGTGGACGAGATATCGACCTTCACCCACAAGGCGGCCATGCTCACCAAGGACGAGAATATCGTCGACGTGGAGCTGACCGTCCAATCACGCATTCAGGACGCGGCTGATTACCTGTTCCAGGATCAGGCCCCGGACAAGACCCTGCGCGACGCGACGGAGACGGTGGTGCGCAAGACGATCGGTGGCAGCAAGCTCGATTTCATTCTCACCGAAGGCCGTAGTGCTGTCGCCCAGATGATCAAGGAACGTGCTCAAGCCCTGGTGAACCAGTACAAGACCGGCTTGGACATCACGTCTGTCAATATGCAGCCGGCCAAGCCGCCGGAACAGGTCAAAGAGGCCTTCGACGACGCCATCAAGGCGCGCGAGGACAAGGAACGCCTGGAGAACAAGGCCGAGGCCTATGCCAACGAGATCCTGCCGCAGGCCCGCGGCGAGGCCGCGCGCGTAGAAGCGGACGCCAAGGCTTATCGTGACAGAGTGATCGCAGGGTCCGAGGGTGAGACCTCACGTTTCCTGGCCATTCTGCGCGAATATGAGAAGGCACCCGAGGTCACCCACGAGCGTCTTTACCTCGAGACGATGGAACAGGTGCTCGGCGAAAACAACAAGGTGCTTCTCGACGTGAAGGACAGCAACAGCCTGATGTACCTGCCCCTGGATCAGCTCATGAAGCAGCGCGGCGCCCAGGGCGCCGGGCAACAGCAATCGCCACAAACCCCGCGGGTTACACAGGATCCCGGCCCCAGATCCGAGCGTGACGTCGTTCGCGAGCGGAGGTCACGCTGATGAATCAAGCCAAAATGCTCGCGCCGATCGGGATCATTGCGTTGGCCATCGTCGTCTACGCATCCACCTTCATTGTCAATCAGTGGGAGGTGGCGCTCAAGCTTCGACTCGGTGAGATCGTGGATAGCGAGTACGAGCCCGGTCTGCACTTCATGATTCCGGTTCTCAACAACATCAAGAAATTCGACGGCCGCATCCAGACCCTGGACTCTCGTCCCGAGCGCTTCCTTACCGTGGAAAAGAAGGACGTGATCGTCGATTCCTACGCCAAGTGGCGGATTAACAACCCGGGGCAATTCTACCGTTCCACGGGCGGCGACTCCGGGAGGACGGCGCGCCTGCTCTCCGAGCGCATCAACACGAGCCTGCGCGACGAGTTCGGCAAGCGCACCATCCAGGAGGTCGTCTCCGAGGATCGCTTGGAGCTCATGACGGTGCTGACGAAGCGGGTGGACAGCAATGCCGCGGAGCTGGGGGTGGAGGTGGTCGACATCCGGGTCAAGAAGATCGATCTGCCGCCCGAGGTCAGCGAGTCGGTGTACCAGCGCATGCGCGCCGAGCGTGAGCGCGTCGCGCGGGACTTGCGTGCCAAGGGCTCCGAGGCCGCCGAACGCATCCGTGCCGACGCCGACCGCCAGCGCACGGTTACCCTCGCGGATGCCTACAAGATGTCAGAGGAGGTGCGCGGCGAGGGCGACGCCAAGGCCGCCGAGATCTACGCCAGCGCCTACAGCGAGAATGCGGATTTCTACACCTTCTACCGCAGCCTCAACGCTTACCGTAGCGCTTTTGGGCAGGGTGGCGACATGATGGTGCTGCAGCCGGAGTCGGATTTTTTCCGCTTCTTTAACGAGAGATCCGCGCCTGCGTCGGCGAATCCTCCGACCGCCTCCGCGCCGGTGAATCCCACTGCAGCGCCTGAGCGCCCTGCTGTGGCGCCCCCACCCGCGCCCCCCGCTGCTGCGCCGGCGCCGGCGAATCCCGCTGTGGCGCCCGGCGGTGTGGTTGAATCCGGGCCGGCGCAGTGAGGGGGCCGAGCTATCGGTCAAGACGATGGATCTGAATTTTCTCGAGTTTGAACAGCCTATTGCCGAGCTGGAGGCGAAGATCGAGGAGCTGCGGCTTGTCGGCGACGACAACGAGATCAACATCGGGGAGGAGATCGAGCGGCTGCAGACGAAGAGCCTCTCTCTCACCGAGTCGATCTTCTCGTCGCTCACGCCCTGGCAGATCTCTCAGCTCTCACGCCACCCGCAGCGGCCTTACCTGCTCGACTACGTCAAGCGTATCTTCGACGACTTTCAGGAGCTGCACGGCGACCGCGCCTTCGCGGACGATCGGGCCATCGTCGGCGGCGTGGCGCGCCTGGACGGACACTCGGTGATGCTCCTCGGACAGCAGAAGGGCAGGGACACCAAGGAGAAGATCTTCCGCAACTTCGGCATGCCGAGGCCCGAGGGCTACCGCAAGGCGTTGCGGCTGATGGAGCTTGCCGAGCGTTTCCGGCTGCCGATCTTCACCTTCATCGATACGCCCGGGGCCTATCCCGGTGTGGGGGCGGAGGAAAGGGGGCAGAGCGAGGCCATCGCCCGCAACCTGCTCGTCATGGCCCGCCTGCGCACACCGATCCTGTGCACGGTCATCGGCGAGGGCGGCTCCGGTGGCGCACTGGCCATCGGCGTCGGCGACCGGCTGTTGATGACGCAGTACAGCACCTACTCGGTCATCTCGCCGGAGGGCTGCGCATCCATCCTTTGGAAGAGTGCCGACAAGGCCCAGCTGGCCGCCGAGGCCATGGCCATCACCTCCGACAAGCTCAAGGAGCTGGAGCTGATCGACGAGGTGGTGCCCGAGCCCTTGGGCGGTGCCCACCGCAACCCGGACGCCATGGCGGCGAGCCTCAAGCAGGCGTTGCTGCGGCACCTGGACGCGGTTCGCGATCAGGATCTGGACGAGCTGCTGGCGCGGCGCTATGAGCGTTTGATGGGCTACGGACAGTTCAAGGAGTAACCCCGCCAGAGCGGCGCGCGCTGCCATGCCCGCGATCATCCGGGAGCGTCTGCTCAGCCGTCTCACTGCATTCCCCGATGCCCGCCGTTGTTGGATCGCCTATAGCGGCGGCATGGATTCGGAGGTCCTGCTCCACGCCGTTGCCTCTCTCGGCGCGCGTCTCCCTGCTCAGGTGCGGGCTGTGCATGTGGATCACGGTCTGCATCCGGATTCCGGGCGGTGGACCGAGTATTGCCGTCGCGGCTGTGCGCGCCTTGGTGTGCCGCTCTCGGTCCGAAGAATGGCGGTGGCCCCGAGTCGCGGCGAAAGTCTGGAAGCGGTGGCCCGCGAGGCGCGCTATCGCGTCATGGGCGACCTGCTGGGCCACGGCGATCTCCTACTCACGGGCCAGCACCGGGACGACCAGGCGGAGACCCTGCTGCTCGCGTTGATGCGGGGCAGCGGCCTCAAGGGGTTGGCCGCCATGCCGACAGTTGCTCCTCTCGGCGAGGGGCGCCTGGTTCGTCCCCTGCTGGACGTTGGCCGTGCCGAGCTGCGCGACTACGCCATCGACAACCGTCTGTCATGGGTCGAGGACCCGACCAACCTGGATGCCGCCTTCGACCGGAACTTCATTCGCCACCGGGTGTTGCCGCTGCTCGCGGTGCGTTGGCCCGCCTACGCCGTCACGCTCGCCAGGACCGCCGGTCATTGCGCAGAGGCCCAGGGGCTCATCCATCGGCTCGCAGAACGCGAGCTCCCCAAGGTCGCCGGCCTCCATCCCGGTACCCTGTCCGTCTCCGGCCTGCGGACCATGGATCGCCGCCTGGGCCGCGCGGTACTGCGACACTGGATCGCGGAGGGCGGGTTCGGCCTGCCGGATGCCCGCCATCTCTCCCGCATCCTCGACGAGGTACTGACCGCACGGGAGGACGCGCAGCCGCTGGTCGCCTGGAGGGGGTGCGAGGTGCGCCGTTATCGGGACGACCTCTTCGCACTGGCACCCTTGCCGCCTGTACCTCGCGCCCTGTCGATCCCTTGGCGTAAGAACCCGCTCGTGCTGCCTGAAGGGCTCGGTACTTTGCGTATCCTGGGCCGTTCGGAAAGACCCGTTGATCCCGAGGGCCTCGTGATCGGGGGCCTCACGGTGCGTTTCGGCGTGACGGGACTCAGCTGCAGGCCCGCCGGGAGCCGGCACCATCGTCCGCTGAAGAAGCTGTTCCAGGAGACGGGTGTACCACCCTGGCTTCGGCCCTATGTTCCCCTCGTTTTCGTCGGGTCATGCCTGGCGGCGGTCGGGCACCTTTGGATCTGCGATTCCTTGGGCGTCGGCGACCCTACCAGGATCGCACTTGGTGATAGCTATAGCGCTTGGGGTTATTATGAGTATATTATATTTACTATTAGATAAACTATTTAATCCTTTGAAGTGTCTTGTAGATTACTGTCACAATAGTACTTCTCAAGCAATCGTACTAAA
>JAYEJW010000573.1:0-24554 GCA_034716535.1 Pseudomonadota bacterium
CGATGTCGGCTGCTCGTACGGGATCGGGTCGGCGTTCGTGAAGTACGGATGCTCGTTCGACGAGATGGTGGCCTTCTTCTTGTCGCGCGCACCGCGAGAGTACCACGCGACGTGCGAGGCCATGCGAATGTGGCTCAACGTCGCACCGCCGGCGTATGACTTGCGTGCAGTGGGACTCGACAGCTCCGAGCCGGCGATCCGCTTCGCCGTGGACGCTGGACTCCTCGATGGTGGCATCGCGCGGGACCTCGAGCGGCCCGATGTCTCGCCGACCGAGGACGAGCGCGCCTGGTTCCGCAGCTGCAACCTGCTGATCAGCACGGGAGCGATCGGCTACGTCACAGAGCGGACCCTCGGCGTCATCCTGCGAGATCTGGGCAAGGACCATCCCGGCAACTTCGGTCCCTTCGCGGTGATCACGATCCTGCGCATGTTCGACCTCTCGCCGATCGGGGCCGTTTTCGAGGAGCACGGCTTCACCTTTGGGGCGGTACCGGGCGTCCGGCTTCCGCAGAGGCGATTCATCGATGCGAAGGAGCGCCAGAAGGTGCTCTCCCTCCTCCACGATCGCGGCATCGACACCCGCGAGTGGGAGGATCGCGGCAAGCATTACGCCGACCTGTTCATCGCCGCTCCTCCCCAGCAGTTTTCACTCTTGCTCGAACGCATGAGCGAGACCTGGTCGGAGCGTGATCACGAATCCCGGGTGGCCGGCTACATCCGCCGCTGATCAGGTAAACGAGTCGTGTGCGCGACGGTCTCATGGCGTGGCCGGCGTCTGTCATCGAGCGGGTCCGTCGTTCGACCAGTCCTCGATCCGTCGACCCGGTGAACGATGATTTCTCTCAGGCACGTTTCCAAGTCCTTCGATGGTGGCCGACACTTCGCCGTCGACGACGTCTCATTTGACGTCCGCGAGGGCGAGACCCTCGTTCTCCTTGGCTCCTCCGGCTGCGGCAAGACCACCCTTCTCAAGCTGACGAACCGCCTCCTCGAACCGACCTCCGGCACGATCGAGGTGGACGGCGAGGACATCGCCGGCCAGGACCCGATCTCTCTTCGCCGCAGGATTGGCTACGTCTTTCAGGGAATCGGGCTGTTTCCCCACATGACGGTCGCGGAGAACGTGGCCATGGTGCCGCGCCTCCTCGGCTGGCCGCCGCCACAGCGGCGGGAACGAGCCCACGAGCTTCTCCGTATCGTCGGCCTCGATCCGAAGATCTACGCCGGTCGATTCCCGGAGGAGCTTTCAGGCGGGCAACAGCAACGCGTGGGCGTGGGACGGGCACTGGCGGCCGATCCCGCCTACCTGTTGATGGACGAGCCCTTCGGCGCGCTGGACGCACTGACGCGCGATACGCTCCAGCAGGAGCTGCTCGCCCTCAAGGAGCGGTTGAAGAAGACGATCATCTTCGTGACCCACGACATCTTCGAGGCTCTTGCCCTGGGAGACCGTATCGCCATCCTCCATGCCGGCCGCCTCGAGCAGATCGGAACGAGAGAGGAGGTCCTCAAGAAGCCGGCAACGGACTTCGTACGCGCGCTCTTCGCCAAGCCGGCCCAGCAGCTCGCTGCCTACGAGGGGATGCTGTGATGGCCGGGGACTCGTGGATCGCGTTCGTCTCGGAACGGCTACCAGAGCTCTGGTTGCGCACTGGCGAACACCTGATGCTGACCGGCATTTCCACGGGGATGGCGATCCTCATCGGAATCCCCCTCGGCATTTGCGCGGCCCGGATCTGGTGGCTCCGCGGCCCGCTGATCGGGGTTGTCGGCATCCTGCAGACCATCCCCAGCCTGGCGATGCTCGCGATTCTCCTCGCGCTGTTTCAGAAGATCGGCGCGACCCCGGCCATCATCGCCCTCACCCTGTATGCCCTTCTGCCGATCGTTCGCAACACCCTGACTGGTCTGCAAGGCGTGTCCCCGGCCGTGCTGGAGGCGGCTCGCGGGATCGGGATGACCTCGCGCCAGCGGCTGTGGCTTGTCGAGATCCCGCTCTCGATGCCCATGATCGTGGCCGGTATCCGCACGGCCGCGGTAGTCAGCGTGGGGATCGCTACGCTGTCGGCCTTCATTGGCGCCGGGGGGCTCGGCCAGTTCATCAACCGGGGCCTGGCACTCTCGAACACCGATCTGATCTTGCTCGGAGCCATTCCCGCCGCCGTGCTGGCGCTGATCGTCGACGGTTCTATCGCGGCATCTCAATGGGCACTTCGTCGCAAGCGATCGAGGGGCTCCCGGTTCAGGGCGGCCATCGACCGAACGCTGCGCCCGGTGGCGCTCGCGCTGCCTGTGGTTCTCATCGTCGCGGGGTGTTTCGCGTACCTCTCGATGGGCACCTCCTCCTCGAACCCGGCCTGGGGACCGTCCGCAGCAAACCGGCACACGGTTCGGATCGGCACGAAGAACTTCACCGAGCAGCTGATTCTCGGGGAGTTGATGGCCCAGCTCATCGAGGCGCACACCGATCTGAGAGTGGAGCGGCGCTTCAACCTCGGGGGAACGATGATCTGCCACAGCGCCCTCAAGAGCGGAGAGATCGATCTGTACCCAGAGTACACCGGCACCGCCCTGACAGCGATCCTCAAGCAATTTGCAATCGCCGATCCAGATCGCGCACATGAGACGGTCGCCCGCGAGTACCGGCGGCGCTTCTCGGCCGACTGGCTCCGTCCGTTCGGCTTCAACAACACCTACGCGATCACCGTCCGGAAGTCCGATGCCGCTTCACGCAATCTGCGGACGATTTCCGATCTGATGGCGATCTCTGGCACGCTTAGAGCAGGGTTCACTGCCGAGTTCAGCGAGCGGCCGGACGGCTATCCCGGACTGCGCCGCGCCTACGGGCTTCAGTTCCGGGAAGTGCGGGACCTCGATCCGGGTCTTATGTACCAGGCGATTGCGAACCGGGAAGTCGACGTCATCTGCGCGTTCGCCACCGACGGACGGATCGCGGCCTTCGAGCTTCAGCCGCTGCGAGACGACCTTGGGTTCTTCCCTCCCTACCAAGCCGCGCCGGTGATCCGGACCGAGGTTCTTGAGACCCATCCGGAACTGCGCCAAGTGCTCGATCTTCTCGCCGCTGTCCTCGATGACGCGACGATGCAGCGACTCAACTTCGAGGTGGATGAGAAGAAGCACCGCCCGAGTGACATCGCCCGGAAGTTCCTGGAAGGCCGGGGGCTGCTGGAGAAGGAGAAGTAGCAGCCGTGTGTGGCATTGCAGCAGTCTGGGGCAAGTGCGACGAGGAGACCGTCCGCGCGATGATGCGCCGGCTGGTTCACCGCGGCCCCGACGCGCAGGGAATCTTCCGGAACCCGCTGACGCCGGCCGTACTGGGTCACCGCCGGCTGGCCATCATGGATCCTGCCGGGGGCGATCAACCGATCCGGTCCGAGGAAGGCCACCGCGCCATTGTTGCCAACGGGGAGATCTACAACTTCGCCTCGCTGCGATCCCGAATGAAGGATCGCTATCGGTTCCAAACGCAGAGCGACAGCGAGGCTGCTCTCGCCCTCTACGCGGAACGTGGGGCTGCGTGTGCCTGCGATCTGGACGGGATGTTCGCTTTCGCCCTCGCCGATGGCGAGGACCTTTTTATTGCGCGCGACCCGATCGGTATCAAGCCTCTCTACCTCGGCCGGCGCAACGGTGACCTCCTTCTTGCCTCGGAGATCAAGGCGCTCACCGGTCTTGCCGGAGACGTGAGAGAGTTTCCGCCCGGCTCGTGGTTCCACTCGCGGATCGGCACTCGGGCCTACTACGAGGTGCCCGACCGGAAGCCAGTGCCGCGAACCGTGGAGGAGCACGTCGCCCTTGTCCGCGAGACGCTGCAACAGTCGGTGGCGAAGCGCCTGATGAGCGACGTCCCGCTTGGGGCCTTTCTCTCCGGTGGTTTGGACAGCAGCATCATCGTGGCGCTCGCCCGGCCCCACGTCGATGAGCTCCACACGTTCTCCGTCGGCATCGAGGGCAGCCGCGACCTCGAGGCGGCTCGCGCCGTGGCTCGCCACCTCGACACGGTTCATCACGAGCACGTCCTGAAGCCCAAGGAGGTCGCTGCGTGCCTCCAAGAGATCCTCTTTCTCCTGGAGTCCTTCGACCAGGATCTGGTGCGCAGCGCCATTCCCTGCTACTTCACAGCTCGCCTGGCATCCCAGGAAGTGAAGGTCATCCTCACCGGCGAGGGCGCAGACGAGCTCTTCGCCGGGTACCGCTACCACCGCGACTACGAGGATCCCGCCCTCCTTCGGCGGGAACTGCGCAGATCGGTCCAGTCCCTGCACAACATCAACCTCCAGCGGGTCGATCGCATGACGATGGCCCACTCGGTCGAAGGACGCGTGCCGTTCCTTGATCTGGAGATGATCGAGCTCGCGCAAACGATCCCGCCAGAGCTAAAGCTCAGGAAGAACGATGGCACGCGGCCAGTCGAGAAGTGGGTGCTGCGCAAGGCGTTCGAGGATCTCCTGCCTCCGGAAACCATCTGGCGGGACAAGGAGCAGTTCGACGAAGGCAGCGGCACTGTGGATCTCCTTGCCGAGACCCTCAGCCGCTGGATGCCGCTAGCGGAGGCCAAGGAGTACTCGGAACGCCACCCGGACACCCACCTCCGATCTCCCGAGGAGTGCCTCTATCACAAGCTCCTCTGCGAGGCTTACGTGGACCCCGTACCGGTCCTGGAGAACGTCGCCCGGTGGTCGGATCGACCGGTCCAAAGGAAGGAAATCCAACCGAACTTGGCCGATCATTAGTGCCGAACTCGGAGAGAAAGTGCTCTCGAAAGGGGAATAGCGGGGGAATAGGGTCAGGTCTTGAATTATAGCACTCCTCACCCGTCACCATAGTCCCGCCGGTCGCAAAAACGTAGATAAATGCATCGTCGGACACGACCGATCTCGCCCAGTTACTCCCGCAACCGGCGCTAGACTGGTCCCTTCGCGCGTCTGACCGTCGAGCGCGCGATCTGCGACATCAGCCACCTGTTCTGCAGGACCGCCGGAGGTTCCTGCTCACGCTCCCAGTCCTCCGCCCTGATGGCAACGAAGTCCGCGCCATTCCGTCGCGCAACCTTCAAGGGTTTCTGCTCGGACACGACGTGCTCGCGGGGTTGATCGCGGTATTCCGAGTCCATAACGGGTGCTCTTTTGTTCGTACAGTATCTCCGTACGAAATTTAGGACGCGATTCGTACAGGAAAAAACTCACTTTCTATCGCACTTCGATATCTTTTATTTCTCGGCAGATTAGATGGGTTTTCTCACGTTGCTTCTGATGGTTCCGGTCTCGGCGCCCCGCGTTCACCCAGTTGGCCCATGGATTTGAGGCCAGTTAGCTTTTTAGAATACACTAATTGTTTTCCGTGCTCCGGGGCCGAGACAAACCGATTCGAGGGGGTAGAAGGTGGCTGGCAAGAAAAATGATTCCCGACCTTACTGGCAGTCGTTCCTACCTTTTCTGAGCTGGATCGGCATGCTGAAGGACAAGGACACCGTTCGCGCCGACATCATCGCCGGCGTCACAGTGGCCCTGGTGCTGGTGCCGCAGTCCATGGCCTACGCGCAGCTTGCCGGACTCCCGGTCTATTACGGCCTGTACGCCTCCTTCCTGCCTCCCATGGTGGCGGCCTTGTTCGGCTCCTCCCGGCAGCTCGCCACCGGCCCCGTGGCGGTGGTGTCCCTGATGACCGCCGCCGCCCTCGGGCCCTTGGCCGCCGGCAGCCCCGAGGGCTATCTGGCCTATGCGGTGCTTCTGGCCTTCATGGTCGGCGCCTTCCAGTTGTTTCTCGGCGTGTTTCGCCTGGGCGTGCTGGTGGACTTCCTGTCCCACCCGGTGGTCGTCGGTTTCACCAACGCCGGCGCCCTGATCATCGCCACCTCCCAGCTCAGCAAGATCTTCGGCGTCACCGTGGAGAAGGCGGAGCACCACTACGAGACGGTGATGCGGGTGGTGGAAGCGGCCATGGAGCACACCCATATGCCCACCTTGTGGATGGGGCTGCTGTCCATCGGCCTGTTATACGGCCTGAAGAAGTACCTACCCAAGATCCCCAACGTGCTGGTCGCCGTGGCGGTGACCACCCTGCTGTCCTGGTACACAGGTTTCCAAGCGGCCGGCGGCGCGGTGGTGGGCGAGATCCCCGAGGGCCTGCCCGGTTTCGCGTTGCCGGTGTTCGACTGGGATATCATGACCCAGCTCATCGCCACCGCCGTCACCATCGCCCTGATCGGCTTCATGGAGGCCATCTCCATCGCCAAGGCCATGGCGGCGCGCACCCGCCAGCGCCTGGACGCCAACCAGGAGCTGATCGGCCAGGGTCTGTCCAACATGGTGTCCGGCTGCTTCAGCGGTTACCCGGGATCCGGCTCTTTCTCCCGCTCAGCGGTGAATATCAACGCCGGGGCCGTGACCGGCCTCTCTTCGGTGGTCACCGGTGCGGTGGTGGGCATCACCCTGCTGTGGCTGACCCCCCTGCTGTACCAGCTCCCTCAGGCCACCCTGGCCGCGGTCATCATCATGGCGGTGGTCAATCTGATCAAGGTGGAGCCCGTCATCCATGCCTGGAAGGCCGAGCCCCACGATGGCGTGGTGGCGGTGGTCACCTTCGTGTTGACCCTCATCATGGCCCCGCACCTGGACAAGGGCATCATCATCGGCGTGGGTCTCTCCATCGGCCTGTTCCTGTTCCGCTCCATGCGGCCGCGGGTGGCTGTGCTGTCTCGCTTCCATGACGGCACCATGCGCGACATCTCCGTGCACCATCTGCCCACCAGCCCGAAGATCTCGATCATGCGCTTCGACGGCTCGCTCTATTTCGCCAATGCCGGCTATTTCGAGAGCAAGGTGCTGGAGGTGGTGGCGGCCAACCCGGAGCTGCGTTACATCATTATCGACGCCGAGGGCATCAACCAGCTCGATGCAACCGGTGAGGAAGTGCTGCATCATCTGGCCGAGCGGCTCAAGAGCAACGGCATCGAGCTGGTGGTGGCGCGCATGAAGAAACAGTTCATGGACACCATCCGCAAGACCGGCCTGATCGAGGTGATGGGCGAGGACCACTTCTTCTCCCGCATCCAGCACGCCCTGGACTACGCCTGGGACGGTCTGGGTCCGGAATACGACCGCAACACCTGCCCGTTGCGCAATCCCAGTCTGTAAGCGGGGATGCGGCGCGGCACGCCGGCCACGGCCCGGAACCACGCTCGCTCGCCGCTGGGAAAAACATGAACGACCTGCCCGTCCTGAGCATCCTGCTGTTGTCGCCCGCCGCCGGCGCCGTCCTGGTGGCGGCCCTGCCCGGTCACCGCGGCGTGCTCATCCGCCGTGTCGCCATCGCCGTTGCCACGCTCACCCTGGCCCTGGCCTGGGGACTGCTCGCCCGCTTCGATACAGCGATCGGCGGTCTCCAGTTGCTGGAGCAATACACCTGGAACCCGCGCCTGGGCACCTCCTTCGCGTTGGGACTGGACGGCTTTTCCTACCCCATGGTGCTGTTGGCCACCCTGCTCAGCCTGGTCGCCTTGCTGGCCTCCCGCAGCATCCGCGAGCGCGTGAAGGGCTACTACCTGCTGATGCTGATCCTGGAGTCCGCCATGCTCGGCGTGTTCATGGCCCAGGACTGGTCACTGTTCTACGTTTTCTGGGAACTGACCCTGATCCCACTCTTCTTCCTCATCGACCGCTGGGGCGGTAAGAACCGCCACGGCGCGGCGCTGAACTTCGTGCTCTATACCATGGGCGGCTCGGTGTTCATGCGCTGCCCGCCCTGCTGGTACTATTCGATTCGGTGCCTGGTCATTCCTTTGCCATGGCGGACCTAACCGCTGGCGGGCCGCAGCTGGACGAGAAGACCCAAATCCTCATCTTCCTCGGTTTTCTCATCGGCTTCGGGGTGAAGATGCCCATTTTTCCTATCCACGGCTGGCTTCCGCTGGCCCATGTGGAGGCTCCCAGCCCCGTCTCTATCCTGCTCTCTGGCATCCTGCTGAAAATGGGCTCCTACGGCCTCATCCGTGCCGCCCAGATGCTGCCGGATGCGGTGGTGGCGCTGCAAGCGGTTCTCGCGGCCCTGGCCCTGGTCAGCCTGATCTATGGCGGGTTGTTGGCCTGGCGCCAGACCGACCTCAAGGCCATGGTGGCCTACTCCTCGGTGAGTCATATGGGTGTGGTGCTGCTGGGTATCGCTGCCCTGAACGTGGCCGGCCTTACCGGAGCGGTAATGCAGATGGTCGCCCACGGCCTGGTGGCGGGTGCTCTGTTCCTGCTAATCGGGCTGCTTTATGAACGAACCCACACCCGGGAGATTGGCCACTACAGCTCTTTGGTACGCACTGCCCCGCGTTTTGCTTTCTTCACCGTGCTGGCCTTTGTGGCCGCGGTGGGTCTGCCGGGCACCGCCGGCTTCATCGCCGAGTTGCACGCACTCATCGGCGGCTTCCAGGCTTGGGGTTGGGGGGTGTGCTGCTCAGCCTAGGGGTGATGATCAGCTCCGCCTAAGCCATCCGCACTGTGGGCCGGCTGTTCACCAGGCCGGTGCGGCCGCAGATGGGCGAGGCCCAGGACCTGCGCACCATTCGAACGATCCACCAGTGGCCGACATCGGGATGGCCGCGGTGACAACGATGGAAAGTGCCCTGTTCATGGAAAGACAAAACCAATGCTGGGTCGGGATTCCATCATCCCTTTCCCATGACGGACTACCATAGGCCCCCGCAAAGGTGGGATTGCATCCCCAGCTCCGTGATCGATACTTCCGTGTACCATTTCTTTCTAAGGCTATCGCATCTTAATTTGTTGTCGGAAAAGCCTTGGCACCTTGTCCATGAGCAGTGGAAGTGGACTTCCATGTCCCATAAAAAATGTTTGTTATTCGGGCATTTGTGAAGAATGGTGCTCGACGATCAACCAACGCTGACCGTTCCACCGATATACGAAGGTGAACCGCGCCGGCACGACGGCGCCATCCTTGAAGGTAAAGGTATAGATTCCCGAGTTGATGGCAGCCTGCCCGAAGGTGCGGACGTTCGACTCATCGATCTTGCCCACCGGCCCTTTGGCAAGAAAATGAACAAAATAGTCCTCGATTTCCTCGTGGTTGTGCCGGACCTTGTTAGAAACTGTCGGAAGCAGGATGCCGTTGGTCTCGTAAAGAGCCGCCACTTTCTTGGGATCTCCGGTCTGGAGGGCGCTGTTCCACTCATCGAAAAGTGCTGTAATTTCGTTAACGCTCACGTCTAAACTCCTAATTTACATCGGATGGTTGTATAGAATTCTTCTTAACGCCTGAAACGATTTTTTGCAAAAAGCAAAGATCAGCAGCACATTCTGGCGCCCATGCACTTTGCATGGTCCTTCCGTCTCTTGCCGAGCGGGCCGGCCCTCTGAAGGTTTTCGGCGTTTTGCTCAAGGCTTCGGGAGATCTAAATTATAAAATTGTACCATTCTCGGCATATCCGTCCGAATGCAGCTACGTAGGTCGGGATAGCCTGCTTTCGTGCTGGGCATCTTCACGGCCTTCCAGCGATAGTTATGGTGGGCACGCTCGCGCATACCCACCCTGCAACTGTGATCGAAGAGCCAATGGAGAAGCCGGACGACATCCGCGAACAAATCCGTGCCGCGATACATCATTTCGAGCACGTGCTGCCGGGCCAGGCGCCGATCCAGGACTTCGTGCACCACAACACGTTGCACGGCTACTAACAGCTGCGCTTTTCCGAGGCGGTGGCAAGGCCCGGGAACTCACCGGTTCCGCCGGCTACCTGCCCATGGACCGTTACCGGGATTTCTTCACCGATGGGCGCATCACGAGAGAGAACCTGCTTGGGGTGCTGAACGGCGAGCAGGCGCTGGCACCCGGTGAAACCCTGTTCGAGACCGATACCGGCCCGGTCAGCCGCCGCGACATCTACCTGGCCGCCCTTGTCCATCCCCTGAAGGGCGTTACCGGCTGCCAGCTCAACTGGCAGGTGGAGGAGCTGAACGCCCTGGCCTCTTTCCAGGAGGACGTGGCGGAATCTTCACGCAAGCGCCTTCTGTCCGCCGCCGGCAGCGACCAGGCCACCGCCGTCACCGACCTGTGGAATGCCTGCCTCGAGGTGCTGGACCTGGAGTATGTCCTGCTCCACCCGGAGGAACTTCTGGACCTGAGCCCGGAACAGGCCGAGAACATGCTGGCCCACCTGGAGCCGGAGGCGGACCGCCTGGAGACAGAGACCCTGATCCAGCGTCGGCCCAAGCGCAGCGCTAGGGAAAAGATCAACCTCCTGCTGGATCGGGTCGGCTCGGATCTCACCCTGCGCGGCCTGCTACTGGCACTAACTAGCAAGGACCTAATTAGATGAACTGCGCTCCCTACCTGATCCGCCAGCTGGCCCCGTTCCTCGACCAGGACATGGCCGCCTGTTCCGCCTGGCCCAGCATCTGGGGTTGTCGGGCCGCGAGCTGCGCACCCTGGACAAAACCTGGATAAGGGCCCTGTTCGACTGCCTGGAGCGGCTGGACTTCGACACTGCCGGTTACATCTGGCTGCGCGCTTACGAGAACCACCACCGGGACCGGATCTTCAACGCCCTAGTAAACAACTAGGGTCGCGGCCGCTGGAGTGACCGGTCGGAGCGGCCGGCGGCGCAGCTGGTGTTCTGCATGGACGACCGTGAGGAGGGCATCCGCCGGCACCTGGAAGAGATCAACCCCGCCATAGAGACCCTGGGCGCTGCCGCCCACTTCGGAGTGCCCCACTGGTGGCGAGGGCTCGACGACACTGATCGCACCGGTCTGTGCCCGGTGGTGTTGGTGCCCTCCCACGAGGTGAGCGAGCACCCGCGCCCCGGCTGCGAGACCCAGTACCGGCAGCATGCCCACCGCCGCCGCTGGCGTGTGCGTCTGCGCGATGGCCTGCACCAGGAGCTGCGCCGCAACCTGCTCAGCTCTAGCTTAGGGATAGCCGCGGCCGCACCCGTTGCCGGCCTTAGCCTGACCGCCAAGGTGTTCGCCCCGCGCCTGTTCGGCCGTTGGGCACGAGAGCTGCAGGCCCGCTTCGAGACGGCCGTCCCCACCGAGCTGGCCTTCACCGCCGAACGGCCCAAGGAAGCACCCAGCCCCGAGGACGTGCAGCTCGGCTTCAGCACCGACGAGCAGGTGGCCCGCATCGGCGGCTTCCTGCGCACCATGGGCCTGGCCCAGGGTTTCGCCCCCCTGGTTGTGATCATGGGCCACGGCTCCGACAGCCGGAACAACCCCCACCTGTCCGCCTACAACTGCGGCGCCTGCTCGGGCAACCACAGCGGCCCCAACGCCCGCCTGTTCGCCGCCATGGCCAACCGGCCCGAAGTGCGCGCGGTCCTGCGCAAGGAAGGCATCGATATCCCGGACGATTGCTGGTTCCTGGGGGCCGAGCACAACACCTGTGATGAGGAGCTCAGCTGGTACGACCTGGATCTGGTGCCAGAGCAACTCCAGCCCGCCCGGGACCGCCTGCTGGACGAGGTGGCCCGTGCCTGTATCGGCTCCGCCCACGAGCGCGCCCGCAAGTTCGCCTCGGCCCCGCGCAAAGCGGACCCTCTACGCGCCTACCGACACATCGTCGGACGCGGTTTCGACTTCAGCCAGGCGCGCCCGGAGCTGGGCCACGCCACCAACGCCGCCGCCGTCATCGGCCGCCGTTCCATCACCCGGGGAACCTTCTTCGACCGCCGCGTATTCCTCATCTCCTACGATCCCACGCGGGACCCGGACGGCGAGATCCTGGAGCCCCTGTTGCTGGCCAACGGCCCGGTGGGGGCCGGGATCAATCTGGAGTATTACTTCTCCACCGTGAACAACGATGGCTACGGCTGCGGCTCTAAGGTCACTCACAACGTCACGGGCCTGTTGGGGGTCATGGAGGGGACGGCCTCCGATCTGCGCACCGGCCTGCCGCGCCAGATGATCGAGATCCACGAGGCCATGCGCCTGCTGGTGGTGGTGGAGGCCAGGCTCGAGGTGCTGACCGAGATATACGGCCGCCAGCCCCCGCTGCAGGAGCTGATCGGCAACGGCTGGTTGATCCTCGCGGCCATCGACCCGGACTCGGGTGCGCTTCACCTGTTCCGTCCCGAGTCCGGTTGGGAGGCATGGGAGGGCGAAGAGCACACGTTGCCCCTGGTGAGACGCTCCGCCGACTACTACCCGGGCACCATGGAGCCCCTGGCGCCGGTCCTGCTCAAGGCTCCTGCCAGGGTGGAGGGATAGGCATATGGAAACCGTTTACGGTTACCGGTTTACAGTTTCCGGTCTATAAACGCCGAATATGAAATCAAATCAATGATTCAGGAACTGAAAGCGATATCTAAGATGCTTCAGGCATTACATGATTCTTTGAAAAACCGTAAACCGTAAACGACATACGATGGAAAACTACGCTTGGCTGATTCCCGCTCTGCCGCTGACGGCATCGCTGTGGATCGCCGCCGACTACCTGGTGCATGGCAACCGCGGCGAGGCGGGTGAGAAACAGACCGCCTGGGTCGCCCAGGGTGCCGCAGGCCTGTCCCTTTTGTTGGCGCTGCTCCTGGCACTGCCGGCCCTGTGGCAGGGTGCGCCCGGCCAGGTGCAGGTGGCGGAGTGGCTGCGCAGCGGCGATCTGGTGCTGAACATAAGCTTCACCCTGGACCCCCTGGGCCTGGCCATGACCACGCTGGTGGCCTTCATCTCCCTGCTGACCCTGCGCTTCTCGATCAACTATCTGCACCGGGAGGCCGGCTTTCAGCGGTTCTTCCTGGTGCTCTGCCTGTTTATGGCTGCCATGGAGCTGATCGTGATGGCGGGCAGCGCCTTTCTCACCTTCGTCGGATGGGAGCTTGCCGGGGTCGGCTCCTATCTGCTCATCGCCTACGCCTTCGAGCGCCCGAACGCCTCGCGCAACGCCACCCGCGCCTTCGTCACCAACCGCATCGGCGATGCCGGTTTCCTCCTCGCCCTATTCCTGTCCTGGCATTGGCTGGGGGGAGTGGAGTGGACCACCATCGAGAGCGGCGCGGCGCAGTTATCCACCGTCAACGCCGACCTGCTGGCCCTGGGCTTCCTGCTCGCGGCCCTGGCCAAATCCGCCCAGGTGCCGTTCGCCCCCTGGATCGCCCGTGCGCTGGAAGGCCCCACCCCATCCTCGGCGGTGTTCTATGGCTCACTCATGGTACACGCCGGGGTGTTTCTGCTGTTGCGCCTCGAGCCCCTTCTTCTGCAGGCCCCTCAGGTGGCCAGCCTGCTCCTGGTCCTTGGCCTGCTGACCGCCCTCTACGGCTGGCTCAGCGGCCTGACCCAGACCGACGTGAAAAGCGCGCTGATGTTTTCCACCACAGCCCAAGTGGGTCTGATGTTCGTCTGGTGCGGTCTGGGCTGGTTCGAGCTGGCGGCCTGGCACCTGGCCCTGAACGCCCTGTGGCGCGCCTATCAATTCCTCCACGCCCCCGCGCTGATGCACCTGATCAGCCGCCCGGCGCGCCCGGTGCCTCCCTGGCTGGCCGGCCGTCAGCGCCTGCGCACGGCCGCCCTGCATCGCTTCTGGCTGGACTCCGTAGCAGATTGGCTGCTTGTGCGTCCGACCCGGGCCCTGGCGCGCGATGCAGATCGATTCGACGAAACCGTCGTAAGCCGCATGGTCGGTCTGCCGGAGCAGGAGCACGCCCTCTCCTCCCTGAGCGATTGGGAAGCCAGGAAGCAGCAGGGCACCGGAAGCGAGGTGATCGGACAGGGCCGGGGCATCCTCGGGCGGTCGATGGAGTGGCTGGCGAACCTGCTGCACTGGTTCGAGGACCGGCTGGTGCTGCACGGCGGGGGCGAGGGCCTGATGCGCACCCTCCGGCACCTGGGCGGCTATGCGCTGCGGATCGAACGCCTGCTGGAGAGCCCGCGCTACCTGCTGTTGTTGATCATGGCCACGTTCGTGGTGATCTTATGACGTTCACCGAACTGCATTGGTCCGCTCACGCCGACCTGCCGCTGCTCGCCCTGCTGCAGCTGCTGCCCTTGCTAGCCGGGCTGCTCGCCTGGGTCTGGCGGGACAGACCGGGGCTGATACAGCTCGGCATCCTGGCGGCCGCCCTGGAGCTGCTGCTGGCCATTTGGCTCTACCTGCTCTACGACCCGACCATCGCGTCCATGCAATTCGCCGAGCATGTCGTGTTGGTCGGGCCGCTGGCCTACCACGCCGCGGTGGACGGCGTAAGCGTGCTGTTCGTCCTGCTCAGCGCCCTGCTCAGCCTGCTGGTGGTGATCTACGGCCCCGTGCGCGGGCTGGGGCCCACCGCACCCTTGTTCATGGCGGTGTTCGGGGTGGAGGCGGCGCTGATGTCGCTCTTCGTGACCCTGGACCTGCTTTGGTTCACGCTGATCTCTGCCGTGCAGGTGGGCCTGATCGGCTACCTGCTGTGGCGCTGGGCGACCTCCCCGGACAAAGACCGGGCGTTAGCCACTTTCTACCAGTTCATGGGCACCGGTGTGGCGCTGCTGCTGGCCGGAACCCTGATCCTGGGCTGGCAGCATGCCGACGCCAGTGGCGGTCCCTGGTCCTTCGACCTGTTCGATCTGGTGGCCGATCCGGTGGCGGCACCCTACCAGTCGGTCATCTTCTTCCTGCTGTTCTATGGCCTGGCGGTGCGCACCCCTCTCTTCCCCCTGCACGGCTGGCTGCCGACCATGGCCGAGCACGGTAACATCGCCATCGCCCCCAGTCTGTTGCTGGGACTCAAGGTGGGGATTTACGGCCTGCTGCGCTTCGTCTTTCCGGTCGTGCCCGAGGCGGTTGTTTATTGGAGTCCGTTCGTGATCGGCTTCGCCGTGGTCGGCATCTTCTATGCCGCCCTGCTGGCCATGATGCAGGACAACATGCGCCGCCTGCTGGCCTTCGCGGTGGTCTCGCACACCGGCATCCTGGTCATCGGCCTGTTCAGCCTCAATCACACCGCCTTTGAGGGCTCGGTGATGCTCTCGGTGACCTTCGGCCTGGCCGTCTCCACCCTGTTCTTCATGACCGGCCTGGTCTACCGCCGCACGCGCAGCACCCTGCTGACCCGCATAGGCGGCCTGTTCGATCACTTGCCCTTCGTGGGCATCGCCTTCCTGGTGGCGGGCCTGGCCATCATCGGGATGCCCGGCACCCCCGGGTTCGACTCCGTGCATCTGGTCCTGGAGGCAGCCATCAAGCACTATGGCGCCCTGGTCACCATCGCCGCCGCGCTGGGCAACGTGGTCGCCGCCGGCTTCCTCCTATGGGCCTTTCAGCGCGCCTTCCTCGGCCCCTTGCCCGAAGGGGTGAGCGGGCAGGCGATCGAGCGCACCAGCCGCGCCGAGCTGCTGGTGGTCGGACTGGTGCTGACAGTGTTGCTGGGGGCCGGTTTCTATTCGGAGCCCTGGATCGAGCTGATCGACCAACCGCTCGCGGCGCTGGGACAGCTTTACGGGGGACACTGAAGCCATGCCCGTTCATACTGAACTTCCCTTGATCAGCCTGCTGTTGCTTACCCTGCCGGTCGGCGCGCTGCTGATCTGGCTGGTGCCGGACCCGCGCAGGGCGCGCTCGATCGCCCTGATGACCCTCGTGGTGGACCTGGTCGTGGCCCTGATCATAGGGTCGAGCTTCGATCCGGCCGTGGCCGGATTCCAACTGCTGGAAGAGGCCGCCTGGATTCCCTCCCTGAACGTCCATTACCGGGTCGGCGTGGACGGCATCTCGGTGCTTTTCCTGCCCCTGACCGTCATCCTCATGCTCGGCGTGGTGGCCACCTCCTGGAACGCGGTGCGCACCCTGCCGCGCCTGTACTATTCTTTGCTGCTGTTGCTGGAGAGCGTCACCCTTGGGGTGTTCTGCGCGCTGGATACGGTGCTCTTCTTCCTTTTCTGGGAGCTCACCCTGATCCCCCTGTACTTTCTCATCAGCCTCTGGGGCATCGGACCCGACCGTCGCTATGCCGCGGTGAAGTACACCCTATTCATGCTGCTCGGTGGCGTGCCCCTGCTGTTCGCCTTCTTGCTGCTGGCCTTTAATGGCGCCGACTTCAGTGGTGGGACGCTGCCCTGGGACCTGGTGTTCGATTACACCGAGTTGCTGGCCACTCCCCTGCCCCACTCCACGGAGACGGTCGTTTTCCTGCTGCTGCTGGCCGGTTTTGCAGTCAAGACGCCGGTGTTTCCCTTGCACACCTGGCTGCCGGTGGTGGCCATGGAAGGGCCGTTGGCGGTGGCCGCGCTGATGACAGGCCTCAAGCTGGGGGCCTACGGCCTGATCCGTTTTGCCGTGCCGCTGGCACCCGTCGCGGCCCAGGAGCTCCACTGGCTGCTCGCCGGTCTGGGGGTGATCGGCGTGCTCTACGGCGCGGTGGCGGCTATTGCCCAGACCAACCTGCGGCGCATGCTCGCTTATGCCTCCATCAGTCACGTGGGGCTGGTGTTGCTGGGGATCGCCTCCTTCAGCATCCAGGGCGTGCAGGGGGCACTGTTCCAACTCCTGAACTTCACCCTGGTGGCGGGCGGCCTGTTCCTGTTGACCGGTTTTCTGCACCAGCGCCTGGGCTCAACCGACTTGATCAACCTGGGCGGGGCGGGGCGCAGCATGCCGCTGCTGGCGGCCTTCTTCTTCGTATTCGCCCTGGCCTCCCTCGGAGTGCCCGGAACCGCCGGGTTTCCCGCGGAATTCCTGATCCTGATGAGCACCCTGCAAAGCCATGCCGGCGCCGGCTTGGCCGCCCTGTTCGGGATGGTGCTAGGGGCGGCCTACGTGCTGGACGGTTACCGGCGCACCTTCTATGGCCCGGTTGGCAACGGCATCGTTGCCGAGGCGCTGGACCTGCGCCGGCGTGAGCTGGTCGTTGCCGTCCTGTTCACCGCGCTGATCCTGCTGGCAGGCCTGTATCCTGCCCTGGTGTTGGACGCAACCCGTGAGGCCAGCACCCTGTGGGTGGACCACTTGGGATCACCGCCGCCATAATGGCACGGCAGATGCGATAAGAGGGTAAGAGCGCCATGTATTCGATGCAGGCCAATGTGGCCGAGGTCCTCGGCGACTTCCGTATCGAGGGGGTCGCCATGCGTTACAGCCAGTTCGTACCACGCTTGTACAATCTGTGCCTCTCGATGGGCTTCAAGCCGGGCAAGATCATGCCCTCGCGGGCCTTCTGCTCGGACGAGAGCCAGGGCTACCCCATCATCCTCATCGCCAAGCACTTCGGCACCTTCCCCTTCAACCACGGCCAGGTGGGCGGCATCGTGGCCACCGACCGCCATGGCCCGCACGCGCATCACGGCCAGGACCTGGTCATCATCCTCGCGAGCCACGTGGGCTACGACCCGGATACGGCCCGTTTCGGCGACTATCGGCGTCAGCAGACCGATGGGCTGGACATCACCACCAACTGCGGCAAGATCTGCGGCGTTCTGCACTGGTATCAGGACGAATACCGCTTCGCCCAGCACAACATCCTGCTTCGCCGCGAAGCCGGCCGGCACCTGCTTGTGATCGACAACCAGCTTCTGCGGGAAGACCGCGAGGAGGGACTCTTCCTGCGCCTGGATCGGCTTGCCCGGCGCAACGACGAGGACGGATGTAAGCCGCTGAAGACCCTGAGCACCGCCAAGGCCTTCGAGGCCAGCCCGCAGTTCCGCGAATCCCTGCCCGATGCGCTATGGGAGGGAGAACGAGGTACTCCCATCGGACAGCATCTGACTCCGGACCTGTTCACCTTCAGGCGCGAGATTCCGGCCGACGTGGAGGGCCGTCACCACCTGGAGGCGAACCTGTTCGATGCCATGCCCTACATCGTCACGGCCCGTTGGCCCGCCCTGGTGGCGGCGCAGATCAACACCCAGGTGGAATTCGACCGCACCTTTCGCACCATCGTCAAGAGCGACGAATACCGCGGCCACCACCTGCTGTTCATTGCCGGAATCAACATCGACGTCTCCCCCAGGGAGGGGCAGCTGTTTCCGCTGACCAAGTTCGTCCCCTGGGCGGCCTACGTCCAGTCGCCCGACGGCAACGGCTACACCCTGGAGCAGGCCGAGCTGGTCCAGCGCCTGCGCGACCAGTCCCCCGAAAATCCACTGCAGATCGACCTTGAGGCGGCCATCCAGGCCATGCGCGCCGAGCAGGAGGTCAAGCTGCAGCTGTAGGAGACTGTTCAGCCCCCCGACCACGCCTCTACCCGCTCCACGTGGAGGCGACTCAGGCGTCCGACAATCATCGCGGAACGAGAACTTACCCTAAGGTCTGCTTCGACCCGCTGCAGACCTTCAAGCTCAATTGCCACAGGTTTGCTCTGTTCCATCAGCAGTCATTTCCTACTCCGGTCCTGAGCGCGCGGTCCCGGAGCGGCGGCAGAATTTGCCGCGGGCTTTGCGGTGTCTGCAACGCGGCTGTAAGCTGACCGTAGCCGGCCGCGGGGCGTATGTGAGTCTGGCTCTTTCTCTGCACGCCGATACGCTCGCAAGCAACCAGATCGTCGGCGTCTGCTGCTGCGACACTGACGACTGGCCAGTCTACTCGCGTAAGGTGCCGACGTGCGCCATGTGATCAGTGCTGAGGTTAGTTATGCCGAACATCGCCGAACAGATTGTCGAGTCGGTGAAGCGCCTCCCGGACGAAGCCGCACGGGAGGTGCTGGATTTCGCTAAGTTCCTGCTGCTAAGAGAGGCGGCGCGCGAGGATCGCGATCTGATCTCGGCGCAGCAAGGATCGTTGAACGATTGGGACAACGCCGACGACGACGTGTGGAACGATGCCCCTGCCGTCTGAAATCGTTTTGTTGCTTTTCCCGTTTACCGATCTATCGGCGACCAAGCGCCGCCCGGTGTTGGTATTGAAGGAGGGCAATGCACAGGGTGACTTCCTGGCGGTGCAGACCACTTCACAGATGCGGTATCGTCCGGTCCTGAGCCTGATCACCGAGGATTTCGAACCGGGGGGGGGGTTGCCGAAGGAAAGCGATGAGTCCCAGGTGCGATTGCCGAACTCGGGGCTAGGTGACCCCGGGTGCCATCCATCGCCGACCGCACGGCCGGGGCACAGCGCGATGCCCAAGTGCGCGTGAAACCTGCCTCGAGTGATGGACCGGCACTTTATGCGCAGGTGGAGTCGATATTTCGTGGTCTGGCCCTGTTTTCCTGCTGTTTTCCTGCAGGGAGGGGCAGCTGTTTCCGCTGACCAAGTTCGTCCCCTGGGCGGCCTACGTCCAGTCGCCCGACGGCAACGGCTACACCCTGGAGCAGGCCGAGCTCGTCCAGCGCCTGCGCGACCAGTCCCCCGAAAATCCTCTACAGATCAACCTTGAGGCGGCCATCCAGGCCATGCGCGCAGAACAGGAGGTCAAGCTGCACCTGTAAGAGGCTGTTCAGCCCCCCCGACCACGCCTCTACCCGCTCCACGTGGAGGCGACTCAGGGGTCCGACAATCATCGGAACGAAAAGTCCCAAGGCTCTGGAAGGTTGGCGCGCCATGAAAACTCAAAGCACGCGTTGCTCGGGGATCTACCCAGATCCTCGGCGGTCTGATCCTCCGCGCTTGTGAGCCTGTTTTTTGGCGAGGAGGCCGGTGCGCTCAAGCTCGTCGGGCAAGCCTTTATCGGCTTGTGTGCAACGTACTTGGGTGGCAATAGCCATCGACTGGACCTGTGCTCCGCAACGGCGAGATTTGAGGTTGTCTTGGGCTACGGGGCACTGAGCGGCACGACCCCGGCCGCTCCCGACTCGGCGGAGCCGTGCGAGTGAGCAAGATATCTCCAGACGCGAAAGGCACGCCCCCGCCCGATACGGGGGACGTATCGCTCGCCGAGCGCCTGGCATTCGAGCGCCTGCTCGGCGACCTGTCCGCACAATTCGCCGATCTCCCGGCTGATCGCGTGATCGAGGAGATTGAGAAGGCCCTCGCGCGTCTCGTCGACTTCCTCGGTTTCGATCGGTGCACCTTTGCTGAACTCTCGGACGACGGACAGTTCGGCGTCCTGTGCTCGGTGGCTCGAAGTGGCTTCGACCCTACGGCGCGCGGCCCGGCCCCGCCTCTGCCCTGGTATCTCGGAGAGCTCCAGGCCGGCCGGATCGTCGTGCTTCCTTCAATCCCGGCCGACCTGCCCGCCCAGGCCGGGGCGGAAGCCGAGTATTGCCGCCGCATCGGCCTGGGCTCCAATCTCGGTATCCCACTACGGGTCGGCGGCCGGGTGATCAGCGCCATCGCGTTCACTGCATTCCGCCACACGCGGGCCTGGCCGAAGGACCTCATCGTTCGGCTCAAGATCGTCGGCGAGGTGTTTGCACAGGCGCTCGCGCGCAGCCGCCGCGAGGCGAAACTCGCCGCCGCGCTCGCGGAGATCACCCAGCTGAAGGAGCGCCTGGAGGCGGAGAACACCTATTTGCGGCGGTCCGTCCGCGCCCCGTCGTGCCGGGGGCTGGCGAGCCGTTCGCCGCGCTTCAACCAGGTACTCGAGGAGATCGCTCAGGTCGCGCCGACCGATTCCACCGTGTTGCTGCTCGGCGAGACCGGCACGGGCAAGGAGGTCTTGGCCGACGCCATCCACGGCATGAGCGGCCGCAAACACCGGTCCATCGTGAAGGTCAACTGCGCCGCCCTGCCGGCATCCCTGATCGAAGCCGAGCTCTTCGGGCGGGAAAAGGGTGCCTATACGGGCGCGCTCGCGCGTCAAATGGGCCGTTTCGAGCTTGCGGACGGCTCGACGCTCTTCCTCGACGAAGTCGGCGAGCTCCCGTTAGAGCTTCAAACGAAGCTGCTGCGCGTGCTCCAGGACGGCTGTTTCGAGCGAGTGGGGAGCACCCACACGATCAAGGTCGACACGCGTGATCTCGGCTACGAACCGCGACCTTGCCGCCGCGGTCGAGGAAGGCAGGTTTCGGGAGGACCTTTACTACCGGCTGAACGTCTTTCCGGTCGCGGTGCCACCGCTGCGCGCGCGCCGCGAGGACATTCCGCTGCTCGCCTGGCAATTCGTAAAAGAGTGCAGCGAGACGATGGGTAAGCCCATCGAGCGTATCTCCGACGACGCCATGGCGGCACTCGTAGCTTACCCCTGGCCGGCGAACGTGCGCGAGCTGCGCAACGTAGTCGAGCGCGCGATGATCCTCGCACGCGGCCCGACGCTGCACGTCTCGCTCGGCCGCATACAGACGCCCGCACCAGCGAAGGCGCCCGCCGGAACCCTCCAGGCCACGGAGCGCAGGCATATCCTGCAGGTGTTGGAGCAGACGCGATGGCGTATCCGTGGTCCCGGCGGGGCCGCAGAGGTGCTCGGCATCAAGCCCACCACGCTCGAGTCGCGTATGAAGAAGCTGGGCCTGCGACGACCCGGCTCCGAAACTTCGTAGACGCTCCGATATTTCGGGGGCCAATCTCGGAGCCGCGCGAATGCGCATCCCTACCGGCTACTCTAAGCGATTGATTTGTTTCAAAGCCTGAGCAACAAGTCGCACCAGTCGATCGTGGCGCGGTCCTTGCAACTTTTGGATGCAGGTCCAATCGCGTATCCGCCCTGCCGATGATCGTCTTCTCACTTAGCGTCGTCCTACCGCAATCCCGACGTAGCGACTTCCTGAAAAGCGTGGGTGCGCTCCTCGAGCCGACACGGGTGGTGCCGGGCTGTATCGGTTGCCATCTGTACGCAGACTCCGAGGATTCGAACGCATTCACCCTGGTGCAGGAGTGGGCGTCCCAGGCAGAGCTGGACCGGCATCTCGCTTCCGAAGCCTGTAGGATACTCGTCGCCGCCATCGAGATGGCCGCCGAGCCGCCCACGATCCGGTTCGATAGCGTGGCAAGGCGCGCGGGGATCGAGGTCATCGAGGCGGCACGGCGTGCGCAGGGGCTTCTATAGCCGCTTAAGTCGAGGCCTCGCGCGGAGACGCGATGAGCGATATCCACCCAGGCAGGGCTCCTTTTTTTCAATGCGAGCCTCGATGTGAGATAGGTCGCAACCATTGGCGAGGAGCGAACGATGAGAGTCCAGTTGGTTTACGGGTTGCTGATTGCGCTGACGCCGGCTGTCTCCGGCGCTCAGTCCGTATTGGATGGCTTGAAGGAAGGCGCGGCAGAGGCAACGAGCGCGGTGGGCGAAACCGCGCGCAGCGCCGGCACTGCGGCCGAAAAGGCGGTGGGCAAGGCGACTACAGCGGTGGACGAGACCGTCGAATCCACGGAGGAGAGCCTGCGTGATGAGGCGACGCCGGGAGAGACACGGGCCAAGCTCGACGCGATGGCGGAGAATACACTGGCGCGGCTTTTCGAGGAGCACCCCGAGAGCCGATCCCTGTTCGATCAGAGCGCCGGTTATGCCGTATTCGATGCGCGGGAAGCGAGCTTCTATGTTGCCGCCGGGTATGGACGGGGCGTGGCCGTGAACCGGGAGACGCAAGCGCGCACGTACATGAAGATGGCAACCGCCGGGGCTGGGCTGAGTTTCGGGTTTGGCGGCTTTGAGCGCCAACTGGTGATCCTGTTCGAGGGCGCTGCCGATCTGAACCGGTTCGTGAGTCAGGGGCTCGATGCAACGGCCGAAGTTGGCACCATGACGGGCGAGAAGAAGGATCAGCTCGCACTGCGATTCAACGAAGGCAAGGCCATGTTCGTGTTGACCAAGAAGGGTTGGAAGATTGCGGCCAAGCTGACGGGATCGCGTTACTGGCCGGACGATGAGCTCAATCTTCCCTGAGGTTTTGGACAAAGTAATGCGGGCCACAAACCCGCTCAACTCAAGAGGGCGACCCAATGAAAAGCAATCTCGAGAGCCGGAAAATTCTGTTGTTGACCCTCGTCTGCGGCGGTTTGCTAGCGGGTGCCGCCGCCAGCGCTGAGACGAAAACCACGACGACCGTTGCATCCCCTGACGGCACGACAACGACGACGGTTGAAGAGACGACGGCGACCGAGTCTGCGGAATCCGGTTCCGAGGAAACGACGCCTGCTTCGCAGACGCATCAGCCCAACCTGATCGGGCCTGCGGGGGCCACCGGAGTAATCCGCCGCTCGGATCGGCGACAAGATCGACGGGCCGGAGATCCCCGCATCGACTAGGCGACATGTGGGCCGAGCTGGTCGCCTGGGCGCAGCACTATATGCTGCGTCCAGGCTTCGAGCTGGCCAACCCCGAGGACATGGCCATCCCTCGCTGCGTCAACACCGCTGACGAGGCCATCGCTGTGCTGCGCGAACACCATGCACGATGGCAGCTCGCCCAGGAAGCTGCGCCTAACTCAGGCACCGAAATCGGCGCGTAGATCGGCAGGGCGGTCAGATTGGCGCTGCAGCAGAGGTGCGACATATCAATGATGCGATCCGGCCCCGGGGAATCCCGCTCGATCTTGCCGGGCGATGGCTCAACATTTCACGACCAACCAATTGGAGGTTGCCCATGCATCGTCTTATAAGAACCATCGCTTCAGGAGCCGTCCTACCGGCGGCCTTGCTTGCGGCCGTTGCACTTGCCGCGGTCGAATCACCTGCCACCGCTCCCCCTCCTCCCACTCCCGCCATGGATCAGTTGCAGCGCATGGCGAGCTTTATGGCACAGCTCAAGCAGTTCAGTGTCGAGCAGCAGAGCGGCTATGACGTGGTCCAGGACTCCGGCCAGAAGATCGAGTTTGGCGAGAGTCGTGAGTTGTTATTCGTCCGGCCCGACCGCTTCAGAGAAGATGTGCGCAGGAGTGACGGGGAGGAGACCACGATCGCCTTCGACGGCAAGGCGATCACCGTGCTCAATGCGACACGGAAGATGTACGCATCATCCGAGATGCCGGGGAGTATCGATGCCGCGATCACGCATTTCGTAAAAGATCTCAAGATGCGCCTGCCGCTGGCCATGCTGTTTGTGACCATCCTGCCTGAGGAGCTCGACAAACGTGTCCAGGAGGTGGAAATGGTCGAGATCGCGATGCTCGGGGGCACTCCCTTTTATCATCTGGCCGCCCGTGCAGACAGCGTCGATTTCCAGGTCTGGCTGCCGACGACGGGGGACCCGTTGCCTCGCAGAATTGTCATCACCTATAAGCATGAGGAAGGGCAGCCTCAGTACTGGGCGAGTTTCTCGGATTGGAACCTGTCGCCCAATCCGCCGACGTCGCTGTTTACCCTCGACATCCCCAAGGATGCCAGTCGCATACAGTTCCTCGCCGAGATCCCAAGGGCAGCCGCTCCCCCTGCCGCGAAAGGAGAAAAGAAATGAAAGGTCAAACCCTACGTAAGGTCCTCTGTATTGCAAGCACGGTCCTCTTCGTCGGCGCGCTGGCCACGGACGCATTCGCGCGGGGTGGCGGTGGGAGAGCCGGCGGCGGTGGCGCCCGGGGGATGTCTGCGGGTGGCGGGGGATTCTCCCGCTCGGGCCCGGCCCGCGGTGGAAGCTTCTCATCGGGCTCGGCTCAGCGGAGCGCGTCCGCGAGGAGCGAGGGCCGGCAACAGGGTATGTCGGAGTGTCGCCGTGCTCAGGATGCGAAACGGGACGTCCCAGTCCCCCTTTCGCCTTCCGCTCGGCGACAGCCTTTATGCCCCGGTTCGCCCCGCTCCGGGGCCACAGCTTCGGCACTTCGCGC
>JAYEJW010000574.1:0-6284 GCA_034716535.1 Pseudomonadota bacterium
CGAAGAACCTCCCCGAGAGTCTCCATGAGCCGGGAGTTCGCCTCGGTGGGCTCCATGGCGGGGTAGCCGTCGAAGAAGCTGATCTTGGCTTCCGTCTCGGGTAGCGATAGCGCCACGATGGCGCTCATGGTTTCCCTGGCACGAGCCTTCTGCTCCTCGGAGATAAAGCGGAGATCACCGTCGACGACGGCGGTCTCGGCGATGACGTTGGATTTGCCAAAGGCCGTGCCGCGGCTTTCCTGCCGGTCATATGATGTTTCGGTGCCTCCGACGATGGCCCCTGGATTGAAGGTCAGATACTGCTCGCCACGCAGCTGGGCATAGAAAGTGTGCAAGATACGGCTGGCCTCGTAGATGGCCCCCGCGCCGTAGCCCTCCTTGAAGATCTGCGAAGAATGGGCAGGTCTGGCGGTCACCTCCAGTAGCCAGCCGCTGGAGCCGCGTCGGGCAATCGTAGCGATCCGCATCTCGCGCACACCCGCTTCGAATCCCAGAGCGATATCGGCCCGCTGGCCGGCGGCGATGAGATCACGGCGAGAGATGTCCAGAGGGCGACCGGGATACTCCTCGTCGCCGGTAAACGCCACGATGATTCTGGTGTTCTCGAGGACGCCGGCCTCATGCAGTGCCTCGAGGGCGAACAGCACGACGTTGTTGCCGCCCTTCATGTCCTCGGTGCCGGGCCCGAAGGCCTTGTTGCCTTCGATACGCATGGTCTGGAACGGGCTGTCGGGCTCGAAGACGGTGTCGAGGTGGCCGATCAGGAGAATCCGTTTTCCCTGGGTGCCATCGATCTCAGCGAACAGGTGGGGGCCGCGCTGCAGCTCTTCCGGCTGCTCGATGAGGCGGGAGTCGAATCCGAGGGTCGCGAAGGCTTCGTTGTAGAGCTCTCCGACCTGGCGCACGCCCTCGGCATTGAGGGTGCCGCTGTTGATGTCGACGGCCCTGGCGAGGAAGCCGATGGCCTCCTCGGCCTGGGAGTCGATGATCTCGACGATCTTGGCTTCGGTGGGATCGAGTCCCCCCGCGAAACCGATCCCTGGTATGGCGAAGAGCAGGGTGATGAGGACGAGCGATTGGGTTGAGGTCATATCTGGTTTCCTTCGAAAGTCGAATTCTACACAGATCGATGTATGCGCATTCTTCGCTCCCTCTGTGCCAATGTAAGTGAGACAGTGGCCCCCCTGGTAATTAAGGAAGGGCGGGGAGGTCAGATGAGAAGATGAGAGAGATGGAAGCCAGAGAGGAATCGGTGGTGCAGGGGCCGGCGGAGCCGGAAGGAGCCCGGAGGGCGACGGGAGGCTCCGCCACCGTCGTCAGCGCCGGGTCCCGGTCCGTCGTTCCGGATCCTGAGGTGTTGGAGAAAGCTCGGCGGCGCCGGTTCAGCGCCGCGTACAAGCTCGAGGTTCTCCAGGAAGCGGATGCGTGTTCGGAACCGGGTGAGATCGGCGCCCTGTTGCGGCGCGAGGGTCTGTACTCCTCGCACCTTTCCAAGTGGCGCCAACAGCGCGAGGAGGGCGCGCTCGAGGGCCTGCAGCCCAAGAGGCGAGGGCGCAAGGCACGGCCGAGAAACCCGCTGGCCCGGCGCGTGGCCGAGCTAGAGCGGGACAATGAGCGTCTGCGCAAGAAGCTCGAGCAGGCCGAGACCATCATCGATGTCCAAAAAAAACTCTCCCAGATCCTGGGAACGGACGGCGAGAGTTGATCGCGGCCGCGGCCGAGCTCGCGCCGACGACTGGGACCCGAGCCGCCTGCTCGGCGCTTGGGGTGCCGCGCGCGACATTCTACCGGTGGCGGGCACCGGAGCGAACGACTTTGCCCATCCGGCCCCGACCGCCCCTGGCGCTCTCGGAGCCCGAGCGCCGGGTGGTGCTCGAGGTCTTGCATAGCGAGCGCTTTGTCGACGCCGCTCCGCGTCAGATCTACGCGACCCTACTCGATGAGGGGCGCTACCTATGCTCGGTGCGGACGATCTACCGCGTCCTTGAAGCTGAGCAGGAGCTCCGGGAGCGTCGTAACCAGTGCCGACGGCCCGTCTACACCAAGCCTGAGCTCCTAGCCACCGGTCCCAACCAGGTCTGGTCATGGGACATAACCAAGCTCAAGGGACCGGCGAAGTGGACCTACTTCTACCTCTACGTGATCCTGGACATTTTCAGCCGCTACGTGGTGGGCTGGATGGTGGCCCGGCGCGAGTCCGCCACCCTGGCCCGGCGCCTGGTGAGCGCGTCGGTGGACAAACAAGGGATCGTCCGCGACCAGCTGGCGCTGCACGCAGACCGGGGACCGAGCATGACGTCCAAGTCCCTAGCCCTGCTGCTGGCCGACCTCGGGGTGACCAAGACCCACAGCCGGCCGTACACCAGCACCGACAACCCCTTCTCCGAGGCTCACTTCAAGACGCTCAAGTACCGCCCGGAGTTTCCTGACCGCTTCGGCTCGCTCCAGGATGCCCGCACGCTGTGCTGCCGCTTCTTCCCGTGGTACAACGAGGACCATCGCCACGGCGGCCTCGCCCTGCTGACCCCGGCGGATGTCCACTACGGCCGTGCCGATGAGCGGCTCGAGCAGCGCTCACGAGTCCTCGAAGAAGCCTTTCAGGCCCACCCTGAGCGCTTCAAGGGACAACGGCCGACCCCGGGCAACGTGCCCGAGGCCGTCTGGATCAACCCGCCGCCCATGACGGTGCACGAGGAGGTGGCAGAACCGACGATCTCCGCACCCTCGATGGCGGCACGAGCCCCTGACTGCGGCACGCTCCAGTTCACGGGTCCCACGACACAACTGGAGCTTCCCTAAATGCGAATCCCACGTGTCTCAAACCCATTGACACATTCCGCTCACCTACCGGATGAGCTACCTCGAGCGCCCCTCCAAGACGATTCCCTGGCGCGCGCTTCAGTCCCAGTTCGGCTGCGACTACAACCGGACCCGTACCTTCAAGGAGCGGTTCGTCGACAAGATCCGCCAAGTCCTGGTCTTCTACCCCGACGCTCGCCTGACGATCCAACGCTCAGGGATCATTCTGAGACCCTCACCGACCCACGTCAGCCCGAAGTCGATCCAGTCTTCTGTTTGGCGCGGCCTCGAGTCCTCACCGGTCGCGGCTCACTCAGTATAGTCCGAGGCGGTCCCTCAGAATCCCGGAACAACTCCGCAAGTACCCCTGGAATCCTGGGTTTTCCACGCATAAACGGTGGCACAAGACCCAAGAGGGCCGAGGTTGACCCGTTGTTTGCACCCGATCGGGTACCAATCGACTCCCATCGGCGAAATCTACCCACACGCAAACCATTCTGTGAGTTCAAGTTACGCCACGATCCTATTTTCGGATAGGAGTGCGTCCAGCGAAGGCTGGCATGTTCAGTGGGAGTAAGTCCCGCCGGGGCAAGAGTCAGAAGCCCCGTAGCTTGGGTCACACCCGTGGAGGAAACAAAGCTGGTGAAGCTGATCGACAAAGCCGTCCTTGGGACGGTGAGCGAGTTACCGGGCCGTAACGCAAGTGAACCCATAGGTGGCCTCGTCAGAAAAGGATACCGGAGGCCGAGCCCTCTCCTATCAGGTGAAGGCAGCATGGCTTGTCGCAATCTGACTGTGGCGACAAGTCGCTCCGGCGGGGTGGTAGGGGTAGCACGGTGACAAGGACATGCTGAGCAACTGGAGAAGCCGTCCTCGTCCCGTCGAGAAATCGACGGAGCAGGATTGGCCGTATAACCGGAGACCCCGGGAAGTCGGTCGAAGACGAGACGGTGGCGGCCGGGTCCGTAGTAGCTATGAAGCGGGGTAACGCCCGTGGAGCGAAGGGGCCCTGCTGCACACAGATCCTTCGTCAACAAGGGAGGCAGTGGTGAAATGAGAAAAGCACCAGTAGATCTGCAGGACCTGAGGCGTAGGATATACGTCAAGGCGAAGGCTGAACCGTCTTGGCGCTTTTGGGGTCTGTACGTGCACGTGTGCAAGACGGAGACGCTCTACGAGGCGTATCGGCTCGCCAAGAAGAATAACGGAGCCCCGGGAATTGACGGGGTGACTTTCGAGGCGATCGAGGCGTTAGGCGTGGAGCAGTTCGTCGCGCAGCTCCGTCAGGAGCTTAGCGGGCACAGGTATCGTCCCCTACGGGTTCGGAAGGTGGGGATCCCGAAGGACGGGGGCGAAGTCCGCGTGCTCTCGATCCCTGCCATCCGGGACCGGGTGGTCCAGGGAGCGCTCAAGCTCATCCTGGAGCCCATCTTCGAGGCGGACTTTCAGCCAGGGTCGTATGGCTACCGCCCCAAGAGGACGGCGCATGGCGCGGTTCAACGCGTCTCGGATGCGATCATCCAGGGCAAGACCGATGTCATCGATTTTGATCTCCGCTCCTACTTCGACACGGTGCGACATCACCTCGTGTTAGAGAAGGTGGCGAAGCGAGTCAAGGACGATGACGTGATGCACTTGCTCAAGATGATTTTGCGAGTGTCCGGGAAGCGGGGAGTTCCCCAAGGTGGCGTGATTTCCCCGTTGCTCAGCAACCTCTACCTCAACGAGGTGGATAGGATGCTGGAACGAGCAAAGGAGGTCACGCGCAACGGTCGCTGGACAGCGGTCGAGTACGCTCGATTTGCTGACGATCTGGTGATCTTGGTGGATTCCCATCCGCGGCATCGGTGGCTTCGCAAGGCGGTTGACAGGCGGCTTCGGGAGGAGTTGGCCAAGCTACAAGTTGAGGTGAACGAGGAAAAGAGCCGGCAAGTAGACCTGACAAGAGGAGAGAGCTTCGGATTCCTTGGATTTGAGTTCCGTCGAGTGCGGAGTCGTGCGGGGCGGTGGATGCCGCTGCGCACGCCGCAGCTGAAAAAGCGCACAGCGCTATTGCGGAAACTCAAGATGTGGTTCCGTCGCTACAGATCTCAGCCGATCCAGGTATTGGTCGCAAGGATCAATCCGATCCTGCGGGGCTGGGTGAACTACTTTTCGGTTGGGCACGCGAGTCGGTGCATGTCGTTCATCCGGAACTGGGTAGAAAAGAAGATGAGGCGTCACCTGGCACAAGCCCGATTGCGTCAAGGCTTCGGCTGGAAGCGGTGGAGTAGGCGGTGGCTGTACGAGACGACCGGACTGTTCGATGACTATCGAGTCCGATATCTTGTCTCATCGCCGAAAGTCGCTCCGGCCGGAAGGTCTCATAACCCATGACGAGAAGTGTGCAGGAGCGCGTAGTGCGGGAAATCCGCATGCTGCGTGCGATGTGGCGGGGGCTGGAGACGGAGCCACGGACATCCCTACACGGGCACGAAGGGGGAAACTCCGGACACAGACAAGGGATGCCCTACGGGCCACCGCGCCAGCCCTCGACCCTACCGCCAACGTGTCCAAGCCCGACAACCACAGTGGGGCCGTCCAAGGTCGGAATCGTCGGGCGATCCGGCCCCGCAGCCAACCGTCACCCCCCGCCTGACAGACCGACGCCCTTCCTAACGATCCCCGCTCTCCTGCAGGGCAAGATAATCGATGATCAGGAATGTTCCACCCAGCCCAGGCACGCTGACCCTGTAGATCGAAAGAACCTCTCCCTGCGCCGACGTCTGCCGCGTCCATGCCCTCCAGGCGGGGAGCTGCTCAATGGCCTCGTCCGCGCGTGCAAAACGCATCTCCGGTTCGGACTGCCAGGAAGATGATAGCGCCCCTTCGTAGAACTCTTCGATCACCGCCCAAGTCGTTGCCTCCGGGAGCGCACGGATCAGTGTCCTGTGATCTTTCAGGATCTTCGTGGGTAGGCTTCCGCTTAGCGCAAAGGCCTCCAGCACCTCTAAGGCTTCGCGACTGTAGTGATTGGGGATCTCGGTTGCTCTGTCAAATACGGGTATCTCGGGGGGGAGTGACGCCGTGGTGCCGGAAGAGCTCGAATCCTGAGAGTCCCGTACATTTGCGGATCCTGTCCCTGACTCGGCGCCACCTGCAGGAAGAGCCGAACTTCCCCCCAGGATACCGAAGGTAACCGCGAGCAGGAATGGCGAAAACCGCCGCCGACCTACAGGTGGCGATGTCGACTCCGAGCCTCTTCTTGCCAACGTGACGGATGAACCTCTTCCCGTCTCGTGCCAGGCAACCGTTGGACAGGCTGATGGCGAGCTCTGTGAGCCCTGAAGGGTGGAGGATGTACCGGCTGCACTGGCACAGCCGTCTACATCGTTGAATTCCTCTCGGCAATTCCTGTTGCAGTTCTTAGCTTCCAGAGCGCACTTGTAGCCTGCCGCAGCGGCACAGGTTTCTCCCACGAGCACACAGCGGAGGGTCGAGTTTAG
>JAYEJW010000575.1:0-6260 GCA_034716535.1 Pseudomonadota bacterium
CCGCCACTATCGACAAGCTCGCCCGTAATGTTCGGCGTGTCTTCGACTATCTGCGCATGACCGGCAATTCGGTCCCCCGATCGCAACTTACATGCGATCAGGCTGGTTAGAACGGATTTGCCGTGGGGTAACTCCAGGCTCACCTTGACCCGGGTTCGTTTCGCCTGATGTTGGTCGACAGCGGGCCATTGCAGTGCAGCAATCTGAGCACCGCGGCAGTTTCGGCAGGTTTGGTCGGTGTCCGGCCATAAGCGGAAGTAAGCGGATTGAGTCGGGAGTCCTCTGTGTGGCAAAAACGTCACAACCACCTGTACGCGTGAGCAACCGTGAACGCTTGCCCGCTCTGATCCTCTGGCCGTCTACTTGCAGTGTCAGCTAAACGCTGATAGCGGAAATCGGTTCCCGACACATGGAAAGGGTGCACCGATCCGTATTCGAGCGCCCTCGGGTTGTGGTCAGTGACAGGTTCTGGCGCTACTGCAGACTTTGAGGCGACAAGCGTCTACCGCCGCGACGCGCGGTATCGCGACGGGCGCAATCGTTCGACGCAACGCGTTGCGAGCGCCGCGATAAACCGAAGCTAAAGGACCGCACCCGCGATCCACTTGATCAGCTCACCGACAGGCAATACCGTCTTTTCGATCCCGTCGGAAGGGGGGCACAAGGCCCCGTCCTCTATTCGAGCACTACTACTCGCTCGCCGGGTTGGCCTGCATGGCCGTCTTCAGCTTCTCGATGTCCTCCGGAGAGAGCTTCGGACGGTCGATGGTCAGGGTCAGTTTGTCGATTTCGCCATTGAAGCGGAAAGGTGTCTGGTAGTCCTCGTCGTACACCGGCGAGCCGGTATCGGCGCCCACGTCGAAGCTCTCGCACCACTGCATGACCGACGGCACGGTCTTCTCCATCTTCTGCTCGGCGACGACCTTGCCGTCCACCTTGAGATAGCCGGTACCGCTCTGGCCCAGACCGCTGGGGCTGCCATACTGCAGCGTTTCGGCACCCATACCGTCGTACTTGAAGTCGAACTCGACCGTGTGCTTGCCGGGAGACAGAGCCTCTTTGCCTTGCCACCTGACATGCTCGAGTCCGAGCACGTTCCAGGTATACACTGGCTTGCCATCCAGCAGATAGAACCCGTAGCCGGTGAAACGCCCGCCGTGGGTCACCAGCATGCCTTCGGCGCCACCCTCGGGGATCTCGATCTCGGCCTTGATGTTGTACGACGACGCCAGGACACTCGGCGCATTGGCGTTCGAGGTGCCCGTGATCGGCCCGGCATACGTGAACACCGTGCGGCCGGATGTGAGGTTGGGACGGGGTACCTGCATACGGGTAAACGTGGTCGAATCCATCGGCAGCACCTGGTTACGCTCGGCTTCCTTCCAGAAAAGCTCCTCGAGCTCCTTGACCTTGTCGGGATACTGGGCGGACACATCGTTGTACTGGGTCCAGTCCTTGCTGAGGTCGAAGAGCTCCCACGGCCAGTTCTCGGGATGCTTGTCGGCCGTTCCGCTGTTGTCCCAGGGCAGGCGCACCACCTTGCTGCTGAGCATCCAGCCATCGTGGTAGAGCCCGTGGTCGCCGATCATCTCGAAGTACTGGGTCGTGTGCGTCGAAGGCGCGTCCACGTTCTTCACGTCGAAGGTGTAGGCCATGCTGACGCCTTCCATGGGGTTCTGCTCGATGCCGTCGATCTCCTCGGGCAGTGGAATCCCAATCACATCGAGAAGGGTCGGTGCAATGTCAACCACGTGATGGAACTGGCTGCGGATTCCGCCCTTGTCCTTGATCACCTTGGGCCAGGAGATGGCCATGCCCTGTTTGGTGCCTCCAAAGTGTGAGCTCACCATCTTGGTCCACTTGAACGGCGTGTCGAAGGCCCAGGTCCAGCCTATCGACATGTGCGGGTAGGTCCTGTCCGACCCCCACACATCGTAGTACTGCATTTGCGCCTCCACCGGCAGATGGACGCCCTGGACCGCTGCGACCTCGTTCGGCGTACCAGTCGGCCCGCCTTCCGCGCTGGTGCCGTTGTCGCCGGTAATGTAGATGATCAGGGTGTTGTCGAGCCGGCCCAGGTCCTCGACCGTCTGGATCACGCGGCCGATCTCATGGTCGGTGTAGGCCACGTAGGCGGCAAAGACATCCACCTGCTTGATGAACAGCTTCTTCTCGGTGTCGGTGAGCTGCTCCCACCGCTTGATGTGTTCCTCGGGCCACGGTGTCAGCTTGGCATCCTGGGGTATCACACCGAGCTCTTTCTGGTTGGCGAAGATCGTTTCGCGCAGCTTGTGCCAGCCCTCGTCGAAGAGGTGCATGTCGCTGATCTTCTCGATCCACTCCGGTGTGGGGTGATGGGGTGCATGGGTCGCGCCGGGCGCATAGTAGAGGAAGAAGGGCTGATCCGGATTCAGGGCGTCCACGGTATTCATGTATTGGATCGCATCGTCCGCCATCGCCGTGACCAGGTTCCAGCCGGGCTCGTCATCGTAGGGGTAGATGTAGGTCGTGTTGCGGACCAGGTTGCCCGGCTGCCACTGGCTGGTGTCCCCGCCCATGAAGCCGTAGAAGTAATCGAAGCCCATGCCAATGGGCCACTGGTCGTAGGGCCCGATCTTACTGGTCTGGAGATCCGGCGTGTTGTGGTTCTTGCCGAACCACGAGGTCACGTAGCCGTGGCCCTTGAGGATCCTGGCAATGGTCGCATTGTCCTTGGTCATGGTGCCGTTGTAGCCGGGGTAACCGGTTGTCCCTTCCGGGATCATGCCCGTGCCCATCTGGTGGTGGTTGCGCCCGGTAAGCAGAGCCGCCCGCGTCGGTGAGCAGACCGCCGTGGAGTGAAAGTGCGTGTAGCGCAAACCGCTCTCGGCGATACGGTCCATACTCGGCGTGGGTATGACGCCGCCAAACGTGCTGGAGATGCCATAACCCGCATCGTCGGTCATGATCAGAAGGATGTTGGGCGCACCCTCCGGTGGCACCACTCGGGGCGGCCAGTAGGGTGTCGATTCAAGAGCATTGCGTTTGATCTTGCCGCCGAACTCCTTGTCCGGTGGTGGTGGGAGTTGTTTCCCGTCGATGGTGGTGGTGGCGCTCGGCGAGCCGGGCGTGCCGGTGGTCTCAACGGTACCGGCTGAAGCGCCGCCAGCGACGAGCCCTAACGCCAAGGTTAATAGATACCGCCGCATGGGGCGCCTCTTCTCAGAAGACATGTAAGGCATGGCCTTTTTCCTCATTACTTTCAACGTCAATGCTCGGAATCAGAATCGGACACCGACGCCCAGCTTGGGCCCACCGAATCCAATATTCTGAAGGGGCTTGTCGCTGCCCTGGTCGTACACCAGATAACGGTAAGCCAGACTGACCTCACCCCAGTCGAACGCGTAGCCGACACCGCCGAACAGCTGCCAGGTCAGGTCAGAGTCGCCGGTGCCGACATCCGCGTAATAGGGCAGGAACCAGCGGTCATTCAGAGCGATCCTTCCTTTTGCGCCCACGATACCATCCCAGAGATCGACGGACTCGGACAGCTTGCGGTCGCGGTGCAACGGACCGCCGCCCGTCAACTTGAGGTCGAGATCCAGGGATAGGAGGCGGGCGCCGGCGAGCAGGTCCAGGTGTGACCTCTGGTCGCGCCAGACGGTGTAGGCGCCGCCCAGGGTCCAGATCCAGCCCTTCATCCCCAGGTCCGCATCGAGCGGGATGCGTATCGTGCCGTCCGGTACGCTTACGGACTTCGACTTGTCGCCACCGAGATCCAGGTAGATGACGTCGGTGAATCCGGACCAGGCACCCTTACGTGCCTCGAACGAGCCCATGAACGTGAACTGAAGGTTGTCGATGATCTTGTCCGCGCCGACGCTGATTTCGCCGCCGGGGCCTCGGGGGCTTAATTGCAGATCGCCGCTGAGGCTCGGCAGCCAGCCGTAGATGACCGCACCGAACTGCCAATCGTCGGAAGATTCTTTCGGGGCGCCCATCGCTGCGGACGTGGCCATCAGCATGGCGCCGGCGGCAAGGACCCTCGCACCCGAGCACGAGAAACCTCTTGGGGTGTGCATAGCTGTTTCCTCCTTCCGAGAAATCATCAGCGACAGGGATTATTCACAGACCCTGGCGTCCGGACCGTCGCTCTTGCTTATGTTTTTCCTGGCGGTCAGCGCACACCGACGCGCTTGACGGGACAACCGGGTTCGCGCCCGCGCTACCGCTGCAGTCTGCACCTGCCTGGCCGGCATCCGTACCGAGCAGAACCGCACATGTGCCCTGCCGCAGAGCGGAGAACGCAATAAGGTTGTGCGCTCCGCGTGGGGTATCCGCGCTTCGGATTTTGCGCTGGCAGGAACCGAACGGATTCCCAACCTCAGGCGTGACACATGCAATTTTATCGCGGGATCGTTCTCCTCCGTCTTGCCACACGGGAACTATTTGCTGACAATTTCGGACACTTGAGAGTCGAGGATTCCAGATGGGGCGGAAGTCCGTTCAGTCCAGCGTGCCCGCTCGGAGGCAAAAGGGCGCACCCTTCGACGGGTTCGTCCGCGCCGGCCCACTGACGGGCCTGCCGGCACTCCTGCGTGACCTAGGTTGCGATCCCGATCCTATCTTTGCCAGCACGGGCTTAGATCCCGCTCGGTTCCTGGATCCCGACGTCGAGATCCCCTTCGTCCCCGTAAGCAGGCTGCTTGCCCGCTGCGTAGCGGCGACGGGATGCGAGCACCTCGGTTTGCTGCTGGGCGAGCGGGTTACCCCCGAGTCCCTCGGAGTTGCGGGGTTCATGCTCCAAACCGCTCCCGACGTGGGCACCGCACTCCGAGATCTCGTGCACCACCTGGATCTGCACGATCGAGGAGGCGTGGCTACCCTGGTCACGAATGATCGGAGCACGTGCCTCGGCTACGCCATCCATCTATCCGGAGTAGAAGCAACCAACCAGATCAACGACCTCGCGATGACCGTCGCCTGCAAGGTCATGCGCGAACTCTGCGGGGCAGAATGGAATCCCACAGCGGTGCTGTTGTCGCGGCGTGCACCGCAAGATCTGGTGCCCTACCGGCGCTTCTTCCGGGCGCCCCTACACTTCAACGCGGAGCGGAACGCCCTGGGATTCCCGACACACGAACTGGACCAATCGGTTGCTAGAGCGGATCCGGTACTTCATCGCCATCTGGAGCAGGAAGCGCATGCGCTCCATGCCGACCAACAGATGCACCTCGTAGGCGAGGTGCGGAAGTTGCTGCGCCGGTCGCTGGCGGTTCGAAACGGCGGGGTTACCGTCATTGCAGAACAGCTCGGGATGCATGAGCGCACGCTGAATCGCCGCCTGCGTGCAGAGGGTACGACCTTCCGCCGGGAGCTCGAAGACACCCGCTACGAGGTAGCCCGACATCTACTCGCCGAGACCACGGTGCCGCTGTCAAGAATCGCGGCGGCACTCGATTACTCGGACTCGACTGCCTTCATTCGTGCCTTCAAGCGATGGTCGGGATTTTCCCCGGCAGAGTGGCGTCGGATTCACAGGCGTTCGTAGAGTGCCGCCTCTGCTTGGTCTCGCGCACCGCACCACCATGAAGAATTGGGCGATTCGCCGATTGAGACTGATTGTCCGAGGAGGGAACGCAGCCGCTATTTCGCTGCGTTACGCAAAGGCTGCTTACGGTATTGAAGCTGTCGTGAGCAGGGAGCGTTTGCAGAGACGAGTTTCCGCCTATTCGCGAGCCGCATTTCTTCGTCCCAAAGGTCCGGTTGTGGGACACTTCTGCCGTCACCACGGCAAGCCCATGATCGGCGGAGGATCGCAAAAGCCGGTTTCAACAAGCCGATCTGTAGAGTCGGATGTGGCGCAAATTAGACAACTCTCCGCACAGGCCCGTTACGTCCGCAAAGGGTCGACACCGGACCTTTCCACGGGCGCAGTTTCTCAGACTACGGCACCGTCTAAGAGCCGGTGGCTAGGTGGGAGAATCTTAGAAGTTCGCGACGAAATACTCTTGGAAACAACACTAGCCAATCGAGCGGTTCCACCGCTTGTTTGCGGCAGGGTTGTTGGCGCTGCGGGCGAAACGGCGGAGTGAGCGGTAGCCAGAATGCGCTTGGCTGGCGGTAAGGGCCGATGGCGCGATACGGGAGCCTAGTCGGACTTTACCCCTCCGAAACTAGCCAATTTCAGCCGCTAGCCCCCGTGGTCACTGACTTTTCGCCATTTGTAATTTTTCATAATGTAGCCATGCATATGAAATAATAACGCTTGCATTCTGTGG
>JAYEJW010000576.1:0-24425 GCA_034716535.1 Pseudomonadota bacterium
AAATTACAAAAAAGTTAAACCAACTTGTGATTTAGTAGATACTACATCGAGCTATTATTGGTCTTCCTCTACAAGTGCTATTGGCGGTAAATCTCTAGGATGCCAATATCGGCTTGGTCACCGGAGAGTCGGAACGCTGTTTCCCGGATGACCAGCTTGTGGTCGAAAGGCCGGGCAGCGGCCTGACTCTTGGCGTTGATGGTGTAGCGGACCGCGCCAAGCTCGAATTGCAGAATCGGGTGATGTCCGTCTCTCCGGCGCGGCGTAGCGGTCAGCCCGATGACATAGCGGGCCTTCACCTCGCGCATCACCCGCTCGAACGAGACCGAAGGAACATGATGGCACTCGTCGACAATCACCTGGCCGTACGTCGCGACGCTGTCGTCTACGCCGTCCTCTCGGTCGAGGCTCTGGAACGTGGCTACGTCCAAGCTGCCATTCGGCTTGCGTTTGCCGGCGCCGATCTGGCCGACCTGGTTCGGCTTCAGGTCGAGGAAGATTGCGAGCTGGCTCTTCCACTGCTCGAGCAGCTGAGTGCGGTGCACGAGCACGAGGGTGTTGCGCTTCCGGCGAGCGATCAAATTGGCCCCCACGACGGTCTTGCCGGATCCGGGTGGGGCCACAAACACACCAAGATCGTGTTGGATCATCGCCTGGACAACTTCGTCCTGGATCGGAGTGAGCTCACCCTGGAAGGAGAGGTCCAGCTCGCTGCCTTCGGTGCGTTTGTCGTCCACGGAAAGACCGATGCGATAGGAGGAGAGCAGCCCTGTGAGATCATCGATGCACCCGCGCGGCAGACCGATGTGCTGCGGATGCTCCTCGGCACGGCTGATGATGCGTGGCGTGCGGGCTGTCGACAGGCGCAGCGCTTGCCGTTTGTAGAACTCGGGATTCTGAAAAGCGGCGAGGCGTTTGATCTTGTTGATCAAGGGAGATGGGAGGCTATCGGTTTCTACGAATAGAAGCTGGGACAGGACGGCATGGACGCAATCGGGAAGCGGTGCTTCAATGTCTGGTCTGGATTTCCGGCGTGACGGCGGGCGTGTCCACGGCGTCGCCGAACCCTCCTCCTCGGTAGGCTCGGCCATCCGTACTCCGACCACCTGACCCTTCTCGGTTGCCTCGCGGGCGAGCGCTTCTACGTCAGCAGGCAAGAGACGAGGCACCGATGCCAGAAATGCCCACTGGTCGGGGTAGGGTGTCCAGGTCTCATCGACAAACACAGAGTTTCCCTTTTGGCGTGGGCCGTCTTGGAAGGGCAAGGCAATCAGGTTGCCGAAGCCGCCACTGGGCATCGTGTCCTGGTTGGGGAAGAAGCGGTCGTAGGATGTCATGGGCAACGCATGCCTCTTCGACATGGTCTCGGTGAGGAGAAAGCAGCCCATCTTGCGCGCGGTAGCGGTTGGCACCGGGGCAGTGAAAAAGAACCAGACGTGCGCACCGTTGCCGGATCGCGAGCGCTCAACGGCGCAGGGGACACCCTTGTCTCGGCACGTTTCCACAAAGGCAGTGACGTCGTCCTGCCACTGCCCCTTGTCGAAATCCACGGCGAGGAACCAGCAGGTCTCGTCGGGTAGCATCGGGTACACTCCCACCACGTGGCGTCCTTGGAGGTGGTCGCGAATTGTCTGTTCCGTCACCGCGATGAATGCTTGATTCGGGCACTCGCCACACTTGACGTTGCGCTTGTCGCATACGCCCGGCGTCCATTCGTTGCTGCACGCTGGTGAGTAGCCTTTGGTGCCCTTGTTGGCGTTTTCCCAGCGCTTGGGGAAGACGTCTACTCTGCCGCGGAAGAGTTTCATGAACAGCGCGACTTTCTCCGCGGAGGTCGAGGGGGCGTTGCCACTCGCTCCTGTTTGCTCAGTCGCGCATGCGTCTTCGGATCTCCGGAGCGAGGAAAGCTGAGCCTTCAGCTCGCAGAGGCGCTGGAATACGTGTGTACGCTCATCGTCAAGCTCGGCCAGGCGGGCTTCGGTGCGGGAGATTTCCTCCCGTAAAGCTTCGACGTCGTGGTTCTCCATCGAACGGATGATATCCTCCACTCAGCTCAACGCCCAAAGCCTGTGCGGTTGCGCCATTCCTTTGCGCTCTGAGTCTGTGGTACGGGAGCACGGAATCCCTGTATTCTTGAGAAATTGACGAACATTGAAGTGATACGCGGTCCAACGGCGGATAGGAGGTAGAAGTGACGCGCCGCGAGAAGGCGCTGCAAAAGATGCGTAGGTCTCCGGGGAATGTCCGTTTCGCGGAGGTGGACACCTTGCTTCGCTCGGAGGGATTCGTCTTGTTTAACCAACGAGGCAGTCATCGAACCTATCACCGTGGGGACGGAAAGGTCCTGACCGTTGTCGTTCCGCACGGCGGACACAAGACCTGCCATCCTGCAGACATTCGAAGATTGCTGGAGGTTCTCGGACTATGATGACAACAGTCCACGAGTATCGGGATTACGTGTTTCGCATTCTTTATCGACCCGAAGAACCGGTATACACGGTCGAGTTTCCGGACATCCCCGAGATCATCACGAGCGGCGATACGTTGAGCGAGGCCTTTGCCAACGCCTGTGAGGCGTTGGATCTGCATCTGGAGAGCTTGCAGAAGCTTGGGCGGCCCGTACCGCCATGCAAACATCGTCTGGTAGTGGAGGCTGCCTAGCCACCTCTCCGATTCGCTGCATCCGACACGCATTCTTAGCGATTCCATTTGGTCTGGCGCGATCCGAATAGGGTGTGCCGGAAAGTGTGCGAACGTGGAATACCATTCACGCTAATAAGGGCTCGTTGAGGCTCACAATGGCACACGGCAGCTGCCGCAGGTTATTGATGTTGAAAGGATCCCGCGAGCCACAACGGGATGGGGTTCAGGTGGTCGGAGGTTCAAATCCTCTCGCCCCGACCAATTTCAAAGACTTACGCGCAGTAGCACACCTGAAAGTCGGATGGTGATTGGGTGTCAGCCGATGCCCCGGTCGACACCGCGTATCTTCCTAAAAGATGCGGAAAACAAAGGGATGGGGAGACAACTTCTTGTGGAGTTGTAATCTGAGGATACGCATCCACTCCTCTTCTCAAAACTTTCTCAATATTTTCTCAAAATGGCGCGCTCGAGCGCCACGTTGTCGCGCGAAAACGGCCGATCGGTGATGAGCGTACGATTTTCAGTGATGGGACGTCGGCAACGGATTTGCGAATCCTGCCAGTATGATCCCCGGTGCGGTTTCCTAGCTTCCGATTGCAGGGTCCAGTTCCTGACCCGGGTTCTCCGACTTTTCGTTTGTTCGGTAGCCCATTCGTACTGAAATGCATGTCTGGTCCTAGCGGACAAGAAGCGAAAAACTCCTAAAAACAGAAAGTAGCAGTAGGGTTCCAGGAACCGAGGAAGCTTGGGACCGCCGCGAGCTCGGTGCCGACGTCAACCTCGCCGCGTTGATAGAGGACTCCAACGAGGCCGCGATCGATACGGCCCTTGAGCTGCAACCGATCTCCATTCGCTTACAGAAGTCGCTGATAGAGGATTTCAAGCTGATCGCCCAGTTGAGCGGTTTAGGCTATCGGCCGCTGATGCGGCAGGTTCTGGCGCGGTTCGCAGACTGTGAAAAGACGCGCATCCTGCGGGAATTCGCCTTTGAGGCCGAGAAACGGAACGTGGAAGATCCGGTAGAGGACGACGAAGAGGGGCCGAGATCGGGGATTGACCGCTGATCGGGTCGGATGGGCGGCTCCAGTTGGCGCCGCCCATCCCGCCCGAACAACAAAAAAGCCCCCAATGCTGGGGGCTGGAGACGGGGATAGGAAGGCGTTTCTCGATGTCGAACAGCGGCTTCACGAAGCCGGCTACACCCAAAGAGTAGCTGAGGACCCCCGCGGATTTTGCGAACCGGAGCCCATCCCCGCCGCTCGTCCATGCCGGATAGGGCTTTGGGCGGATTCGTTCGGCGTTTCTGCTACGGTCGCGCCCAGCGAATGCCGACGTGAGGCTTGCCATGGAGGGAGACATCGACGTCGATCATCCGATCATGCGGCTCGATCCGCACCCGAAGATGTTCGAGCGTTCCGCTTCGAAACTCGAAGGCGTCCGCTGCGGAACCATTGGCGACCAAGTGGATGGGTTCATCGTTGCCCCCAAAGGTGGTGAGAAACCTGAGTCTCAGCGCGCCCGCTTCCTCGAAGAAGGTCCAGTGATGCAGGGCGCCGCCCGGATTGGCAACCGCTGAAACATGACCTTCGGCGGTTCGTTCGAAGCGAATCGCATAGGGAAGCCGGCCTTGCGGCGTTCGATATGCCTCGCCTTCCCAGTCACCGGTCAGGCCAAGCAGGAAGTCGGCGATGGGCGGCGGCGACGGTAACTCAGAAGACTCAAGCGCGAACGCGGCGGCGACGAGACCGAGCAGGAGCAGGCGAATAAGCATGGGCGATCCAAGCGACGCGGGCCTCTATGGTACCGGAGGCGCTCTCCGTCGGAAAACCTGCTCGCCGCTGGCTTATGACGTCCACGCGATGGTCGGCATGGTCCGGTCGGTCTATGCGTGTTGCCTCCACAAACATGCCGCCGAAGAGTCGCCAGCCGACCGGGTTCTGTGCGAGGATGCCGGGGCCGGAACCGGCGAAGAGCGAACAGGCTTTTGGGCCGACGCTCTTGCGGTGCCGCGAGGCTGGTAGTGATGTCGACGGGGATAAGAGTGAAAAAGGTTTCTTTGCTTGTAGCGCTGCTGTTTCTGAGCGGATGTGGGATTAGGGTCGGAGTCATAAACGATCCCCCGATATCCCGCGGAGCGGTTACTACCTCGAAGGTCACCGTGTACCGTGACAAGTCCTGGATGGGCGCTCCGGTTCCGATGATATTTCTGATCGACGGAACCGAGATATACGGTTTCTGGCGCGGGCAACGCTATTCCTTCAGGCTAGCGCCGGGAGACTATGCGTTCGGATACTATCTGGCGTTTAACGAGTGTCGGCAGCTGGTAATGATCGAACCGGGGCAGGATCACCTCTTCAAGCTTGCCCCCAACTGCGTGATCGAGCGGGAATACCCGAAGACAGGCGCAGAGATCATTCAGAGCTACACCATCGACCTGGTGAACGATGAGTTCGACTTCAACAAGTCCACTCTTAAGCCCGAAATGAAGCGCGCGCTCGACGATCTGGCGCGCCGCGTCAAAGCCACCTCGGGAGAGGAGCAGCTGACCATCATCGGCCATACCGACTCCGTGGGAAGTGAGCAATACAACTACGAGCTCGGTTTACGCCGTGCGGCGGCGAGCAAGAATTACCTGGTCAATGTCGGAGGGCTCAATCCCGCACGCATCCGGACAGAGAGTGCCGGCGAGAGGGACCCGGTGGCGACCAACGAGACCGAACAGGGCCGCGCAAAGAACCGCCGCATCGAGGTCAGGGCGGAGATCTACGGGGGGGCAGGCTGATCGGGCAAACCCACATGCGTCGTACGCTGTGCTCCGCCTCCGACGCACTCCAGTAGCTCCGCCGATCCAGGTAACGCCAATGTGACGAATCGTAAAGGCCTAGCGGCCTTGCTCATCATCACCGTCGTGGTCGCGATCGCGGTCTGGTCGCGACTTCGTCATACCGATCAAGAAGGTTACGACGAACCCCAACGCTGGAGAATCAATGAGCACCCGGTTCTCCAGCGGCAGGAGGCGGAAGTGCGCTGAGGTGGATCCGGGAACCCTTCGCGACACCATCGCATCTCTCAGAATCCACCTCATTGGGCGGCTGGCACATGAGAGAGATGTCCGGTCGCTCACGACGCGTTAACCAAAACTTGCAAGATTTTCCCGTTATCGAAAGACGTTGTCGCGTGTCGCCATCCCGCCGATGCGACGGTCGGATATCTCCAGGCGCCATTGACGGTCGAGAACTCCGGGCTGAAATGGGAGCAGCCGGTCGAAGATCCCTTCGCCTGCGCGCGGTGGGAAGACGAGATGTTATAATGTAACGGTTTTTTTCGGCTGCCCGGGACCTCGCAATTCTCGATGATTCTCCGCGACAGACCATTGACCGGTGCCGCTTCCCGTAGCCGGAACACGCTCGTCCTGATGGTGTTGGCGCTTGCGCTCGTCGCGCTGCCCAAGGCTGGTGAGGGGGGCGAGGTGCTCCGGGTCTTTGTCAGCGTTCCGCCGCAACAGACCTTCGTGGAGAGGATCGGGGGCGAACGCGTCCAGGTGCGTACCATGGTCCAGCCGGGGCACAGCCCGGCGACCTACGATCCGTCGCCACGGCAGGTCGCCGAGCTGGCAAAGGCCGATCTCTACGTGCGTACCGGCGTTCCTTTCGAGGACGCCTGGATGACGCGCATCCGCGCGGCAAACCCGGACCTGCGGATGCTCGATGTGCGCAAGGGTATCCCGTTGCGGGAGTTGAGCGCTTCGGATCAAGGCGACGTTGCGGGGGGGAGCGAGGCCATCCACGTCCACGGGGAGGAGAAAGATCCCCATATCTGGACCAGTCCACCCCTGGTGAAGATCATGGCGCGCAATATCCGCGATACGCTGAGCGAGCTAGACCCCACCGGGGGGCATGACTACGCCGCCAACTACGCGGCCTTTGCCGCGGAGCTCGACGCCCTCGACCGTGATATCAGAGAGCAGCTTGCGCATCTTCCGGCCCGCCGTTTCATGGTCTTCCATCCCGCATGGGGGTATTTCGCGGACACCTACGGCCTAACCCAAGTGCCCATCGAAACGGAGGGCAAGGAGCCGGGCCCGCGGACCCTCGCAGCCCTCATCGAGCAGGCGAAAAGGGAAGGGGTGAAGGTCGTTTTCGTCCAGCCCCAGTTTGATGAGAAATCGGCTCAACAGGTGGCACGGGCCATTGGTGGGCGTGTGGAGTTCATCGATCCGCTTTCACCGGACTATGTTCAGAACCTTCGCCGGGTCACGCGCTTGATTGCGCAGGCAGGGACGCCTTGAGTGCTCCGGGAAACACTGTCGTCGAGCTTCGAGGTGTGACCTTCTCCTACGGCGATACGCCCGTGCTCCAATCGGTGGACCTGGAGGTGGCGGAGGGGGAGTTTCTCGGTATCGTCGGTCCGAACGCGGGGGGCAAGAGTACCCTGCTCAAGCTGATCCTGGGACTCCTGGAGCCCCAAGCAGGCCACATCCGAGTGCTGGGCCGTCATCCGCACAAATCCCGCCGCGCCCTGGGCTATGTTCCTCAGTACCCGCCGTTCCCGAGGGACTTTCCGATCACCGTCGAGCAGACGGTGCTCATGGGACGGCTGGGGAACGGTTCCTGGCTCGGGCGCTATCGTCGCTCGGACAGGGCCGCGGCGCATCAGGCCTTGGTCGAGGTGGAGGCGGCGGACCTGGGGAAGCGGCAGATCGGCACCCTCTCCGGCGGCCAGCTTCAGCGGGTTCTGCTTGCGCGAGCCCTGGTCAGCGAGCCGCGCATCCTGATGCTGGACGAGCCCACGGCCAATATCGACCTGCGTCTGGAAAGCGAAATCTTCGATCTCCTGCGCAAGCTGAACGAGCGAATGACGATCCTGGTTGTTTCCCACGACGTGGCCTTCGTGTCCGGCTACGTGGGTCGCGTTGCCTGTATCAACCGTACTCTGGTCTGTCATCGTACGGATGCCATCAACGGCCAGGTGATCCGGGAGCTCTACGGCGAGAATGTACGCATGGTGGCGCACAGGCACTGATCCTGGTGACAAGCAGGCGCGGATGAAAGCCGGCATCGCCGGATTCCTCGATCGTAGTTACCGATGACCTTCGGCGGATTTGCGGGAGTTTTTCAAGGCAGCTCATGACAGAGTTTCTTACCGCACTACACCAGCACGCGTTCCTGCAAATGGCCTTGGTTGCCGGCCTGCTGGCGAGCGTAGGTTGTGGCGTCGTTGGTGCCTTTGTGGTGGTCAAGCGCATCGCCTTCTTGGCGGGAGGTATCGCACACTCGGTGCTGGGCGGCATGGGGGCGGCCCTCTACTACGATTTCGACCCCCTGGTCGGGGCACTGGTCGCGGCGGTGGTCTCCGCCCTGCTCATCGGTGGGGTGCGGCTCAAGTGGCAGGCGCAGGAGGACACTCTCATCGGCGCCCTGTGGGCGATCGGCATGGCGGTAGGGATCCTGTTCATTGCCAAGACCCCCGGCTACCAGACGGACCTCATGAGCTACCTGTTCGGCAACATTCTGCTTGTGCCGGCTCGCGAGCTGTGGTTTATGGCCGCGCTGGATGCCCTGCTTCTTCTGATCGTCGGGCTCTTCTACCGGCAGTTCCTGGCCGTGTCCTTCGACGAAGAGTTTGCCCGCCTGCGCGGCGTGCCGGTGACCTTCTTCTATCTTCTTCTGCTGGTCTTGGTCGCTGTAACGGTGGTGCTGCTCATCCAGGTGGTTGGGCTGATTCTGGTCATCGCGCTGCTGACCCTCCCCGCAGCAGTGGCGGGGCACTACACGCACTCCCTGGGCCGCATGATGGTGCTCGCTACGCTGCTCGGCAGCCTGTTTGCAACCGCGGGCGTGGCCCTGTCTTACGGCCCCGATCTGCCGGCAGGGCCGACGATCATCCTGCTGGCGGGCGGCGTCTACCTAGTGTCCGCGATTCTAGCCCGGGCGATGGCGAAGCGCCGGGTGCGTCGGTCCGCGCTCAGGGTCGAGTCTGAAAACCTGCGCCATGGATCGACAGCGACTGACTAAGGTGCTGGATCTGGCCGAGGCGCTGTGTCGGAAGCGGGGCGCCCGGCTGACGGCCCAGCGGCGCCAGGTTCTGGAGATTGTCTGTGCCGCCAGTCGACCGGTTGGCGCCTACGAGATCCTGGCGGCCATGCGCGATCTGCGCCCGAGCGCCGCGCCGCCCACGGTTTACCGGGCCCTGGATTTCCTGCTCCAACAAGGGCTTGTACACAGGCTCGAAACCCTGCATGCGTTCTTGGGATGCAACCATCCAGAGCATCCGCACTCCAGCCAGTTTTTGATCTGCGCCGAATGCGGGGAGGTGACGGAATTGGAGGACGAGGCCATTGCCCGCAGCCTTCGCTCGGCTGCCCATGAGAGTGGTTTCCGGCCGAAGCACCGGGTGGTAGAGGTCATCGGCATCTGCGAGCATTGCGTCCACGGATCGAGCGGGGAGTGACGCTTAAACTTAGAAACGGCGGTTGACCGCTTCACGCGACAGTTAGGTGACTGATCCGGGCCGATCACCCTTTTAGGCGGCGAAGGGGCGGTTTGGTCATTCTCATCGGGTGGATCCGCCGTTGCCCGAACGACGGGGCATGCGAAAATGGCATCAGGTTCTTCCGTGGTCTTGAAACATGCTCGGTATCATTGATCGCTATTTTTTGCTGGAGGTGTCCAAGGTCTTCCTGACGATTCTGGGCACCCTGATGCTTGTCGTCATCAGCATGCTGTTCCTGCGTACTCTTGAGGAAGTCAACATAGGCGCCCTCAGTACGGACGTCGTGCTGCATTACATGGGCCTTCAGATCCTGCGTGACACGTCCAGCCTGCTTCCACCAGCCTTCTTCATCTCCGCACTCGTCGCGCTCAGCCGGATGGCTCGGGACAGTGAGTTGATCGCCTTCGGCGCTTGCGGATTGGGCCCCGGCCGCATGTACCGGGCGTTGCTCTATTTCGCATTGCCTTTGGCGCTGCTCACCGCCTGGTTCTCGCTGGATCTGTCGCCTTGGGCCTCCTGGGAGCTGTTCCGGATTCGCACCGAGCAGAAGGAGCAGATTCAACAGATCGCAGGGATCCAACAAGGGCGCTTCTATCAGCAGGAGCAGGGCCAACTCACCCTGTATGTGGAGGAGATCGAGGAGAAGAAGCGGTTGCGCAACATCTTCATCCAAGATCGGCGGGAGGGGGATATACGCCTCGTTCTGAGCGACATGGGACTACACCATTACGATGAGGCCTCGGGGGACCACTTTGTCACCCTGCTGAACGGACGCCGCTACGACGGCACGCCGGGGAGGCCGGATTACGCCGTCGCGGAGTTCGAGCGCTATAGCGTGCGTATCGAGCCGCGGGAGTTCTTCGGCGTGCGCAGCTTTCGGCGGTCCGCGACCGTCACCCGTGAGCTGCTCGCGTCCGACGACCTGGCGGACCGTGCGGAGCTGGAGCACCGCTTGGCCGGTCCGGTTGCGATCTTCACCCTGGCCATGATCGCCATTCCATTGGGCACCACCTCGCCGCGCCAGCGTGCCTCCGGGCGGATGCTTCTGGCGTTTCTCACCTACTTCAGCTTTTTCAATCTCCAACGGCTGGCGGAGAACTGGTTGGAGACGGGTGCCACGCCGGTCTGGATCGGTAGCCTCTGGTACCAGCTAGTTGTACTGGCGCTGGTCTACGCGGTCCTCGTGCCCGAGAGTTACTGGCTGAAACGCTTGCGGGGAGCGGTCTCGGTGTCGCGAACGTCCTGAGGGTTGCCACCGGCATACCCCCCTAAGACGGTATGCGGACACAGTGTTCCTGTGGTCCCCGATCCTGGGTTTGGGGAAACCGCTCGGTGGCTGAGCAGCTCCTTAAGCCGTCGTTGCTCCGCTCGACAGGCCCCGGCCCAGCGAATCCACGGCGACGTCCAACAGTTCCAGAGAGAACTCCACCCCGGCCTTTTCGGAGGCGTCCGCCTTTGCCACATGCACCGCCGTGGCGATTGCGAGGGCCTGAAGGACGTCCGATTGGCTGACAGAACTGCCGTTGCCGGTGTAGGCGTCGATGTCGTTCAGGATATTGCTCACCAATCGGGACACATCTTCGGCGGAGCTGGTGGCCGGGTGCAGAGGAAAGTCAACGTCAAAACGATCGTGTTTCGTGCTCATGCGCATGTTGTGCATTGCTCTGGCTCCAAAGTCTGGACTGACGGCTTTCGGCGCTTCACGCCGGCTCAATGGTGAAGACCGGTCCTGCACCTCAAGTATTTCCTACCCCGCCACCGAAAGGCGTCGACTTTTTCGCGCATATCGGTAGGAGAATTCGGCGGATCGGCTCCATAGGAAAGCCCCGCACGGGTTGTTGGTGCAGATTTCGTCCCCCTCCCGCGCCCATGGGTACGCTATGGTGGAGAAATCGACCGGGTTGTATGATCTGCGCTCATCGGTAAGAGAACGGGCAACGAAGATGGCGATTGCGACCAGGATTCCTCCAGGCGGTGTGTTTCTTCTTGTGATTCCCCTCATCGCTTTAGGTATCCACTATGGTTACGAGCTCTACCTGGCGGATGCCTGTCTTGATCGGGGAGGGTCGTTCAACTACGAAGATTGGTCCTGCTCGGTGAGCGAGCGCTTCGCCTATAGTCCCTACCTCGAGCGGCACTGGGGTAAGACTCTGGTAGCCTTGAGTTTTTCCATCAGTGGCCTGATCGTCATCGCGATTAATCGGTTCAAGAAATGATCTCCCTTCTCGACTACGGCGCGGGCAACGTGCGCAGCGTCCGCAATGCCATCGGCAAGCTGGGCTACGAGCTCACGGACATCGAACGTCCGCAGGACATCCTCAAGGCCGAGCGCCTGATCTTTCCCGGTGTGGGTAGCTTTGGTGCGGCGATGCAGCGCCTGCACGCGCTCGGTTACGTCGGCCCGCTCAAGGAGTATCTCCGTGCCGGCCGACCCTTTCTCGGTATCTGCATCGGACTGCAGTCCTTGTTCGAGGGCAGCGAGGAGTCGCCGGGTGTCGAGGGGCTTGGGCTGATTCCGGGCACGATTCGTCGCTTCGAATCGGGCGCGCTCTCCGTGCCGCACATGGGCTGGAACGGCATCCGCATCGAACGGAGCTCGCCCCTGCTCGCGGGCCACGAGGACGAGAAGCTCTACTTCGTCCACTCCTACCGCGCCCTGCGTGAATCGGCCAATGCGGACTGGGTCTTGGCGACGACCGACTACGGTGGGGAGTTCGTCAGTGCGGTGCAAAGGGGCAAGGTTGCCGCCTTTCAGTTCCATCCCGAGAAGAGCGGGACCGCAGGACTGGCGCTGCTGGAGCGTTTCCTGACCGATGAGCCCATCGAGGACTCTGGTCCGCACTATGCGGCCCTCGGACAGACGAGGCTCGCAAAGCGCATCATCGCCTGCCTGGACGTGCGCACGAACGACGAGGGTGATCTGGTGGTCACCAAGGGCGACCAGTACGACGTACGGGAGGAGGGTCAGGTACGCAACCTGGGAAGGCCGGTAGAGCTTGCCCGGCGTTACTTCGAGGAGGGGGCGGACGAGATCACCTTCCTGAACATCACGGCCTTCCGCGATTTTCCTCTGAAGGACCAGCCCATGCTGGAGGTTCTCAAGCGGACGTCCGAGAAGGTTTTTGTGCCGCTGACCATCGGCGGCGGCATCCGCGCCTTCACGGATGCCGACGGGCGCCACTACTCGGCCTTGGACGTGGCCTCCGAGTACTTTCGATCCGGCGCGGACAAGATCTCCATCGGCAGCGACGCGGTGCACACGGTGGAACAGTATCTGGAGCGGGGTGGCAAGACGGGCGATAGCTCGATCGAGCAGATCGCGCACGTCTACGGCAATCAGGCGGTCGTCATCTCCATCGATCCGCGGCGCGTCTACGTCGGATCACCGGCTGACACGCGCCACCACGCGGTGCGTACCGGCGTTCCCGGACCGGAAGGGGAGGAATATTGCTGGTTCCAGTGCACCGTGAAGGGTGGCCGTGAGGGCAGGGACGTGGACGCGGTGGAGCTCGCCCGGGCCTGCGAAGATCTCGGCGCCGGAGAGATCCTACTCAATTCCATCGATCGCGACGGTACCGGTGCAGGATTCGATCTGGAGCTCATCAAGGCCGTCAGGGACGCAGTGACCATCCCTGTCATCGCCTCGAGTGGGGCAGGAAGGGTCGAGCACTTCTCCGAGGTGTTCGGGCAGACCGGCGTCGAAGCGGCCCTTGCAGCGGGCATATTCCATCGGGAGGAGGTACCCATCGCTTCGGTGAAGGAGCATCTTCAGGCGCGAGGGATCGAGACGCGCTTGGTCGCCTGATTCGCCCGCTCGGTGTCGCCTCCCCCAGGGTGCGTGATGGCCGTAAGAATGACAGGGGCATCGACGTCCCTGTAGGTGGCCGCTTTTCGCCCAGGCGCTATATTTTCTATGAACGGATCGAACCTGGCGGGTGGCACGCGATTGCACGCGCGATGGCGTGGCGCCTGGGCATCAGATGACACTGAATGAGTTCCGCTATATCGTGGCCGTCGCCCGAGAGCGCCATTTCGGGCGCGCTGCGGAGGCCTGTTACGTAAGCCAACCGACGCTCAGTGTGGCCGTGAAGAAGCTCGAGGATGAGCTTGGAGTGAGCCTCTTCGAGCGTGGCGCCGGCGACGTAACCGTGACCGCCGTTGGCGAGCGCATCGTCGAGCAGGCGCAGCGTGTCCTGGAGGAAGCGGACGGTGTCAAACGGCTTGCGCGTCAGGGTAAGGACCCGCTCGAGGGGCCGTTGCGCCTGGGGGCCATCTACACCATCGGTCCCTACCTCTTGCCGCAGCTGATCCCACTGGTCATGGACCAGGCTCCGGCGATGCCCCTCGTAATCGAGGAGAACTTCACCGCTGTGCTCAGCGAGCGCCTGAAGCACGGTGAGCTGGACGTTATCCTCATATCTTTGCCGTTCAGCGAGCCCGGAATCCTGACGCAGCCCCTGTACGACGAGCCCTTCGCGGTCCTGCTCCCCGGCGGGCATCCCTGGGCCGGGCAGGAGGTCGTGGACGTGGCTCAGCTGAGCGGGGAAAACGTGCTGCTGCTTGGCCCAGGCCACTGCTTCCGCGACCAGGTGCTGCGGGTCTGTCCCGGTTGCCTTCAGTCATCCGCGGCGAGTGGGAACATGCAGCGGAGTCTCGAAGGCGGCTCTTTGGAGACCATCCGCTGCATGGTGGCCTGCGGGGTGGGGGTCACGGTTCTTCCGTACACAGCGACCGGAGCGCGTCATTTTTCAGAGCGGTTGGTGCGTACTCGACCCTTTGCAGGCAAGGCTCCGCAGCGGCGGGTGGCCCTGGCTTGGCGAAAGTCTTTCCCCCGTGTCGAGGCGGTGGACCTGCTCGCCCGCGCCGTGCGGGCGGCGGGGTTGGAAGGCGTATCCTACCTGGAACGAACGCAATAAGCTCAGGCTATCGGCTCCATTGGAACAAACAATTGCTGTGAGGGACGTCCTGCGGGTATTTTGCTGAAAGACCTACCGTCTATCCGTAACCGAATAACGTTTGGAGGAACCCATGGAACTGAAAGGCAGCAACACCGAAGAGAATCTGAAGGCCGCTTTTGCCGGCGAATCACAAGCCAACCGCCGTTACCTCTACTTCGCCGCGAAGGCGGATGTGGAGGGCTACAATGACGTGGCCGCCGTGTTCCGCTCCACAGCCGAGGGCGAGACCGGCCACGCCCATGGTCACCTGGAGTACCTGGAGGCGGTCGGCGACCCCGCAACCGGCAAGCCGATCGGCGGTACCAGCCTGAATCTGCAGGCGGCCATCGCAGGTGAGACCCACGAGTACACCGACATGTATCCGGGCATGGCCAAGGCTGCCCGCGACGAGGGCTTCGACGAGATCGCCGATTGGTTCGAGACCCTGGCCAAGGCCGAACGTTCCCACGCCAACCGATTCCAGAAGGCCCTGGATAATCTGGACGCCTGATCCGCGGCCGCCCCCCCAAAAAAAAGGGCGCTTAGGCGCCCTTTTCTTTTGGAGAATCTGACAGCCGGTCGGGGTGGGGAACGCCCCTGGAACTGAAGGGTCTTTGGGCGGGCCATCGGAATGCCGTAACCCGACCATATGCTCCAGAGTCGGGTTGGGCTGTGCTAGCCCGGCCTGCTGCCGCGAGGATCAGAACCCCTCGGTCGAGGTGAACAGCCCCACCCGAAGGTCCTTCGCCATATAGATCTCCCGACCATCTACGTCCACCGTGCCGTCGGCGATGCCCAGCACAAGCTTGCGAGTGATGATGCGCTTAATGTCTAAGTGATAGGTGACCTTCTTGGCCGCGGGCAGCACCTGGCCTGTGAACTTGACCTCTCCGACTCCGAGGGCGCGACCACGGCCCGGGTTGCCTAGCCATGCGAGATAGAAACCCACCAGCTGCCACAGGGCGTCCAGGCCGAGGCATCCGGGCATCACGGGGTCACCCGGAAAGTGGCAGGAAAAAAACCACAGCTCCGGTTTGATGTCGAGCTCCGCCAGGATCTCCCCTTTGCCGTACGCCCCGCCCGAATTCGAGATCATGGGGATGCGGTCCATCATCAGCATGTTCGGCGTCGGCAACTGGGCGTTGCCGGGCCCGAACATCTCTCCGTGGCCGCACTCCAGCAGCTCGTCCCGGTCGAAGGCGCCCTGTTTGCTCATAGCCTGAGGTTTCCGTAATGTCTACGACGACTTCGCATTGGCTGCGGCGCCGAGGCGTCAGTCGGTGGTCTTCCGCAGCTTTGCGCCAAGGAAGGAAACGATCTCGTCAAGGGAGACGAAGGTGACCTCGGCATCTCGCCGGCCCTTGTACTCCACATTGCCCTCGTCGAGGCTCTTGTCGCCGATGACAACGCGGTGCGGGATACCGATGAGCTCCATGTCGGCGAACATGAATCCGGGGCGCACGTCGCGATCGTCCAGCAGGACCTCGATGCCGGCGGCCGTCAGCTCCTCATGCAGGCGCTCGGCCGTTTCACGCACGCGGTAGGACTTCTGCATCTTCATCGGCAGCAGGGCGACCTGGAAGGGCGCCAGCGGTTCGGGCCAGATGATGCCGCGGTCGTCGTGGTTCTGCTCGATGGCGGCCGCCACGACCCGCGAGACCCCGATGCCGTAACAGCCCATGTCGAGGGTGACCGCCTTGCCCGATTCGTCCAGCACGGTGGCCTTCATGGCCTGGCTGTACTTGCGGCCGAGCTGGAAGATATGGCCGACCTCGATACCGCGCACGATGTTGAGCCGTCCCTTTCCGTCGGGGCTCGGATCGCCATCGCGGACGTTGCGCAGGTCCGCGACCTTCGGCAACGGCAGGTCCCGCTCCCAATCGAGGCCGAAATAGTGTTTGCCGTCCTCGTTCGCGCCGGCGCTGAAGTCCGCGGTGACCGCGACCGTGCGGTCCAGGACGCAGGGGATCGGCAGGTTGAGCGGCCCGAGCGAGCCGGGTCCGGCGCCGATCTCCCGGCGGATCTCCTCCTCCGTCGCCATGCGCAGGGGTGCGGCCACCTCGGGGAGCTTTTCCGCCTTCACGGCGTTAAGCTCGTGATCCCCCCGTACAAGCAACGCGACGAGGTTTGCCTCGGAGTCGTCACTGGCGGCCACCACCAGCGTCTTCACGGTGCGCTCGATCGGCTGTCCGAACTGCTCCACCAGGTCCTCGATGCTCTTTGCATTCGGCGTGTCCACCAGCCGCAGCTCCTCGGACGGTGCCGGGCACTCGGCGGCAAGGGGCAGGGCTTCGGCGAGCTCCACGTTCGCGGCGTAGTCGCCCTCGGTGGAGAAGGCGATGGCGTCTTCGCCGGAGGCCGCCAGGACGTGGAACTCGTGAGAGGCGCTGCCGCCGATGCTGCCAGTGTCCGCCTGCACCGCGCGGAAGTCGAGCCCGCAGCGGCTGAAGATACGACTGTAGGTCTCGTGCATGACCCCGTAGGTTTCGTCCAGCGAGGCCACGTCCGGGTGGAAGGAGTAGGCGTCCTTCATCAGGAACTCCCGTGCGCGCATGACGCCGAAACGCGGGCGGATCTCGTCGCGGAACTTGGTCTGGATCTGGTAGAAGTTCACAGGCAGCTGCTTGTAGCTGCGCAGCTCGTTGCGGGCGAGCTCGGTGATGATCTCCTCATGGGTGGGGCCGAAGCAGAAGTCTCGCTGGTGACGGTCGTGAAACCGCAGCAGCTCCGGCCCATAGTGCTCCCAGCGGCCGGACTCTTGCCACAGCTCCGCGGGTTGCACCGCGGGCATGAGCACCTCCAGGGCGCCGGCACGGTCCATCTCCTCGCGCACGATGCGCTCGACCTTGCGCAGTACCCGCAATCCGAGAGGAAGCCAGGTGTAGAGGCCGGCGGCGAGCTTGCGGATCATGCCGGCGCGAAGCATCAGCTTGTGGCTGGCGACTTCGGCGTCGGCAGGGGTCTCCTTGACGGTGTGCAGGGGAAACTGGGAGGTACGCATGTCAGTCCGGCGAGAAGGCAAAGCATACTATTGTATTTAGCCTGGACGGGCCGAACAACCGGCACGCGGTACAGCCTGGCTTCTATCCCCGGTAGGGCGGGCACCGCCTGCCGATTGGGCTCGACTCACCCCGGCCCGACGTCGCCTGGCGGCTTGACGCCAGTGATCCAACCGCACGCGAGCACCGGATTGTTTTGCGGATGGACGGCGTCCACAAAGTACACGGGGTTCTCTTCGCCCTTGTCTTGCTTGAGCTTTTCGTGCTCGGCCGGGATAGTGTAGTCGAGGACGTGGGGGATCATACACCAGTTTTCAGTCAGTTACATAGATATCCTCAATGAAAATATCAAATCAGGCGAGTATGTTTCTGGAGGTGCCATCGCCTCTTGTTAGAGCGATTTCCGTGTGCGGTGTACTATCGTCTTAAGGAGGGAACCGCGCTGGTTTATGCTGTTCTGGATTGCCGCCGGAGTCCGGTATCGATAAGGTGGGAGTTGGAGTAGATGCAAGAGTTGCTGGGGCAGCCGGACAGCACCTTGTTGAACGCTGAGCCGCGCACGCATCCGAACCTTCGCTAACAGACCCTCGGCTCGATCGACATCTGGGAAGGTCTGCGAACTGCCGCATGCTTCCCCTGAAATGCGTTGACGGGCCTGCAACGCGGGAGAATGGGATGGAATTGAGGCAGCTCGACCGAATCACCTTCGACTCTGCTGTCATGGGCGGAAAACCATGCATCCGAGGCATGCGTGTTACGGTCGGAATGATCGTCGGCATGATCGCGAGTGGCCATGATCGCGCTGAGATCCTTCGTCTCTATCCCTATCTCGAACCCAATGACATTGCACAGGCGCTCAGCTACGCGGCTTGGCGCGCCGAGGAGGTCGAGACCGCAATCGGGCAGGCATGAAGCTACTGCTCGACATGAATCTTTCGCCCGGCTGGGTATCGGTTCTCGAGGCTCAGGGATGGCAGACAACACACTGGTATTCTGTCGGGCCGGTCGACGCCCCGGACGCTCAGATCATGCTGTGGGCGAAAGAGCGCGGATATTGCATCGTGACCAACGATTTGGATTTCAGCGCAATCCTGGCCGCAACGCGCGCGGAAGGTCCGAGCGTGATCCAGATTCGCGGCCAGGATCTTTCGCCGAAATCGTTGGGACCGTCGCTTATAGGCGTGCTTCGTCAGCACGAAAGAACGCTATCGGAAGGCGCGATCCTGACCCTAGACATGCGGAATGCGAGGGCTCGAAGTTTGCCGTTGCACTGAATCCCGCGACGGTATCCTGCTAGATCGCTTATGTGCTCGCAGGCCGCGTTTGGTGACCGCCTATCCGGCCGGAGACAACCAAGGATCGAAGAATATTCCAACGTAGCCGGGTAGGGTGGGCATCGCCCACCGGATTGTGGCGCTTTTCACCAATCCAATGCCCTGACAATGCTAGTACAGCAGCGCCTAAGTTTCTCTAACAGTCATCTTACCAGTAGGTTTTCTTCGCGCCCTTCGCGGCTTCGCGTGAGACTCTCTCTATCTTGTTACGGAGTCTTCAGCGCGCCTGTACTAGGAGGGCACCAATCGGCGTCAAAAGGTCCCGCCATTCCAACCGAACATATGACGCGGCGGGGAGGAGAACTCGATGTAGATCCTTGCGGGCGGCACCCCGAACTGGTGCTCCATAAAACTGCACAGGGCAGCCGAGAGCCCGCTCGTGTCGGCCTCGGGTAGTCCGAGACTCTTGAGCTCCAGATAGGCCAAGGGGGCATCGTCGGCGGCAAAGAGCATGTCTTGGTTGGTCTCCAGAACGACCATGACGTAGCTTTCCGGCTTTGCGAGCTGTTCGGCTACGGTGGAGGAGGCGGCCTCCAGGACCACCTTCCTGCGTTCCGGTGCGATCTGGACGTTGGTCTGAATCTTGAGGGTGGGCATGGGGTCGATGCTCTCCATTTACTTGCAGTGATCGTCGATCTGATCCTGCGCCTTGCGCTTGTACATCTCGACTTGGTCCTCGGTCGGCCGCAGGTACTGACCGTCGGCGGTGCGGAGCATGCGTCGCCCCAGGTTCTCCAAGGTCTCCAGGTTGCGGCGCGCCGCGATGCAGTTTTCCGCGCGTTTCTGCGCAGCTTCTTTCTGATTGGCCTTTTCCTGGGCTTTCTGCTCGCGCGCCTCCCGTTCGTCGGCAGACTGCTCAATCTGGCGCTGAAGATGTTCCCGGGCCGCCGCCGTTTCTTCCGGGGAAGGTTCCGCCTGCGGCTTGAGCTTGACGGCCGCGCCCGAGGGCGGCGGAGTCTGCGAGTAAACCGTCACGTCGTTCTCATCCACCCACCGGTACATCTGGGCGAGAACCGGTGTGCAAACGAAGAGGGTCAGAAGGAGGCGGACGCAGATCGTCGTGGGTTTGGCCATGGCGGATCGAGCTCGGCAGGTACCGGATCGAAGTGTAGAGATGTGGCGGGTTCGGTTCCGATGCATTTCGGGCTCAATTATCTGCCCCTGATTGGCGGTTGCAACCGGCACGCGCGTCTTTGCAGGTTGGCGCACGGAGAACCGAGTTTTTCTTGACCCGAAACGGATATCTCCTGTAGTTTCCTCTGTTTTCTGGAAATTTCCTATTTTTCTTCTCCGCCCGCGGGCCTAGCCACGCGTAACGGGGTCGACGGAGGGTCACTGAGGTGGAACTGAGTGGTGCCGAGATCGTCGTTCAGGCGTTGATCGACGAGGGTGTGGAGTACGTCTTCGGGTATCCCGGAGGCGCCGTGCTTCACATTTACGACGCCGTCTTCAAAGAGGAAAAGGTCAAGCACATCCTGGTCAGACATGAGCAGGGGGCGACCCATGCGGCCGACGGTTATGCCCGTGCCACCGGCAAGTGCGGCGTAGCCCTGGTCACGTCCGGCCCAGGCGCCACCAATGCGGTCACGGGCATCGCCACCGCCTACATGGACTCCATTCCGATGGTGATTCTCTCCGGTCAGGTGCCGACACCGGTGATCGGTAGCGACGCCTTCCAGGAGGTCGACACCGTCGGCATCACCCGGCCCTGCGTGAAGCACAACTTCCTTGTAAAGGACGTGAGAGAGCTGGCCCGGACCATCGCCAAGGCCTTCTATATAGCCACCACCGGCCGGCCGGGCCCGGTTGTGGTGGACATCCCCAAGGACGTTACCGACCCCAACGTAAAGATCCCTTATCAGTATCCGCGGGATATCAAGATGCGCTCCTACAACCCGGTACAAAAGGGTCATCTGGGCCAGATCAAGAAGGCGGTGGAGGTCATGCTCGAGGCCAAGCGCCCGGTGCTCTACACCGGGGGCGGCGTGATCCTCGGTAACGGCTCCCAGGCACTGACGGAGCTGGTCAGGGAAACCGGCTACCCCATCACCAGCACCCTGATGGGGCTGGGTGCCTACCCGATGACGGATCGCCAGTTCCTCGGCATGCTCGGCATGCACGGCACCTACGAAGCGAACATGGCGATGCACGAGACCGATGCCCTCATCGCCATCGGGGCGCGCTTCGATGACCGCGTGACCGGCAAGATCGAGCACTTCTGCCCACATGCCAAGATCATCCACGTGGACGTGGACCCATCCTCCATCTCAAAGAATGTGCGGGTGGACATCCCGATCGTGGGCCCTGTGGCGAGCGTGTTGAACGACATGGTGCGCCTGTTCAAGGAGCACAAGCGGGACCCCGACCGCGAGGTCCTCGGCGAGTGGTGGAAGCAGATCGAGGGGTGGCGCAGCATGAACTGCCTCGATTACGACCGCTCGAGCGATAAGATCAAGCCCCAGTTCGCGGTGGAGAGCCTGTACAAGGTCACCGGCGGCGATCTGTTCCTTACGTCCGACGTGGGCCAGCACCAGATGTTCGCGGCCCAATTCTATCCATTCGACAAGCCGCGGCGCTGGATCAACTCCGGCGGGCTCGGCACCATGGGCTTCGGTCTGCCGGCGGCCATGGGCGTACAGTTGGCCCACCCCGGCGCCCCGGTCGCCTGCATCTCCGGCGAGGCGAGCATCCTGATGTGCATCCAGGAGATGGCCACCTGCAAACAGTACGATCTGCCCATCAAGGTGATCCTGCTCAACAACGGCTACATGGGCATGGTGCGCCAGTGGCAGGAGTTCTTCTACGAAAGCCGCTATTCCCATTCCTACGTGGACGCTCTGCCCGACTTTGTGAAGCTCGCCGAGAGCTTCGGCCACGTGGGCATGCGGGTCGAAAAGCCCGGCGATCTAGAGGGCGCCATGCGCGAGGCCTTCGGCATGAAGGACCGCTTCGTGTTCCTCGACGTCGTCGTCGACCCGACCGAGAACGTCTACCCCATGATCGAGGCGGGTAAGGGGCATCACGAGATGCACCTGTCGCCGGAGAGGGAGCTGGCCTGAGATGAGACACATCATTTCCGTTCTGCTTGAGAATGAAGCCGGCGCCCTGTCGCGCGTCGCCGGGCTCTTTTCGGCTCGCGGCTACAACATCGAATCGCTCACCGTGGCGCCCACCGACGACCCGTCCCTGTCTCGCATGACCCTGGTTACCGCCGGCAATGACGACATCGTCGAGCAGATCAAGAAGCAACTGAACAAGCTCATCGACACCGTCAAGCTGCTGGATCTCTCCGAGGGGGAGCATATCGAGCGCGAGATGATGATGATCAAGGTTCGCGCTCTGAAGCAGGACCGTGATGAGCTCAAGCGGCTCGCTGACATCTTTCGCGCCAAGATCATCGACGTGACCGACACGAGCTACGTGGTCGAGCTCACCGGTGCGTCCAAGAAGCTGGACGCCTTCATCGACGCCGTGCCCGAGGGCCGCATCGTGGAGGTGGTGCGTTCGGGGCCGACCGGTATCGCCCGCGGGGAAAAGGGGTTGACTCTCTGAGAGTTAGTTCGCGGACGTTTGGGAGACGCTGATTATTGGCCATCCTGGCCAAAATCAGCACGGAACCGGAAAAGCGCGGTTTCCCGGTTCCTTCATTTTCAGTCGCTTACGCGACCAAAAATGGCGGCGCATCCCTGCACCGCGGAAACGCTGAATAGACCGGCGTTTCCTTTAATCGAAATAATCAGGATCAACCAATGACGATTAACGTGTACTACGACAAAGACGCCGATCTCTCCCTCATCCAAGGCAAGCAGGTCGCTATCATCGGATACGGCTCTCAGGGGCACGCCCACGCCAACAACCTGAAGGAGTCCGGCGTGTCGGTGACCGTTGGTCTGCGCCCGGGCTCTGCCTCCGCCGCCAAGGCTGCCAATGCAGGTCTTGAGGTCAAGGCCATCGACGAGGCGGTGAGAGGGGCCGACGTGGTCATGGTGCTGGCCCCGGACGAGCACCAGGCCAAGCTCTATCGGGATCAGATCGCGCCCAACATCAAGGAAGGCGCAGCGCTCGCCTTCGCCCACGGCTTCAACATCCACTTCGGTCAGATCGAGCCCCGCGAGGACCTGGACGTCATCATGATCGCGCCCAAGGGTCCCGGCCACCTGGTGCGTTCGACCTACACGCAGGGCGGCGGGGTGCCGAGTCTGATCGCGGTCTACCAGGATGCCACCGGCCAGGCCCGCGACATCGCGCTGGCCTACGCCTCCGCCAACGGCGGCGGGCGCGCCGGCGTCATCGAGACGACCTTCCGGGAGGAGTGCGAGACCGACCTCTTCGGCGAGCAGGTGGTGCTCTGCGGGGGCCTGACCTCCCTCATCCAGAACGGCTTCGAGACCCTCGTCGAGGCCGGCTACGCGCCGGAGATGGCCTATTTCGAGTGCCTGCACGAGGTCAAGCTCATCGTCGACCTCATCTACGAGGGCGGCATCGCCAACATGCGCTACTCGATCTCCAATACCGCCGAGTACGGCGACCTGACGCGCGGTCCGCGCATCGTCACTGGCGACACCAAGGCCGAGATGAAGCGCATCCTGGGCGAGATACAGTCCGGCGAGTTCGCCAAGGAATTCATCTTGGAGAACCAGGCCGGTGCGCCCAAGATGAAGGCCCTGCGGCGCCTCGGCGAGGAGCACTCGATTGAAGAAGTTGGTGAGCGCCTGCGAGAGATGATGCCCTGGATCAAGGCCTCGAGGCTGGTCGACAAGGACAAGAACTGACGCCGACCGCGACCCGGCCCGACCTGAAAATGCCGCGGAGCGTTGCTCCGCGGCATTTTCTCATTCAAGGCTCATTGCTGAATCCCTTCCACTGAGAGGACGAGCTCCACTTCGCGCGAGGCGGGACCCAGATCGTAGTCGACGCCGAAATCGGCAAGCTTCAGCGTGGTTCTGCCTTCGAACCCCCGGCGGTAACCGCCCCAGGGATCCGGGCCGTTTCCGATGTGTCGGACGTCGATGATGACGGGTTTCGTCACGCCGTGTAACGTCAGGTCGCCGGCGAGCACCGCCGTGCCGTCTCCATTGTCCTCGAAGGAGCTGCTCTTGAAGCGCGCCTCGGGGTACTTGTCCACCTCCAGGAACTCCTCGCCCCGCAGGTGCTTGTCCCGCTCGGCGTGGTTGGAGTCGAGGCTCGCGGTCTTGATCACGACCTCCACTTCGGCGGCATTCGGATTCTTCTCGTCAAAGGTGAAGCTACCGCCGAACTCGTCGAAGCGGCCGTAGAGCCAGCTGTAGCCCAGGTGCTTGATACGAAACTGGACGAAGGCGTGCGCCCCCTCCGTATCGATGACGAAGGTCTCGGCCACCGCGAGAGCAGGGACGAACAGCGAAGTGGCGATGGCCAGTGTGGCGAGCCTTTTGGATTTCATGATCGTTTCCTCGTGATTGGCAGTTGAAGTCAGCGCTTGGACAATCCGAGCATGCGCAACAGGGTCCTGTCCCCATCGACAAAGTGGTGCTTCAGGGCGGCCAGGACGTGCACTGCGGCTAAGGTGATCGTTGCAATGGCGAGCGCGAAATGGATCTTACCGGCGATGTCCGCCTGGTTCGGTAACCCCATTAGGGTCGCGGGCACCTGGAACAGACCGAAAACATCGATGGGACGGCCATCTGCCGTAGAGATCAGGTAGCCGCTCAAAATTGCGGAGAACAGGAGCGCATAAAGGGCGACGTGGGTGACGGCGGAGGCCGCCCGCTCGAGCGCGGAGAGCGTCGCCAGTGGAGACGGCTGAGGGTCCAGATAGCGCCAGGCGAGCCGCAACAGCATCGCAGCAAAGAGCAGCACCCCCACACCCTTGTGGAGTTCAGGAAGGCGCTTATACCAGGGATCGTAGTAGGTCAGGTTCGTCATCCACAGGCCGATTGCGAACAGCCCCACAGTGGCGACCGCCACAAGCCAGTGCATGAGCACGGCGACAAGGCCGTAGGAGTTGTCCGTATTTCGCCACACGATGGTCTCTCCGATCC
>JAYEJW010000577.1:0-6222 GCA_034716535.1 Pseudomonadota bacterium
AGCGGTAAAGACAGAAGATCCGGCTGGGGACCAACCCAAGAACATAGCTTTCAAGGAGTTCTCAAAACAACTTCTACTCTTTCCCACCTGCTAGGCCAACCCTCCACCGCCAACCGGCCTTCCGCATGGCGCAGCACCTCGAAGCCCCGCCGCGATCGCCACTCCGCTACCGCCGTCAGCGGCACCGACTCGCCGGACGGCAGCCGGATGTTGAGCCGGTGGAGGCTGCTCAGGCGCGCGCGTTCGGACTCCGGCAGCTTGACGCGCACCTCTACCTCGTCCGCGCCGTCCTGGAATATCTGGATCAGCTGGCCGTCAAATGCGGTGCGCAGCTGTGATCCCAAGTCCGCCACGGTCAGCCCGAGGGCCTCCCCCGCCGGGGTCAATGAGTAGATCAGCTGCTCGCGGCCGTAGGCCATGTCGTCCTCCACCTCACTCACTCCCGCAATGCCGGAGATGGCCTCCGAGAGCTCCAGAGCCGCGTCCTTGAGCTGATCGGCACTGCCGCCGGATAGGCGCACCGTCAGATCCCGGCCGGGTGGTCCGGCGCGCCGCGAGACGATGGTGAAGCCCTCGAGCCCCGCAGGCAGCCGGATGCGCTCGCGCCAGGCCTGGACGAACTGGTCGTTCCGGATGGGGCGTTCATCGGGCGCAACCAGCTCCACCTGCAAGGCACCGAGCTGATCGCCTCTGGCGCTCGCGCCGCCCCCATGACCCGACGCGGCCTTGGAGCCATGACGGGCGACGGCCAGGTTCACGAGCCTGCCCTGGTCGAGCTCCCGCTCTGTCCGATACAGGGTCTCCTCCAGGTGGGCCAGGAAAGCGTCAACCCGCACCCGCGGAGTGCCGGCCACGAAGGTCGCATTGGCAGATACGATCTTGGCCTCAGGCGTGGGAAAGAAGACGAAGCTCAGCCGGCCTCCTGCCAGCAGGCCGGCGGCGATCGCAAGCAAGGCGACCGCAATGCTCACCGTAGTGAATCGGTTTTGGATGGCAAGCCGCGCAACGGGCCGGAAGAGCCGATCCCGGAAGTAGGCGAATCCTTGGTCCAGGCGGGCGCGCAATGAATCGGGATGCAGCTTGTGGGCGTGAATAAACGAATGCCGCAGATGCCCCGGAAGAACGAGAAAGCTCTCCACCAAGGACGCGAGGATCACGCTCACGATCACCAACGGAATGGCGAAGAGGATGTTGCCGATGATCCCCCCCACGAGCATCAGGGGCAGGAAAGCCGCAATGGTGGAGAGCGAGGAGGCGATGACCGGCGCAAACATCCGCCGGGCCCCTCCCTCGGCCGCCAACAGGGGTTCCTCCCCGATCTGATAATGGGCGAGCGCGTCCTCCCCCACCACGATGGCGTCGTCGACGATGATGCCGAGGGCCATGATAAGGGCGAACAGGCTGATCATGTTGATGCTGCCGCCGGCCAGGTAGAGGATGAAGAGAGTCGCCAGGAAGGAGACAGGGATGCCCCAGGCGACCCAGAAGGCCACGCGGCCCGTCAGGAACAGGTAGAGGATGGCCACCACCAGCACCAGCCCGCCGGCGCCGTTCTTCACCAGGAGCATCATGCGCTCCTTGATGAGCTGCCAGGACTCGTCGTAAACGACGAGCTCGACGCCGGGCGGAAGACTCGGGCGCGTCTCCTCAAGCCACTGATCGAGGGTCCTCGCGGCAACCAGGGAGTTCCCCTGCTCGGCGCGCTTGAGCGAAAGCTCCACAACCGGCTCGCCGCTCATGCTCAGGAGCACGCCGCCGTCCCGAGGCCGGCGACTGATCTCGGCGATGTCTCCGAGGTCGATGCGCACCTCACCCTCGGTCATCACGGGAACCCGGGCGAACTCCAGGGCGTCCCGCCGCTTGTCCAGGCTGCGCAGCTCCCGCGCCCCTTCGCCGCGGCCCACCGCGCCCGCAGGCAGGTCGCGGCTGAATGCGCCGACGCGCTGGCCGATGCCCTCGAGGCCGATCTCCAACTCCTCCAGGCGGGCGTTGTCCACCTGGATGCTGATCTCCTCCTCCGGGAGGCCGCTGATGTCCACCTTGTCGATGCCGAGGTCCAAGAGCTCGTTCTCGAAACGGCGGGCGAGGCGACGCATTTCCGCGGGATCGGTGAGGCCCTTGATGAGCACGCGGGCCACGTTCTCATAGCGGCTGAGGAGCGCCACCTCCGGCTTTTCGGCGTCCTGGGGAAGATTGCGGAACTCATCCACGAACCGGCGCACCTGATCCAGGGCCAGCAGCGGGTCGGTGCCTTCCTTGAATTCCAGGGTAATGGATGAGATCCCCTGGCTGGAGGTGGAGGTCAGCTTGTGCAGGTTGTCCGCCGTGCGCAGGCGCTGCTCGAGGGGGTTGGTGATGCCGTCCTCCACATCCTCGGCGCTGGCACCCGTCCATAGGACCCGCACCGTGACGATGTCCAGATTGAAGTTCGGAAAGAACTGGACATTGAGCCTGTCGAGGGCCAACAGACCGCTGAGGATCATCATGGCCATCATGAGGTTGGCCGCCACCTTGTGGTGAGCGAACAATCCCAGTAGATCGTCCTTGTGCCCCTTCACTGGATCGCCTCCACCCGCAGACCCTCCATGGCGTTGGGCATATGGGTCAGGACGACGAGGTCGCCGGCGGCAAGCTCCGGGGAGCGCACCAGGAGACGCTCGCCCCCATTGCCGTCGCCCAACCCGCCCAGGCTCTCCACGCGAATGCCCTGCATGCGGCCCTCGACCAGCTTGTAGATCCGGTCGCCGCCGTAGACCGCCTGGAAGGGAACGGCCACCGCGTCCGCGCGCTCGGGACGCACGAGCCGTAGCGAGATCATCTGGCCGAGACGCAGCACGTCCGCGTCTCCGTCCACAGCGAACAACCCGTCGACGCCGCTGGGATGGGCCTCGCCCGCCAGGCGCTTGAGGCGCAGCGGGACGCGGATCCCGCCGGCGTCCGCTGTTGCGGCGAGGGCCCCCTCGACCGCCAGGGCCTGGCGGATCTCCGCCTGATAGGGGGCCGGAATCAGGGCGCGTACCTCAAGACTCGCCAGGGAGTATATCCTCAACAACACGGCGTCCTGCTTGACCTGATCGCCGGCGGTCACCTCCACGCCGGCCACCACTCCGTCATAGGGTGCGGTGACGGTCGCCCGGTCGAAATCGAGCTCGATCTCCTCCAGCCGCGCGCGGGCGCTCAACAGCCGAGCCTCCAGGGCCTGGTGACGGGGAGGGTGATCGACGATGCTCATCTCCCGGCTGCTGACCGCGAGTGCCTGGCGGGCGAGTGCCTCTTCGGCGATGTCGAGATCCGTCTCGGACCCCACCCGTTGCTTCGTCAACCTCTGGGCGCGCTCCACCCCGTCCCGCGCGATCTCGAGAAGCGTCTGCTCCTGCTCGAGGGCCTTTCGATCGGTCTCGAATCGGTTCGTCTCGCTCAAGATCTGCGCCTCGAGCTCAGCCACCTCCGCCTGCGCCTGGTGAAGGGCAGGCAGAAAATCCCGTTCGTCCAGACGGACCAAGAGCTGTCCCTGGGCGACCCAGTCACCGTCTCGAACCGGCACCTCCGCCACCCGCGCCTGTGCGGAGGCCGCTACCTTGAGTAGCTCCGGCGTCTCCGCCCGACCGTAGAGGGCCAGCTCCGGGGCGAGCGCCGAGGGCTCGACCGCCTCCACCTCCACCCGCCAGACGCGCTCCTGAACCGCGACCGGTGCCTGCTCCGGCCGCGTCGCCTTCAAGACATTGAACACAAGGAAACCGGCCGCGAGGATGAGAAGCGGGAGAGAGAACTTGAGGAGCTTGCGCACAAACAGGGGACCGAGAGAAGAATAATCCCTATAAAATCGGGGTTCGAGGCCCCGTTAACAACCGCAGCACCCGAGACTCCCCGTGGGAGTCATGGTCCCGAAGCGAGGCACTATCGGGTAGCGTGAGGTTTTGCCAGGGTTCAGGCGAACATCCGAGCGAAGGCGACACCCTTGAAGCCGCACACCAAGAAACTGCTGAGCGATGCCCTCATCCTCATCGGCATCCTCCTGATCCTCACCTTGCTCGCCAACGGCCAGATCGCCGCATCCGTGCTGATCATCATGCCCATGGTCTTCCTCATCTTCGGCAGCCGCAAACAGGAGTGAAACCTGCGCATAGCCGCTCACATGCGCCCGCGCTTGGCGGCACCGGTTGGACCGAAAAATGCTCAGCATCCGGTGGTCTCCGCGCCCGATGCCTCGTTCGATCGAATCTCCAACACTCAGAACCTCTCTCGCCAGACGAACCGACCCAGGCCAAGGCAACAGCGCAAGTGCTCTGCTACGATAGGGGCGAGAAATGGAACGCTTACCGGTCGATTCCCACTCTAAATCATCACCTCGTCTCGGCGGACCGACGACCCGTGGAGTGCCACGTACGATATTCTGGAGGTGATTGGAAGATTGTAGTTTTGCCGGAGGGTGATGCGTTGCCGACCACCTGGAGCAGGTATGCGTTTGGGCTGAGGGAACCCCATCCATATGACTACGTTTTCATCCAGTGCTACTACGCTTGACACATCCACTGACCTTACTGTCAATCTATTTATGTATTGCCACTTTTAACGCTAGGAGCCATTGATCAAAGTGTCTAGCGAACGTTCTCCCGACGAAACTGCTCAGGACAAGCACGTATCGGTGTCCGACAAGGTATCGTTTTCTGACAAAGTTACAGCCACAGTGATAAAGGGAGGACAGAAACCACCTCCCTCTAAAGAAGATGGTGCTAAGCAGAACAGCGAGCGGGCTCGGTCCGAGGCTGCCGTTGATACATCAAGGACGTTCCAGAGCAATTCTAGCCAAGCGCCGGAGGAGGAAGCATCACGGCCCACGATTCCAGGCGGTATTCCCATCGCCTCGGCGGATAGACCCACAGCCGAGGATAAGTTGGGTAGAAAACCTCTAGTTCACACACTTGCTGGATTACTCGCATCATCAAACCAATCCCTACCCATAACCATTGCGCTTTTGGGGGATTGGGGCGCGGGTAAGTCCTCGGTTATTGAGCAACTAACGGAGCGGCTGCGTTTAATCACCGAAATCGATCAGAGAGCAACAGAGAAGCCGACTTGCTTCACACGGTGGCGTAAGCGCTTCAGAGCACTTCCGTCTGGGGACGAAAAAGACTCACGAGGTCGAAGGAGATGTCACTACCTTGTCGCCGTTTTCAACGCGTGGGAATACGAGCAGACGAAGAACATCCGTGCCGGGCTCGCTCAGCAAGTAGTCAGGGGGTTAACCAGCGGCTTGTCGTGGGCGGAAAAGTTCAGGTTGGCAGTTAAGAACGCTGCTACCCAACATGGCTGGGAGTTCTATCGGGTGGTCGCGGGTCTTCTGGTTACATCCATTTCCCTCGGCATCGGTGCACTCAATGTAGACAAATTGGGAAGCTTGAACTCTTTTCAGTCGCTTCTTGGCACCGGCACAGCTGCAGCCTTGATCTTCGCCTTCGTTCGTACATGGCAACAAGCCCGACGCTTGTTGGAACATCCTCTTGCCGAGCGGCTGAGCACCTATCTTCGGTTGCCTAACTACGGCGAGCACCTTGGGGAAGTCCCTGTCATCAAGAGTGAAATCAAGTCTCTCTGCAATGCGCGCCTAGAGACTATCCCCAATGGACGTTTGCTTGTGATTGTAGACGACCTCGACCGTTGTCATCCGAAAGCGATCATTGACACACTGGACGCTATAAGGCTTGTCATGGATCTGGAAAACGTGGCCGTGATCCTTGCTATCGATGACAGAATCGCGTTCCGCGCTGTTGCCGAACACTACAAGGAACTCGCCGATGGAAGCCGCACCAAGGAGGAGATTGCTCGGGACTATTTGGGAAAGATCATCCAGATCCCGGTTAATCTTTATGACCCCCAGACCGAGCATATTAAAGCATTCGTAGAACAAGCCTTATTCCCAAAAGACGCTGAAAAGAGCAATTCGGAATCTCCGCGTAGAGACAAAAACGACATACAGACTGCGGAGCGAGAAACAGATATCACCGATGAGCTAATGCGCGATACAAGTGTCGAGCAGAGACTTTTCGTAGAGCTGGTCGGCCATTTCGGCTACTCGAACCCACGTCAGCTAATCCCATACCATTACCCACATCTCAGCGGGGACAGAGTCGCCCTGGGCTGGACACACGGAGCCGCGTCTGTTGAAATGCAGCCCCATCACAACTGATGGGGCGAGAGCACATGGGCGAGGCGATACCGAGC
>JAYEJW010000578.1:0-6209 GCA_034716535.1 Pseudomonadota bacterium
AGCTGCTCCGAATGGGTCTTGGCGGCAGCGTATTCAATCCCGGAGATTTCCTCCGAGAGGCAGTTGAGAATTTTCTGCCGTACCCTCTGCGCGGTATTTCGAAGCCAGATGCTCGACACCAGGGTGATGGTCACAGACAGGCCGATGAGACCGAGCACGCTGCCGGGCGTGTCCCAGTTGTCGAAGCGCGTGCTGAACGAAAACAGGATGAACAATATTACGATGAATGGAACATAGACCAAGTTGCCGCTCGGCTCGGTGCGGCGTGCGGCAAACTCGATCGTAAGCCAGTAGTCGACCGCGGCCCGCATTTCAGGCTCAAGACGGAAGTCCCCGAGGCCCAGCTTCGCGGGCCAGGAGACCTCCCCCGCTCCCATGTGCCTCAGCAGCGTTCCGCACAGAAGGGCCTCGTCCAAGGCCGCAAAGAGCAGGATCACGAAGGGTACACCGAGTGCGATGAGGCCGTTGAAGGTGGAGAACCAGTAGGCGCCCGCTCCTCGGTGTGGTGAGAGCGGGTCACCGAGTCCGTACAGGATGAGCACGCCAAGGAGCCAGAATGCGGCCGATGCGGTCAGAACCCGGAGCGCGCGTGGGCGCATCCCTGCAAACTGCCGGTAGTACCTCCATACCTGCGCCGCCGCCACACCATCCCCTATCGGAGGCGATTCTGGGGTGCGTTGTTCGGCAATAAGCGGCAGATCATGGGCGACGAGCCGTCTGATGCGCCGAACAAGGGGCACATTGGCGCGCGCATCCCGTGCGTCCGCGTACCACTGGGAAAAGCTTTTCCTGTAGCGCCCGCTGAGATCGCCGTCCTGGCTGACGGGCAGTTTGAAATCCTGCAGCAAATTCTGGTCTGTGCGTTCGAGCAAGCGCCAGCCGGAGATCAGGAATAGGCACGCCAGAAATCCCGCCAGCAGACGCGCGAGCTCCGAAGGCCAGATGCTGACGCCGCCGCTCCAGGCGAATGGCTCTTCGCCCGACGAGGCCACGGCAATGAGCCAGGCCAGCAGTGACAGGTAGAACAGGCTGGCGCCGAGGTAGAGCCAGGGCGACAAGCGCCACGCCGGCGCCGATGTGTCGGACCGATGGTCGCCGTCGGGCGCGGACCCAGGGGCGCTTGGCTCCCGGCTCGAACATTCGGTCTGCTTCGAGCTCCACGGCAGCAGGCCGCGCAGCCAGTGGCGTGCTTGGGGTAGCACCCAGACGGCCAGAAAAAGGGCGAGGAGACCGGCAAGAACGAGCGTCGGAGCATGGTTGCGAGCGAACTCCCAAGAGTCCGGGCCTGTGCTCTTCAGCGAGTCCGCGGTCGGGCCGACTTTGTCGTTATCCGCAGGTTTGACGCCGGGTGTGCGGTAACAAGGCTCCTTCTTGTCGGTGCCGACGGGCGTCGCGTCGCCGATGTCATTGCACGGCGCTTCCGGGGTCTTCAGATCGAAGAAGCGGCGATAACCGACCTCGAAGATGCGCGGCTTAGGTTTGGGCTTCTGGTATGAAGCGCCGGGCTCACCCTCCTCGAACACTTGTCTGGTCGCTAGAAACACGGCCGTCTGATAAGAGTCGCGGAACGGCAGAACCTTGCGCTGATGTTCGCGGCTCAGCGTGAGGCCGAAGGACGAGCCGATGACCAGGTTGCGCGTCCACCGGAACACCTTCGCGTCCAGGTACCGGGCGTCGAGATCCGTTGTGAAGTAGAGCTGCGACGGGAAGCGCTCCTTCAACGCTTGCAGAATCAGCAGCTTGTCGTAGAAGTCACTGCCCAGGATACCGAATGCCTTGATCGATCCCCGGTCGTCTCGACGCAGTTGCCAGTCCAGCGCCTCGATCTCCCGCGTCATGCGCCTGAGATAGTCGAACTGGCTTCCGCCGACGGCGGGTTCTTTGAAACCCCCTTCGCCGCCTGTGGCAAGGGCGACGACGTCTGTCTTGCCCGCGTCGCGCTGCAGCTTCACTTTGTTTGCGTCCGCCGGCGTGTCGCCGTCGAGCCCTCTAATGTAAGCGAATTGGTGGATCCAGGGGGCCGCCTGCTTCACCCGACCGTAACATTCCTTTTCCTCATCTTTGTCCTCTTCCCGCCCTTGGCACCAGCTCCAGGTGGCCTGTTGCCGGAACAGGTGCGGCAGGGTGCGACCGAACTTGGTGTCCCATTCTGAAATCAGCGCCACATGGTCTCTCGGCGCGACCTCGGGGTCGGGCCGGTACAGGGGGGACCACTTGTTGAACGCCGAGAAGAGACTGGAGATGAGGCTATTGTCGCCCCAAGACGCCGTGGGGTCGATGCCCCGGAGCCGGAGCTCGCCGAGCAAATAGGCCACGATCTCGTCGTCGGTTGTAATCGTCCGATGGAAGACGAATGTCTCACCGGAACCCTCAATTTCCACCATACCCTCTGCGACGTCATGCCCTACCAAATTCTGAGACGGCGTTGTTGCGACGGGCGAGATCAGCTGAAAGTCTTGATATCGGGCGTCCGAGTCACCAAGGTAGGAAAAGCCACCCTTGCACGTGCGCCTGCCCTCCAGCTCACGGTAGACCTCTTTCAGGCTGTCGGAGCTGGCGGGCCCGAGGACGCGAACCGCAGCGGGAAACTCGGCAACCTCGTCGCCTGCGATTTCGCTGAGCATCCTATTGAGCAGGCACAGCGGTCCCTCGGCGCCAAAGACATCGTCGTCCAGCCAGAGCACAAGGACAGGTTTCTTTCCGCCGCCCCGGCGAAAGGCTTCGAACGGAATGTCCAGCTTCCCGCGGCCGTCTTTTCCGAACTCCCATTGCCAATGTCCCAGACGGTCGCTGCGCACCGGTAGTCGATTGCTGGTGCCGAGTCCCGCAAGAACCGCGAGCCGCCGGCGCAGGCGTGTCTCGCGCAGCGTCGGATAAGGTCCCCCTGAGACCAGAATCGGCATCAGCACGATCTCGGCGTCGTGCTTTGCGAGGTCATTCAGGTAGTCACGAACGGGGTTGGCGGGCGGTCTGACGTCGCTTTGGTCTGATCCCGAATTTTCCTGGTTCGAGGCCGGTCGAATGCGCGCGATGGCTTCGAACGGGTCCTCCCAAAGACGCGCGGGGACGACCTCGTATCGCCCCAAGGGAGCCGGCTCTATCTTTGCCGACCGGGGGCGCTCGGACTCCAGCGGCGGTCGGTTCATGACCGCTGCCAAGATCAGCAACACCGCGACCACCAAGCCCGATAGATTGATTCCGAGCTGACCCTGTCCGATCATGCTGGTTCGCTCCGTCTGTGTCCCGTGCTCCGTTTCCTCTGTCCAATGGTAGTCAATGCAGCCGTTGCCATGGTCCCAGCGCGTCGTGCCATGCGCACCGTCTCCATACCGAAAGCGTGCTACGCGCGGGGCTGCAGCTTGTACACATGCTCTGTGAGGCGGCTCAGCCCCCGCTGCTGGAAGCGCGGATTTTCCGCCCACACGTCAAGCTCCGCCAGGAGCTTGATATCGAAACGCCCGCCGAGCAGCGCCCGCACCTCTTTTTCAGGCACCGAGAAAGGCGGACCCGGCATTTCGTCTTGGATGTAATCCAGGGTAACGAGCAGGATCTTCGTCTCATCCCGGATCAGCCCCTTGAGGTGCTCCGCGTAACCAGGACGCATGTGCGGCGGCAGGGCAATCAATGACGCCCGGTCGAAGACCGCTTCCACGCCATCGAGGTGCGCCGCCGTAAGGTCAAAAAAGTCTCCGCACAACAACTCGATCTCGTCGACGCGATAGCGCCGGAACGGCGGCTCGTCGACAACCTCGGGCTTCAGACCGTTCTCTGCGAAGAAGGCATCCACCGCGAGCGGACTGATCTCCACCCCCAGCACCCTGTGGCCTTGGCCGGCCAGCCACAGAAGGTCCAGCGTCTTGCCGCAAAGGGGGACGAAGACCCGCGCGTCCGACGTTACGCCCAGCCGCGGCCAGTGCTCCTGCAGGTGGACGTTGATCTCGTCCCGGTGCCATCCGATCTCCCCGCGTCGCCAGCGCTCGTGCCAGAATTCAGGTTCCATTATCGATTCCAAACCCGTTGACGGGTGCCATCACCAGTTCAGGCTGCGATCTGCTCGAAGGAGAAATGTCGAAGAATGCGTTGTGAACGGTTTCGCCATCTTCCAACAAGACGACGAATTATTGCGCAGCGAGCGAGTTTCCACTACCCGGACTGTTCTCGGCCATCCCTATCCTCGGCCTCACAAAACCCTAGGATGGGCGGAGCGCAGCAATGCTTGGCCTAGGGCGTGGTGAGCTTGATCTCGATGCGCCGGTTCTTCCGGTAGGCGTCCGCACTAGAGCCGGCTTCCAGGGGACGGTGCTCGCCGAATCCGGTGGCGGCCATGCGTCGCTGAGGGATGCCCTGGCTCGCCAGGTACTCCACAACAGAGAGCGCACGGGCGGTCGAGAGCTCCCAGTTGGTCGCGAACTCTCCATCGCCGCGCAGGGGAACCCGGTCGGTGTGGCCGTCCACACGCAGGATCCAGTCCAGGTTGGCGGGGATCTGGGCGTTGAGCTGCTTTAGCGTACGCGCCAACCGGGTGAGCTGGGCCTTACCCGCCTCCCCCAGCTCGGCGGATCCTGAGCCGAATAGGAGCTCTGACTGGAAGACGAATCGGTCGCCTTCCACCTTGATGTCCGGGTTCTCGCCCAGGGCCTCCTTGACCCTGCCGAAGAACTCGGAGCGGTAACGCTGCAGCTCGTTGACCCGGCGGGCGAGCTCGATGTTGAGGCGCTTGCCGAGGTCCTCGATCTGCTCCGCCTGCTCCATCTTCTCGGTCTCGGCCAGGTCCAATGCCTGTCCGATGGTCTGGAGCTGCTCCTGCAACTCCGTGATGCGCCGGTTGAGCAGCGTCATCTCGGCCTGGGCGTCGGCGGAGAGGCGTTTCTCCTGATCGAGCGCATCCTGCTGCTCGCCGACCAGGGCGCTCAAGGCCTGGATGCGGATGTCTCGCTCCTGAACCTGCTTCTGGGCGAGCAGGGTACGCTCTCCCTCCTCGGCGAGCCTGGCCTCCAGGGCCTTGGAACGGTCCCTCGTCTCTCCCAGCTCGCCGGAAAGCGCCTCCATGGACGCGGCCAGGGTTCCCACGCGCGCCTCAAGCTCATCGCGCACCTTGCGAAGGGCGTCGATGTCCTGCTGCAGGCTGGCCATCTGAAGGAGCTGTTGCTCGATGGTCGCGCGGTCCTTGTCGCCCTGGTCGATCAGCGCCTGCTTTTCCGCCGTGAGGCTGGCGACGGTGTCGGACAAACGGCCGACCTCGGTGTGCAGGGAGGCAGAGCGCTCCCGTTCCAGGCCAAGCTCCTCAGTGAGTACCGCCAGGCGCTGGTGCAGCACCTCGAGCTCGAACTCCTGATCCGAGACCACTTGGCGCAACAGGAACTGGGCGAGGGTGAAGATCAGCAGAACGAAGATGACGACCATCAAGAGCGCCGCCAAGGCGTCCACGTACCCCGGCCAGACGTTGACGCTGCGCCCACTGCGGCGGATGCCCGTGAACACGAAGGCCCCCTTTAGCGCTGAGACTCGGGCGCCTGGGAATCGCCCGCGCGCTTTTTGATCAGCAGGGCCTCCAGCAGGCGGCGTTGGGCGCGCATCTCTTCGAGCACTGGGTCCGCCGCTGGCTCGCCCTCGTCACCCCCCTCTCCCTCGGGCAGCGGCTCGCTTGCCCTGGGCCGCGCTCCCGTGCCGGGCTCGTCGATGAGCTGGGTGACCCCGGACAACCATTCCTCGAGGCCGTTGAAGAACCGGTTCTGCGCATGGCCTGCCTGTATATCGAGGAAACCCAGCACCAGAGAGCCGCCCAGGCCGAACAGCGAGGAGCTGAAAGCGGTGCCCATGCCGTCCAGGGGCGCCTCCAACCCGGCCTTGAGGTTGGCGAAGACCAGATCCACGTCGCCGCCGGAGACGTCCAGACCGGAGATGACCTGCCCCACGGCGCTGACGGTGCCGAGCAGGCCCCAGAAGGTGCCGAGAAGCCCCAGGAAGATCAACAAACCGATCATGTAGCGGGAGATCTCCCGGGACTCGTCCAGGCGGGCGCGAATGCCGTCCAGCACCGTGCGAAGAGACAGCGCGGAGAGGCGGAAGCGGTCCTTGCGCCGGCCGTGGAGGTGGCGCGCCAGGGGCTTGAGCAACCGCGGTTCTTCGGTGACGGAAATGCCGGTCTCGCCGGTTCGGAACAGCTTGATCCAGGTAATCTCGGGTCCGAGCATGAGGACGTGGCGGAT
>JAYEJW010000579.1:0-6187 GCA_034716535.1 Pseudomonadota bacterium
TTCAAGCACAGAATCTCGGTCCGTTCGGTGTTGGTGTGCTTTATACCCTCGCACGGGAGAATTGTCCAGAATGCGGGGTAACTTTGTGTTTAACTCCAGAATCTACGCGAGAACCGATTCGCCCTGAAGCAGACGCAAAGAAACTTGCTATTTGGTGCACACCAAGTTGCCACGACCGTTTCTGGTCGATTTCGGAGGATCTCGATGTCAACGGGTATTCCTCAAAAACTACCGTTTTTTAGAGATTCACGGGGAGGTAGCAGCGATCCCGCTTTCGCTTGCGAAAAATCTCGCGTAACAGTCTCTTGAAACTTTGCCTGGCGGAACTTGAAACTCTTGGCGAGTCTTGAGAGATCGCGAGATGGCCGAAGACGGCACGCCCTGCCCCGTTCTCATCATCCAGCGCTTGGGCTAACATGCACTTTTTGTTGATGATTCGGATGTTGCGATTCTGATGACAGCCCCTGCGATCCTGGGACAGCTCAGCGGCCTTCATGACATGATGCGGGAGCTGGCAAGCAGCGTCCCGGCTGCGGATGCGAACCGGCGTTTCCACCCGCAGCTCGCCTCGCTGAACTGGTACCTGGGACGCACGGTCTTTCGGGAGACCTACTGGCTGCGCGAGGTCCTCGCCGACGACGCCGACCTGACGGACCGGGTCCGGGACATCTTCACCCCCGGCGCCTTGGATCCTGATGAGCAGTGCGCCCGGCTGCCGCCCCTGGATCATCTGCTCAATTGGGCCCAGGAGATCGAGGACGAGCACCTGCGGCGTCTGGCCAATCCGCGCGAGCTCCCCGCGCATCCGATGCTCGAGGCCGACCGACTGCAGTGGTTCCTGCTGCAGGAGACCGCCCGCGACTACGAGATGATGCTGACGGTGCTGCTCGCGCGCAGACTCGCCGAATCGGGAAACGACTATCGTGTCCTGGAGCGCCTGAAAACGGTGATGCCCGCCCCCGAGCCCCGGGAGGTCGTACAGGGTCACTACCGCATCGGCTCGCGCGAAGAGCCCTTCGCGTACGACAACGAGCTACCGCCTCAGGCGGTGGAGCTAGCAAGCTTCCGCATTGCCCGCTACCCGGTGACCAACGCCGAGTACCTCGCCTTCATGGAGGCCGGCGGCTACCACCAGACCCGCTTCTGGAGCGAGGACGGGCTGCGGTGGCTCAATGCCGCCGGCCCCGAGGCGCCCCTGCACTGGCGCCGGGACGACGCTGGGCGCTGGTACGGAGTGGGACTGAACGGAGCCGGGGATCTGCAGCCCGACGATCCTGTATCGGGCGTCAATCAGTACGAGGCGGCGGCCTTCGCCGCATGGACCGCGGCTCTGGGCGGCGACTTGGGCGGCGCGGTGCTCCAGCACGAATACCAATGGGAAGTGGCGGCCCGCAGCGGCCTCATCGAGGGCACGGGCAGGGCCTGGGAGTGGTGCGCCAATCCCTTCCATCCCTACCCCAAGTTCACACCCTTCCCCGATGCGAACGTCTCCCAGGCATTCTTCGGCGGCGGTCAGATCAGCCTGCGCGGGGCCGGCCTGCACACCCAACGCTGTCTGCGGCGGGCGAGCTTCCGCAACTGGGCCGCCGCGCAGGAACGGCACCACTTTGCAGGCATTCGCCTGGTGTTCCCGCCTGCCTGAGAGGCCCGGTGCGAGCCCTCAGTCCGAGAAAAACAGGTTAGGGCACGAAACGCATCGAGAGATCGACCGCCTCCACGTCCTTGGTCAGATCGCCGACCGAGATGTCGTCGACCCCTGTTTCGGCGATCGTCCGGATGCGATCCAAGGTGATGCCGCCCGAGGCCTCCAGGCGCGCGCGTCCCCGGTTCAGCTCCACCGCCCTGCGCAGCTGATCGAGACCGAAGTTGTCGAGCAGCAGGTGGCTGGCGCCCGCGGCCAGGGCTTCCTCCAGCTCGGTAATGGATTCCACCTCGAGTTCCACGCGCACACCGCCTGCAACGGATCGAGCCGCCGCGACGGCGGCGGCGATGGACCCGGCGGCCAGAACATGGTTCTCCTTGATCAGAATGGCATCGAACAGCCCCATGCGGTGGTTGTAGCAACCGCCGCACAGAACGGCGTACTTCTGTTGCACCCGCAGCCCGGGCAGGGTCTTGCGGGTGTCCAGCACGCGCACAGGCAGCCCGGCGACGGCATCTGCGTAACGGTGGGCGCGGGTGGCCGTGCCGGACAGGGTCTGCAGATAGTTGAGGGCCGTGCGCTCGCCGGTCAGCAGGGCACGGGTGGGGCCCTCCAGGCGACAGAGGGTACGGCCCGGCGCCACGCGCTCCCCGTCGGTAACCCCCCACTGGTTCGCGATTGCCGGATCCAGCTGTCGAAATACCTCTTCGAACCAGGCACAGCCACAGACCGAGGCGTGCTGCCTGGTGATCACCTCGACAGCGGAATGCTGGTCCGCCGGCAATAGGGCAGCGGTGAGATCCCCGTCACCGACGTCCTCCTCCAGGGCCACGCGGACTTGTCGTTCGATGAGGTGTGGTGCCGGAAGCAGCCGGATCAGGTCGGCCTGCTTCGAATCCTGTTCGACGTTTGCGCTCATGAATACTCCTTGCCAGCCTGCGAAACGCCTTTGAGTATCCGACGCGCCGCTACCCGCTGTCGATTCCTGTCTCTCTCCGGTCGGCGCCGCCGACTCCGCACCGAGATGCCTGCGCCGCGCGCAAGCTTTTCGTTTAACAGGAACAAGGCTCCTTGATAACATGTCGCACGCCCTGCTAACGGGCACCCGGCGATTCGATAGCGGAGAGTTGATGAAGAGCCTCGCCACCCAACTGTTAAAGTCTCTGACAGACAGTGTGCGGGATCTGTTGCCGATCATCGGGGTAATCGGCTTCTTTCAGCTGCTGGTCCTTGGCCAGCCCATCCCGAACCTGTTGGAGCTCCTGTGGGGCACCTTCCTTGTGGTCCTGGGGCTAACGCTTTTCGTCCAGGGCCTCAAGCTCGGTCTTTTCCCGATCGGGGAGACGATGGCATGGGACTTCGCCGCGAAGGGCAGCCTGTTGTGGTTGCTGCTGTTCGCCTTCGCCCTCGGGTTCGGGACCACGGTGGCGGAGCCGGCCCTGATCGCGGTCGCAGAGGAAGCTGCCGAAGTGGCCGCGGTGGGCGGGATGATCGAGAATACCGAGTCGGCGCGGGAGGACTACGGGGAGGGGCTGCGCTACACGGTCGCCTTGTCGGTGGGACTGGCCATCGTCCTCGGGGTGCTGCGCATCCTGCGCGGCTGGCCGATCCAGTATCTGATCGTCGGCGGCTATATCGGGGTCGTGATCATGACGGCCGTCGCCCCCAAGGAGATCATCGGCATCGCCTACGACTCGGGCGGCGTCACGACCTCGACCATCACCGTCCCCCTTGTGACCGCATTGGGGGTTGGGCTTGCCTCAAGCATCGAGGGGCGCAACCCCATGATTGACGGTTTCGGGCTCATCGCCTTCGCCTCGCTGACCCCGATGATCTTCGTCATGGGTTACGGGATGATTCTGTGACCGAATATCTGGCCTCCCTCGGGTCGTCCTTCGTGACGACCATCGACGACGTGCTGCCCATCATCGGCATCCTGGCGGGGTTTCAGGTGTTGGTGCTGCGCCGGCGCATCCCGAACTTCAAGGGCGTCCTGCTCGGCGTCTTCCTCGTGCTCTTGGGGCTGGCCTTCTTCCTCGAGGGCCTGGAGCGGGCCCTCTTCCCACTCGGGAAGCTCATGGCCGAGCAGTTGACGGCCCCTGAGTTCCTGGGCCTCACGGGCGCCGAGGTCAACATCGCCGAGCACTGGCAGGACTATGTCTGGGTCTATCTCTTCGCCTTCGCGATCGGCTTCTCAACGACCATCGCCGAGCCTTCCCTGATCGCCGTCGCAATCAAGGCCCACCAGGTCTCGGCGGGTGCCATCCGCCCCTGGGGGCTTCGTATCGCGGTGGCCATCGGTGCGGCGGTCGGCATCTCTCTCGGTACCCACCGCATCGTCACAGGCACCCCGCTGCACTACTACATCATCACAGGCTACGTGCTTGTCCTCATCCAGACCTGGTTCGCGCCGCGGAGCATCATCGCCCTGGCGTACGACTCCGGTGGGGTCACCACCTCGACTGTGACGGTGCCACTGGTGGCGGCGCTGGGCCTGGGCTTGTCGAGCAATATCCCCGGGCGCAATCCGCTGCTCGACGGCTTCGGGCTCATCGCCTTCACCTGCCTGTTCCCCATGATGTCGGTGATGGGATACGCCCAGTTGAGTGAATGGAACGCAAAGCGCGCCTCGCGAACAGAACCGGAACCTCCAGGAGACTGATCCATGCACTTCAAGCTCATCATGGCATTCGTAGAAGACAGCGAGACCCAGGCGGTGCTGGAGGCATCCCGTAAGGCCGGCGCGACCGGCTCCACCGTCATCAGCCAGGCTCGCGGGGAAGGCGTCCAGAAATCGAAGACCTTTTTCGGACTGACGCTTGAGACTCAGCGCGACGTGATTCTTTTGCTCGTGGAGGAGCACCTGAGCAGGTGCATCCTGGAGACCATCGCCGAGGCGGGCCGTTTCGACGAGAAGCCCGGCACCGGCATCGCCTTTCAGGTGGACGTGGAGGACGCGGTAGGCATCAGCCACCAGATCCGCGAGCTCTCTGAGATCGTCGAGGAGGAGATTTGAGCATGAACAGCAAAAAGCTCGTGCGGGTGCGCGACGTCATGAAACCCCATTTCGATCTGGTTGAAGGCATGGCGACCGTCGCCCAGGCCCTGGACACCATGAGCCATGTGGACACCAAGACCCTGATCGTGAAGAAACGTCATGCCGACGACGAGATCGGCATGGTGGTACTCTCCGACATTGCCCGGCTGGTGCTGGCCAAGGATCGCGCGCCGGACCGGGTCAACATCTACGAGATCATGTCCAAACCGGTGATCACAGTGCACCCGGACATGGATATCCGCTACTGCGCGCGGTTGTTCGGGCGCTTCGAGCTTTCCCGGGCACCGGTGGTCGAAGGCGGGGAGGTGATCGGAATCGTGAGTCTCACGGATCTGGTCGTGAAGGGCATGGTACCGGGTCTGTGAGGCCGCCCAAGGAGCGCCCCCCGTGTCCCGGCCTGCAGGGAGACTCTTTCTGCGAGATCGCTCGCTGAGCATGTGCAGCGGCTGGCTGCCGGGCGCCCGGCGCATTCCCTCGCCCAACTGGGACGAACGTCCGACCGGGACCACCATCGACCTGCTTGTGATTCACGGCATCAGTCTGCCGCCTAGGGTCTTCGGTGGACCCTGGATCGACCTCCTGTTTCAGAACCGCCTGGAACCCGATGCGTATCCGTATTTCCGGAAGATCGCCCATCTGCGCGTCTCCTCCCACCTCCTCATCCGCCGCGACGGCGAGCTGATCCAGTACGTGGATCTGCAGCACCGCGCATGGCACGCGGGCACATCGAGCTTTCAGGGTCGCGAATGCTGTAACGACTTCTCAATCGGCATCGAGCTGGAGGGGGGGGACGAGATCCCTTACACCTGCCCCCAATACAGGCGCCTCGGGGAGACGGCGGGGGAAATCATGCGTCGCTTCGCGAGCATCACACCCGAGCGCATCGTCGGCCATAGCGATATCGCCCCCGGACGCAAGAGCGATCCGGGACCCGCCTTCGATTGGGAGCGCTTTCGCGACCTGATTCGCTGATCGTTGTTGCCGCCTCGTTGAGAGGCCCTGAAGATGCGGTTAAGGTCTTTGCAATTAGCGATTTTTTGGGCCCTCGTCACATTCATCATGGCTGCACTCGAACTTTTTCTGCGCGAATATGGCGACGCCGACGCAGCGCGCCCGCCGCTGGTCATGCTCCACGGGCTGTTCGGCTCCTCTGCCAATTGGCACGGAATCGCACGCCACCTGGAGCCGTCCCACCGGGTGCCGGACACTGGGTCTATGCCGACCGGCCGGACACCTTTGTGGGGGCGTTACAGGGATTCCTGGCGCAGAGCTGAGTTTGCAGCGGGCCAACTGAATAATAAATTTCTCGGACGCAGAGCTGCGCAGCATATCTCAGACGCTTCGTGAGGAGCATGAGATACATGTCTGGATTTGGTCTCGCATTTTTCGCTATACTTTGATGTTGTGAGTATGAAAAATTTGGAGTAACTATCTCTTCAAATCCGTTATTACAAAGATAACTACTAGCTTTATACTCTAACTCTCTT
>JAYEJW010000580.1:0-24208 GCA_034716535.1 Pseudomonadota bacterium
CAGACGCCGACTATGGTCTTGCCCGCCCCAATCGCCTGTCGCACGAACGCCTTCTCGGCCGCCAGCCAGGGGTGGTCCGCCTCGTCGTAGATACCCATGGGGCCGCCCATGACCACCAGCCAGTCGAAATCACTCTGGGTAGGCAAGCCGCCGCCGTCGAACAGCGCCGTGCGGGTCACCTCATGTCCGTACCTAGTGGCCCAGTCGGCGATGCCGGCCGGTTCTTCGAACGGGACGTGTTGTAGACAATGTATGCGCATGGGCTTGATTCCTCCGTGGGGTCTCAACAGCCCGGGTCGTCGACGTCGCCCAACATGGCGGGCTCTTTGACGGCTGCAGCGCGGAACAGGCCGATCAGGGTCTTGGCATCGGTGATGGTGCCGTCGACGCACCAATCCAAGGCCTGATCGAAGGGCAACCAGTGGATCTCCATGACCTCGTGGATCTCGTGCTCGTGCCCGAGGTGCGTAAGGCCGCGCGCCAGATAGAGGTGGACAACCTCGGTAAATATGCCGGGCGAGCTGATCACACGACCCAGATCCGTCCAAGTCTGCGCAGCCACCCCGGCCTCCTCCGCGAGCTCACGGCGTGCCGTGCTGAACGGGTCTTCCCCGGGATCGATCTTGCCGGCCGGGAGCTCCCACAGCCACCCATCGGCGGCGTGGCGGAACTGACGCAGCAGGCAGACACGGCTTTGGCCGTCCAGCGCGACCACGGCGGCGCCTCCAGGGTGGCGGACGATCTCGAGCTCCGCCGATTCGCCGTTGGGCAGCTCTACCGTCTCCACGCCGACCTCGATGACGCGACCGCGGAAGACCTGCCGACGCTGCTTAACCTGCTCCGCTGACACCGGAATGACTCCTGCGGATGGAATCCGCTTTGCACGGCCAATAAACTAATGGTCTCCCCACGCCCCCACAACCCGCAAACCTCACTGGGGAAGGAACGAGAACAGTGAATTCCGACGCACTCGTCATCGCGCTGACCTTCAGTGTCTACTTCGCCGTCGTGCTGCTCATCGGCTGGTACGCCTACCGCCGCACGGCGAGCCTGTCCGACTTTATTCTCGGCGGTCGAAGCCTCGGCAGTGGCGTGGCGGCGTTGAGCGCCAGCGCCTCGGACATGAGCGGATGGCTCCTGCTCGGACTACCGGGCTTCGCATATGCCGCCGGGCTCGAGTCGCTCTGGCTCGCCGGCGGGCTGCTGCTCGGCACTTACCTTAACTGGCGCCTGCTCGCGGCACGGCTGCGCGTGTTCAGCGAGTTCTACGGCGACGCTCTCACCTTACCGGAGTACTTCGCCAACCGCTTTGAGGACGACAGCGGCTGGTTGCGGGGCATCTCCGCCATCTTCATCCTGCTCTTCTTCCTGATCTACACCGGTTCCGGGCTGGTTGCCGGCGGCAAGCTGTTCGAGTCCGTGTTCGGCCTGCCCTACAACTGGGCAGTGATGGCAGGGGCCCTATCGATACTCCTGTACACGGCGGTTGGCGGCTTCCTCGCCGTGTCCTGGACCGATGTCCTGCAGGGGCTGTTGATGGCCGCCGCGCTCGTGGCGGTACCACTGATCGCCTTCTCCGAAAACGGCGGTCTGGGACCGAGCCTTGAGCGCCTCGAGGCGATCAACCCCCATCTCCTGTCGCTCTTTACACGGATCGACGGCTCGAGCATCGGGATCATCGGCATCCTCTCTCTGGCCGCATGGGGAATCGGCTATTTCGGTCAACCACATATACTCGCACGCTTCCAGGCCATCCACCAGGCCGCCGACGTGGGCCGTGCCCGGCACATCGCTGTCTCCTGGGTGACGATCACCCTCCTGGGCGCGATACTGGCCGGGTTCGCGGGGATTCTGACCCTGGACAACCCGTTGACGGGTGACGACCGCGAGAAGGTGTTTATCCAGCTCGTGGATCTGCTGTTCCATCCGGTGATCGCCGGTATTTGCCTCGCTGCCATCCTCGCCGCAATCATGAGCACCGCCGACTCCCAGCTGCTCGTCTCCTCCTCCGCGTTCACAGAGGATTTCTACCGCACGATCTTTCGGCGTGAGGCAGGACCGGGGGAGCTGGTGACGGTCGGACGCCTCGCCGTAGCCGTACTCGCGGGGCTCGCGTTCATCATGGCCCTGGACCCAGAAACCATGGTCCTGGATCTGGTGGGCTACGCCTGGGCGGGATTCGGCGCCGCCTTCGGCCCGGCCCTGATACTCTCCCTGTACTGGCCGCGGATGACCCGGCGCAGCGCGATCGCCGGGGTGCTGGTGGGCGGCATCACGGTCGTGGTCTGGAAGCAGCTCTCCGGCGGCCTGTTCGATCTGTACGAGATCGTGCCCGGCTTTTTCTTCTCCCTGCTTGCGATCTGGGTTGTCAGTTGGTTTGATCCCGCGCAACGCGAGACCCTTGAGCGCAACTTCGAGCGGGTGCTGCACAGGCTCCAATAGCCCTGCCTGAAGCCTAATATCCCGGTCCGCACGGGCTCAGGAGCCGAATCCGCCCGGCAAGGAACGCAGCTTGGGGCGGGGGCCGCCGCCTTCCGTTGCCGACGCCGAGAAATCGCAAACCGAATTCGGACATGCTTGTATGTGCCTAACTACCGGGTACTGAAATGTAGCCGTGGTGAGCGGCAATTCCGGGCCCTTTCAAATTGATCGCAAGTTGCATACCATTGAAGCGCAAAGCTCTCCTTCGTCGGCGCTGGCCTTGAGGCACCGGAGTTCGGCTTACCCCGCGCCAATGACGGGACCATCGCGATATGGATGTCGATTATCAGGGCTGATCAGTAGCAGATCGCTCGCGCCGGCCACGCCCGTAACCTGTCCGTAACTGCCCAGACATAGAATGGTGGCCGCTTGATGTTTCTAGAACCCAACAAGGACCGGCAGAGGTATGGCGAGCATTCTCGTCGTCGATGACGAACCCGATATCCGCGAGGTGATTCGTTTTGCCCTCGAGGACGCAGGCTTTCGCGTGCTCGAGGCAGGACACGCAGACGAGGCGCGCAAGCTGCTCCTGTCGGAAAGTCCCGACCTGTTGCTGCTGGACTGGATGCTTCCCGGCCGCTCCGGACTGGAGTTGGCCCAGCAGCTAAAGCAAAGTACCAAGACCCGCGCCCTACCCATCATCATGGTGAGCGCCCGAGGCGAAGAGGAAGACCGGGTCAAGGGACTGGACACGGGTGCCGATGACTACATCGCCAAACCCTTCTCCCCCCGCGAGATGGTGGCGCGGGTCAACGCGGTCCTGCGCCGGACGAAACCCGAGGAGCCGGCGGACGAAATCGAGATCGGCGGCCTGCGCATCGACAACGTGGGCCATCGGGTCAGCGCCGACGGCACGCGCATCGACATCGCCCCGACGGAATACCGCCTGCTCCACTTTTTCATGACCCACGCCGACCGGGCATTTAGCCGCTCCCAGCTCCTCGACCAGGTCTGGGGTGACCAGGTCTACGTCGAGGAACGCACTGTAGACGTGCACGTACGTCGTCTGCGCAAGGCCCTTGAGGTCACGGAGCACGACCGCCTGCTGCAGACCGTTCGGGGCGTCGGCTATCGATTTTCCAATAAGGAATGACCGTCCCGGACATCGGTCGCACTCCGGCCTGAGACCCGTTTCCCCCGGGCCCCCTATGCGTCAATCTCTGCGCTTCGAGATCTCCTTCATCCTCGCCTCGGTCGCAGGCGGACTGGGTCTCGCTTGGGTGGGCGTGGATCTGGGCCTCGTCTGGCCGCTGGCAGTAGCGCCTTATCTCGGACGCAATCTCTATTATCTGATCCGCTTAACGGCCCTTATCCGCAGGCAGCACCGCTTGGTCCCTCCTTTCCCGGGCGGGCTTTGGGGGGACATCTTTCGCGCCATCGCCCAGTATCAGCAGCGCGCACGAAAGCGCCGCAAGCGTCAGATCCGCTTCACGCGCCGTTTCCGTGAAGCGGCGGTATCGGTACCGGACGCCCTTGTGATTCTGGACAAACAGAAGCGCATCGAATGGGCGAATCCCGCGGCGGCGGTGCTGATGGACGTGCAATGGCCGCGGGACGACGGTAAATGGCTGTCCGAGATCCTGCGTCATCCGCGCTTGAGCGAGTTCATCGACGCGGGCGAGTACAGCCGGCCCGTCGAGATGCCACCCGAGCACAATCGCGCCATCATGCTTTCCCTTCGGATCACGCCCTTCGGAGAGTACAAGCGCCAGCGTCTGGTCGTGGCTCGGGATATCACCAAGATCTTCCACATCAACATGATCCGGCGCGACTTCGTGGCCAACGCCTCTCACGAGCTGCGCACACCGCTGACGGTGATCGCGGGATTTCTCGAGAATCTGGCCGACTCCCCTCTCACGCCCGAGCATCATCGCCGACCGCTGAACCTGATGCGCAACCAGAGCGAGCGTATGCGCTCCATTATCGACGACCTGCTGACCCTCTCACGCCTGGAGATGGACGACCGCTCGGAGGAGGTCGGCCCGGTTGACGTACCGGATGAGCTACACCTGATCCTTCACGAGGCGCGGGCGCTGAGCGAGCACAGGCACGACCTTGTCGCGGACATCGACGAGGATCTGCTGATCGTCGGCAACCCGGTGGAGCTGCGCAGCGCCTTATCCAACGTCGTTTTCAACGCCGTCAAGCATACGCCGGCAGGCAGCCGCATCAGGGTGATCTGGCGCGAAGATGAGCGAGGGCCCCTGTTTTCCGTGCAGGATAACGGGGACGGCATCGAGCCCGAGCATATCCCGCGCCTGACAGAGCGCTTCTACCGGGTGGACAAGGCCCGTTCCCGCGCCTCGGGGGGTACCGGGCTCGGCCTCGCCATCGTGAAACACGTACTGAACCGGTTGGATGCCCGTCTGATTGTCGCCAGCGAGGTGGGAGAAGGCAGCACCTTCACCTGCCGCTTTCCAGACACCAGCGCCCTCTATCGCCACCAGACCAGGGCCGCAGCAGCCGGAAAGTCCGCTCGAACATGAGCTGCCGTTGAGTTCAGCGAGGGAAATCCATCACGCGGACTTCATCCGGCGACTCGAAGTGCGTCCGACTCGACGTCCGCGTATCACGGCAGGAGAAAAATCAGGCCGTTCCGGCGACCGCTGCGGGAATGCCGCTGTCCTCATCCGTCTGGTAAGACCCATTCACACGATCACGCAATTCCTTGCCGGGCTTGAAATGGGGTACGTACTTACCGGCAAGGGCGACCGTATCGCCCGTCTTGGGATTACGCCCAATCCGAGGCGGGCGGTAATGCAGCGAAAAGCTGCCGAATCCGCGGATCTCGATGCGTTGGCCGGAGGCGAGCTCATTGCTCATCTGCTCCAAAAGGCACCTGACGGCCAGTTCTACGTCTTTGTACGCCAAGTGGCTTTGCTCGGCTGCCAATAACTCAATCAGCTCCGATTTCGTCATAGTTCCAATTCCGCAGAAGGGTGCTACGGTCCGCCCGCCGTGGACGGACCGCCCAATCGGGCAAACAGTGCTCAGTCCTTTCGAGCCTCTTCCATCTGCTCCTTGAGAATATCGCCCAGCGTAGCAGTGCCGGCCTGGGCATCACGTGCGTAACCCTTAATCGCAGCGCTCTCTTCCTCCATGTCCTTGGCCTTTATGGAGAGCGAGATGGTACGGTTCTTACGGTCTACACCCAAGAACTTGGCCTCGATCTCGTCGCCGGACTTGAGCACCGCACGGGCGTCTTCGACGCGGTCGCGAGAGATCTCGGAGGCGCGCAAATAGCCCTCGACACCCTCCGCCAGAGCGACGGTCGCGCCCTTCGCGTCCACCTCCGTGATGGATCCGGTAACAATGCTGCCCTTCTCGTGGACAGCAACGAAGGAGGAGAAGGGATCCTTGTCCAGCTGCTTGACGCCCAGGGAGATACGCTCTCGCTCGGGATCCACCGACAGCACCACCGTCTCCAGTTCGTCGCCTTTCGCGTAACGGCGCAGCGCCTGCTCCCCGGCCTCATCCCAGGAGATGTCGGACAGATGCACAAGCCCGTCGATACCGCCGTCCAGACCGATGAAGATGCCGAAGTCGGTGATGGACTTGATCTTGCCGCTGACGTGGTCGCCCTTCTTGAAGTTGGCGGCAAACTCTTCCCAGGGATTCATCTGGCACTGCTTGATACCGAGGGAGATACGGCGGCGCTCCTCGTCGATGTCGAGCACCATCACCTCCACCTCGTCGCCGAGGGTGACGACCTTGCTCGGATGGATGTTCTTGTTCGTCCAGTCCATCTCCGAGACGTGGACTAGGCCTTCCACGCCCTCTTCGATCTCCACGAAGCAGCCGTAGTCGGCGATGTTGGTGACCTTGCCGAAGACCCGCGTGCTTTCGGGGTAGCGGCGGGCGATGTTGACCCAAGGGTCCTCGCCCATCTGCTTGAGACCGAGGGAGACGCGCTGGCGCTCGCGATCGAACTTGAGCACCTTGACCGAAACCTCGTCTCCGATCTCCACAACCTCCGAGGGGTGCTTGACGCGCCGCCAGGCCATGTCGGTGATGTGCAGCAATCCATCGATGCCGCCGAGATCCAGGAACGCGCCGTAATCGGTCAGGTTCTTGACCACGCCCTTGATCTCCATGCCCTCTTCCAGGCTCTTGAGCAAGGCGTCGCGCTCGGCACTGTACTCTTCTTCCACCACCGCACGGCGGGATACGACCACGTTGTTGCGCCGTTGGTCCAGCTTGATGACCTTGAACTCGAGCTCTTTCCCTTCCAGGTAGCTGGTATCGCGCACCGGGCGCACATCCACGAGCGAGCCGGGCAGAAAGGCCCGAACACTACCGAGGTCGACCGTAAAACCGCCCTTGACCTTGCCGTTGATCATGCCCTTGACGGTCTCACCCGCCTCGAAGGCCTTGTCGAGCAGTCCCCATACCGCGTGACGTTTCGCTTTCTCTCGCGACAGACGGGTCGCGCCGGATCCGTCTTCCACCGCGTCCAGGGACACATCGACCTCGTCGCCGACGGCGACTTCGAGCGCCCCCTCGGCGTCGAAGAACTGGTTCTTCGGGATGATGCCTTCGGATTTCAGGCCTGCGTTGACGACGACCGCGTCGGCGGTGATGTCCACCACGGTGCCCGTAACGATCGTACCGGGCTGCAGCTGGGTGTTGGAGAGACTCTGTTCAAAAAGTTCGGCAAAGCTTTCGCTCATGGGTTTAAGGTTTCCTGACACGGCGCGTTGTCTTGTCCCTTCCGGAACAAGGGGTTGGGTTAAAAACAAGGTCCAGCGCATTGCGCCGGACCGACGAATAGGGGCGGCCGGCCGCGTCGGCTCGACAGCCCGAAACCAAGAAACCGCTGAACCGATCAGCGGTTTCCGCGGCGCAGAGACGCACCGCCGTTTTCGGCCACATCAAGTGGCTGCAAACAAGTGGGATCGGAAAACGCGATTCCCGTATCCCGCGCACTGGACAAACCCCGGTTCGGCTGGCCCAGCGCCTCATCTACACCGCCAGGTCCGGAATGACGCACCATACCGCTTCCAGGACCTGATCGAGCACCTCCTCAATCGACAGGGAGGTGGTATCCACTACCAGCGCTCCCGGAGGCGCCTTGAGCGGAGCTACGGAGCGATTGCTATCGCGCTCGTCGCGCTCCCGTATCTCCGTAACGAGTTGCGGAAGGCTAACATCTAACCCCTTTTGTTTCAACTGTTTATGCCGGCGCTGGGCGCGTTCCTCGGCTCTCGCCGTGAGGAAGATCTTGAGCACAGCCGCCGGGAAGACGACACTGCCCATGTCACGTCCATCCGCCACCAGACCGGGCGCCCTCGCCGCGGCGCGCTGCCAGTCGAGAAGCAGGTCCCGCACGGCTGGATGAGCCGCCACCCGAGAGGCCGCGTTGCCGGCGGTCTCGGTGCGGATATCTTCGGAGACATCCTCGCCATCCAGGATGACCCGGGAATCCCGGAACTCCAGCCGCAACCTGCTTGCCAATTGCGCGAGCTCCTCCGGCGCATCAAGATCCAGGCCCCGGCGTTGAGCCGCAAGCCCGAGCGCTCGGTAGAGGGCGCCACTGTCCAGACAGTGCCAACCGAGGCGCTGTGCCACGAGCTCCGCGATGGTCCCCTTGCCCGTCCCGGACGGCCCGTCGATGGTGACGACCGGGCTCACTCCCCCTGCTCCCCGATCCTCAGCCCCATCTGCGCGGCAAGCTCCACGAAGCCTGGAAACGAAGTGTTCACGTTCGCGCAGTCTCCGATCTCGATGTCGGACCCGGCCCGCAACCCTGCGATTGCGAACGACATGGCGATCCGGTGATCGCCGCAGCTGTCCACTGCCCCGCCGCCGTAATCGCCCCCGCGGATTCGAATTCCGTCCCGACGCAGCTCGACGGGAACACCGAGTGCTCCGAGCCCGTCCGCCATGACCTGAAGACGGTCGCTCTCCTTGACACGCAGCTCCTCCGCCCCGGTGAGCAGGGTATCGCCCTCGGCACAAGCGGCGGCGATGAACAGCGCAGGGAATTCATCAATGGCTAACGGCACCTGATCCTCCGGAATACGGATGCCGCGCAGCCGCGCCGAGCGCACCCGCAGGTCAGCCACCGGCTCGCCCGCTGCAACCCGCGGATTCAGGACCTCGATATCGGCGCCCATCGCCCGCAGGATATTGATGACCCCCATTCGGGTGGGATTGATGCCGACGTGCTCCAGCAGCAGATCCGACCCAGGGGCGATGCTTGCGCCTACGAGGAAAAAGGCCGCGGAGGAGATGTCCGCCGGAATATCCAGCCGGCAGGCGCTCAATCGGCCGCCGCCCGAGAGGCAGACGCGGGCTCCCTCGCTGCGAACAGGATAGCCGAAGGCCCCGAGCATGCGCTCCGTGTGATCCCGGGTCGGTGCCGGCTCGGTAACGCAGGTCTCTCCCTCGGCATAGAGGCCGGCCAAGAGGAGGCAGGACTTGACCTGAGCGCTGGCCACGGGCATCTCGTAGCGGATGCCCCGCAACCCGGTCGCAGGCGTGACGCGAAGCGGCGCGGTGCCCCCGGCATTTGTCTCGATGCAGGCACCCATTCGCACCAGTGGCTCGGTGACCCGCCGCATGGGACGCCTGGACAGGGAGATGTCCCCCACCAGTGTGGCGGGGAAACGCTGCCCGCACAGCAGACCACTGAGCAACCGCATGGAAGTACCCGAGTTGCCCAGATCGAGTGCGCCTGCCGGCTCGCAAAGGCCGCGCATTCCAACCCCATCGATTCGGACCCGTCCCGCGCTCGGACCATCGATGGGGACGCCCATGGCACGAAATGCGCGCAACGTGGCCAGGCTGTCCTCGCCCTCCAGAAACCCGGAGATCTCAGTCACTCCATCGGCGACGGCGCCGAGCATGATGGATCGATGGGAGATTGACTTGTCTCCCGGTACACGGATACGTCCGCTCAGGCTGCCGCCCGGACCTACGCGAAAGCGTACACTGGAAGCCGCGCTCAAAGTCCCCGCCCGCTGAAAAACTGTCGGATCAAATGGAAGCGGAGCAGTTTAGCCACCCCCCAAGCCGCTGTAAACACCCGTCCCGTCGAATTTTTCCCCCGCGTGGACCGGCAGGATGCGGCGACTGCGCCGCGGCATTAACGCCCGATGAAGCCCTGCTTGCTCCACCGCCGGGATTCCGCTTTCTTTTCTTGGACCCCACATTAGAATTCAGTCAAATTCGATTCATCAGTATTTAGAGCGAGGTACCCCTGTGGAAGAACGAAGCGTCGACGTCGCCATCATTGGTTCCGGTACGGCCGGTCTCAACGCCCTCGGCCAGGTCCGCAAGGCGGGCAAGTCCTTCGTGCTCGTCAACGGCGGCGAGCCGGGCACCACCTGCGCCCGGGTCGGCTGCATGCCCTCCAAGGCAATGATCCAGGTGGCCGAGGACTATCACCGCCGCACCCACCTCGGCAAGTACGGCGTGGACGGCCATCAGGAGATGGCGCTGGACGTCACCGAGGCCATGGAGTACGTGCAGGACATGCGCGATACCTTCGTCGACCGCGTGCTCTCCAACAGCACCGACGACATGGGTGACGAGTTCGTCCAAGAGTACGCCCGCTTTCTGGAGCCAAACCTGCTCGAGGTGGCCGGGCAGCACATCCGTGCCTCCAGCGTCGTCATCGCCACCGGATCGCGTCCCCTGGTACCCAATGCCTGGGAAGCCTTCGGCGAACGCATGCTTACCACGGATACCCTGTTCGAGCTGGAGAACCTTCCCTCCGCCATGGCGGTGATCGGTCTCGGTACCATCGGCCTGGAGCTCGGCCAGAGCCTCCACCGGTTCGGCGTTGAGGTCACCGGCTTCGACCAGCAGTCAAGCATCGGCGGTGCCCAGGACCCCGAGGTTTCCCGCTGCGCCTTAGAACTGATCGGAAAGGAATTCCCGATCCATCTCGGTCACGCGGCGGAGATCTCCGAGGAGGGCGACAAGCTGCGGGTGAGCGCCGGCGAGCACAGCGTCCTGGTGGACAGCGTCCTGTGCAGTATCGGGCGGGTGCCCAACGTGGAGAGGCTCGGGCTCGAAAACCTAGGTGTGCCGATCGACGCCCGCGGCATACCCGAGTTCGACGCCAACAGGATGCAAGTGGGCGATCTGCGGGTCTTCATCGCCGGCGACGTCACCGGTGAACGGCCGATCCTCCATGAGGCCGGTGACGAGGGTAAGATCGCCGGCTTTAACGCCGCTCATGACGAGGTCGCTTCATTCCGCCGCAAGGTACCGCTCTACATCAACTTCTGCGATCCCAACATCTGCGCCGTCGGGGCACGTTGGAGCGAGCTGGACCAAGAGAGTACAGCCGTAGGCCAGGTCAAATTCGCGCCTGTCGGCCGCGCGCTCATCATGGGAAAGAACCGCGGCGTACTGCGTGTCTATGCCGACAAGCAGAGCGGGCGTATCCTCGGCGCCGAGATGATCGCCGCCAAGGGCGAGAACCTGGCCCACCTGTTGTGCTGGTGCATCGAGCAGGGTCTGACTGTCGGTCGCCTGTTGCGCATGCCCTTCTACCACCCGGTGATCGAAGAGGCGCTGCAGGCGGCCCTCTACGATCTCTACGGCAAGGTGGAAGCCAAGAACGAGGGAGGACTGATCGAGCTGGAGCCCAGTTGAATAGACACCCACTTATCGCATCCGACGCCGCGCCTCCGCGTCGAAGGCCTCCACAGCGGTACGCCCGGCCTGGAGGTCCACACGCAGGAGCAGGGCGGCGCCGATGAAGAACAGAATCACGAGGGTCGCGAGGGACAGCCTCGAATCGCCGGTCAGAGCGGCGGTGACCCCGACGAGTATTGGTCCGAGGACGGCCGCGAACTTGCCCACCATGTTGAAAAAGGCGAAAAACTCCGCCGTATGGCCGGTCGGGATCAGGCCTGCGAATACCGCCCGACTCAACGCCTGGATACCCCCCTGCACCAGGCCGATGGCCACGGCCAGGAGATAGAACTCCGTGACGGTCTCCATTCGCGCCGCGGCAAGGACCACAAGCAGGTAGATCCCGATCGCCAGGAGGATGCTGCGCTTCGCCCCCCAACGCTCGCCCAGGCGCCCGAACACAAGAGCGGCGGGAAAACCGATGAACTGGGTGACGAGAAGGGCCACCATCAGGCTGCTTGCATCCAAACCGATGGCCAGCCCGTAGTCCACGGCCATACGCACAATCGTATCCACGCCGTCGATGTAGAACCAATAGGCCAGCAGAAAAAGAAAGGTCATCGGCAGGCGACGGATATGGCTGAGGGTGTCGGCCAGTTGCCGCAAGGCGCCCCGGATCACCGTGCCCAAGCCAGGGCCGCCGAGACGTGGTCCTTCGGGGACCCAGAGGGCCACGGGTACGGCGAACAGGGCCCACCAGATGGCCACGCTGAGGAACGAGGCACGCACCGCGGCGGCACTGTCCGCTAGACCGAACCAGCTCGGGAAGAGCGTCATGAGCACATCGAACGCGAACAGCAGACCGCCGCCGAGATAGCCCAGCGCATAACCGAGCGCCGAGGTCCGCTCGTAGCTCCCCGACGGCGCCACGTCTACAAGTAGAGCATCGTAGAAGATGTTGCTCCCTGAGAAACCGAGGATGCCGAGCAAGTAGATGGCGAGCGCCATGCCCCACTGACCCTGGGCAAGCCAGAACAGGCCCCCGCTCATGAGGACGCCAAGGACGGTGAACCCGATTAGGAATCGCTTCTTCGCCCCGGCCTGATCAGCAACGGCCCCCAGGAGCGGTGCGAAGACCACGATGATGAGGCTGGCAGCCGAGTTGACGGCGCCCAGCCAGAAGGTGCTGTCGGTTGCCGCCAGCTCCCCCGCCCAGTAGCGCTTGAAGAACAACGGGAAGAATCCGGCCATGACGACCGTGGCGAAGGCCGAGTTGGCCCAGTCGAAGAAGGCCCAGGACAGGACCCGCCGCCGTTGTTGGTCCATCTCCTGGACTCAGGAATGCACGCCGCTACAGGCGATGAGCGCCATTCGGACCAGCTCGGCGAGGGAGGATGCACGCATCTTCTCCATTACCCGCGCCCGATGTGCCTCCACCGTTTTGGTGCTCACGCCCAGCGCCGCGGCGATCTCTTTGTTGGAGCGTCCATCCGTCACCATGTCCATCACCTCGTGCTCCCGCGGCGTAAGCTCGGCCAGGCGGGTGGCGATCTGTGCCCGTTGCGACTGCAGCACCCGCTGCTTCTCGTCGAAGTCCAGCGCGTTGCGGATGCTGGCGAGCAAGGCCTCGTCGTTGAACGGCTTCTCGATGAAGTCCACGGCCCCCGCTTTCATCGCTCTCACCGCCATGGCCACATCACCGTGCCCGGTGATGATGATGACCGGCAACCGGATCTCTTGGCGCGCGAGATGTGCCTGCAGCTCGAGACCGCTCATTCCCGGCATGCGTACGTCCAAGAGCAGACAACCGGCGCGTCCCGGATAGCAATTGTTCAGGAACTCGTCCGCCGAGCCGAAGGTCTGCACCTTCATTCCGATGGAATCGATGAGCCACTTGAGCGAGTTGCGCATCGCTTGATCGTCGTCGACGACGAATACTGTCGGTTGACCGTTCATTTACCCCACCGTGAAAAGGCGCCGACGGCGCTCTTTGCCCCCTTCACCTCCCGGGAGCGGGACGGGTGGAGAAAAATCAGCCACCCTGTAGGAGGGTTCTTCGTTCGAAGCGTCATGGCTGGTTATCCCGCCGCCGCGAGAAGCTGCTGCCCCGTCTGCGCGACGGGCAGCCGTAGGTGAAATGCGGCCCCTCCGCCCGGAGGCGACTCCGCCCAGATCCTCCCGCCGTGGTTCTCCAGGATCGTCTGGCTGATCGGAAGCCCCATACCCATGCCCGACTCCTTGGTCGTGAAGAAGGGCTCGAACAGGTGCTGCATGCGCTCGGGCGCGATGCCCGGACCCGTGTCCTCCACTGTGGCATCCGCGTCGCCGTCGGCAAGCCGGGTCCGTATGATCAGCCGCCGCGCTTGCGGGGACACTTCCTGCAGAGCATCGAGGGCGTTGCGCACCAAATTCAGCAACACCTGCTCGATCTGTACCAAGTCGACGTCCACAGGAATTTCCCCAGGCATGAGATCGAGCTCCAGCCTGAGCCCCATTTTTCCCGTTTCGAACTCCACGAATGAGCAGACCTCACGTACCAGGTGGTTGAGGTCCACGCGGGAGCGGATCGGGGGTTGCTTACCCACCAGCGCGCGCAGACGGCGGATGATCTCACTGGCTCGCTGAGCCTGTGTGGTAATCTGCCCCATGGCGTCGACCAGCTCCCCAGGTCGTCCTATGCCCCCCTGGAGCCTGCGGCTGGCGCCGTTGGCGAAGTTCACGATGGCAGACAGGGGCTGGTTGATCTCGTGGGCCATTCCGGTGGCCACCTCTCCCATGGTGCTCAGGCGGCACACATGCACGAGCTCCGCTTGGTGCTGGCGTGACTCCTGCTCCGCACGGCGCACGGCGGTGATGTCCCGCGCGTAGATGTTGACGTACCCCAGCTCCCGGATCGGTGCGAACAGCAACGAGTAGACCTGCCCGTTGAGCTCTGTTTCACGCTCCCGATTGTGTCCGCCGTCCAGTGCCTCGCGCACCGCAAGAGACCACTCGGGGGGCAGCGCGCCCCCCTCGCCGGTGCCCCAGACTGCAAGCAAAGGGGCGCTCGCATTGTTGGCATAGACGATCTGACCCGCGGGATTGACGCGCAGGATCGGGTTCGGGCTCTCCCCGGCGAACCGGGCCAGGCTCTTGATCTCCCGCTCCGCCTCCTTGCGGTTGGTGATGTCGTGCATATAGAGGGTGTAGAAGCGTTTCTCTTCCTGGTTGAGCGGGACGATAGACAGCTCGACGGGGATCTCGGAGCCGTCCGCACGCTGCGCCGAAAGCTCCCCCACGGCATGGGAATCCCCGCCTTCGCGCCGGGCACGCCTCGAGTCCGTCAGCAATCTTCGGAAGACCTTTCGAGCGACCCCGGTCAAAAACAGCTTGCTGAAGCTGGCGCCGATGACCGCGTTGCGGTTGAACCCGAGGGTGCGCTCGGCTGCGGGATTGAACTCGATGATCTCCCCCTTGCGGTTGAGAGTCACGATGGAGTCGAGGGACGCCTCCATGACGGCCGCTTTCAGGGCCTCGGTCTCTCGCATCTCGCTCGCGTGCTTGCGGCTCATCTCCTCGCGCGCCCTGAGCACCAACCGGGTGAACTGTTGGATCCATTCCTCCAACAGGATCAGCTGATTGGCGCCACGCTTGAACGCGGGCCGCTCGATACCGAGTGCTCGCTGGGCAAAGCCGGACATGCGCTTGAGGACCTTGTTTAGGCGAGCGGAGACCAGGTAGATGACCAGCGTGAAGACGGTGACGAAGACGATGGCGGCAATCGCACGCTGCCGCCACTCGAAATTCCGCACGTGTCGAGACATCTTCTCGACGCTGGCGTGCGGCACGAAGGTCGCGAAGATCATATTCCAGTCCATACCTTCGTAGTTGGGCAGGGACTGCGAGGTGATGAGATAGGTGTCCTCCCACTGATCGACCTGCGTGCCTGGAATCACGACCTGCGGATCGATGCTCGCCAGAATACGCTGCTCGTCGGTATCGACCAGGGCCACCGCAACGCGGCCGGAGGTCAGGCCGCGCTGCGAGGCGGCGAGAAACTCGTCGTTGATGGGTACCACCACGACGAGACGGCCCATCTCGTAGCCGCCGGTGTCTTCCGCCGCATCGCTCACAAGCAAATAGGGCTGATCATCATAGCGGGTCAGGACCGTACGCACCGCGCTGGGGTCCCGGGCCTGATCTCCGAGGCCCTCGGCGAGCTCCGTCGGCAACTCGGCATCCCCGGTCTGATAGATCTCGCGGATGCGCCCACGTGTGTCCACCAGGAGGACATGGCTCGGCGCGGACAGGGCGCTACGGCCGATATAATCCGGAAGCCAAGGGGGCCGGAATCCCCGATAAACGACCGGCTCGACCTCTTCCTCTGGGAACCAGAACAAGGGCTCCAGGTACTCTGCCAGGTGACGATGGTTCGCCACCAAACGGGCGGTCGTCGTATAGTTGAACAGGTACCGGTCGAAGCGGATCAGGCTCTCGCGGGAACGCAGATCAAGTTGGGCGCGAAGCTCTGAGCTGAAGATCTTGTCCACCGCCCGGCTCTGGATCCTATCCAGCACTCCCCAGACCGCCAGGCCTGCCAGCAGCCCCACCAGGATCGCGATGAGGGGCATGGGCACGCGGCGCAGGAGCCTGAAGAACAAAGGCTTGACGGAGATTCGTCTCAAGGTACTTTCGTTGCTGTGCAGTGATTCGGTGGTACAAAGACAAGTCTAGCGGATAAGAGGCAGCGAGAGGAACGATCCGCCTAGCAGCATGACGTCGGCTTCGGAAGCGAAGACAATGGTCGCCGATTCAACGACCGACGAGAGAGACTCCGTCGATGGAATTCGACATCAAGCAGGCAAGACGGCCAGGGTTCCTGCGCCGGATGGCAGCCCTATCCTACGATCTGGTGCTGCTCTTCGGCGTGCTGATGCTCGCCGTTGCAATCGTCATCATTCCGTACGGCCTGATCGTCGGCGAACCTTTTCCCCACCAGGAAACGGGATTCCGACTCGCCCTTCAGCTCTATCTGGTGGCGCTCATCGGTGGATTCTACGGCTTCTTCTGGGTCCACGGCGGCCAGACCCTGGGGATGCGGGCCTGGCGCTTCCGCCTCCTGCGAGAGGATGGCACCGGTCTGCAACCGCGCGACGCACTCCGGCGACTGGGTTGGGCGGTGGTTTCCCTGATCCCGCTGGGGGCCGGCTTCCTGTGGATGCTTATCGATCGAGATGGATTGGCTTGGCACGATCGCATGTCATATACGCAGCCGGTGATGATGAAGAAACGAGATGACGATTGAGCGCGATCCCACTGATTAAAAGTATTTTCTACAGGTCTCATCGCGTAAAACGTCCCTGTCGCGCTGCCAGCTCGGCTCCTGCCTCGCGTTCGTCGCGCTGCGTTGGTCCACTGGACCAACGGTCGCTAAAGGGCTCATCGCGTAGAACCTCCCTGTCGCGCTGCCAGCCCAGCATCCCTGCTGGTCGTTCGTCGCGCTGCGTTGTGACGTTAAGTCACAACGGTCGCTCCTTACCCCACGCGTTTCAGCACCCAGACAGCGCCGACCAGAAACAGAAGCGGGGGCGTGATTGCCGCTAGAAGCGGACTCAGGTCGAAGAGCAACGCAAGGTAGGAGAAGGTGCGGCTGACCAGATAGAAACCAATGCCCACCAGAATGCCGAGAAAGATACGTGGACCGATTCCGGTGCTTCTGGCGGAACCGAAGAGGATCGGGATGGCCATGAAGATCATTGCCAGGATAAGGAACGGGTGCACCACCTTGCTCCACAAGGCCACCTCGTACGGACCGGCGTCCTGCCCGTTCTCTGCCATGAAGCGCACGTATCGGAACAGCCCCCAAACCGAAAGCACATGCGGCTCCAAGATGACAAGGTCGAGCAGCCCGGGGCTCAGCAGCGAGTCCCAGCCCGCTTGGGCAACACGGGTGACCTCCACGCCATCGTCGGAGACCCGACTGCGCGAGATCCCCTCCAGCAGCCAGCTCCCCTGTACATACCGGGCGTCTTTCGCATGGGTGGCGAGGGTCAGGCGTTGCTCCCCGTCGAACTCGTAGATGTAAATGTCTCGTAGATTGGCGCCGGGAAGGATCTCGCGGATGTTGATGTAGGCACTCCCATCACGGGCCCAGAAACCGTAGGGAGTCGTGAGAGTGACCTGCCCGGACTGGGCCTCCGAGCGCCACTGCAGCGCCTTCTGCTCCGCGACCGGCGCCACCCCCTCGCCCACCAGAACAGCGACTACTGCAAGCAGCGCCCCGCCCTTGAGCGCCGCGTACACGATGCGCGAGATCGAAACCCCGGCTGCGCGCATGGCCACCAGCTCGGAGCGACTCGCCAGAGCACCGAGCCCAACCAGGGCGCCGATGAGGGTGGCGATCGGAAAGATCTGAAAGGTGTAACGGGGCAGACTGAGGGCGACAAAGATCATCGCATCCGCGAACTGGTAATTGTTCTCACCGACCTTGTCTATCTCGTCGGCAAGGATAAAGAACCCCAGTAACGGCAACAGCACCGCGAGGGTAAGGATCGTGCCGCCAATAACGGCACCGGCCAGGTAGCGATCGAGGATTTTCACTCTGCGTCCCTATGAGCCGGCCCCGGAAGTATTCGGAGCCCACTGGACCCGAAACCCCATGACGGTTCAGGCGCGGCGTTGATTCTTGTAGACTCGAAGCCTGCGCATCTTACACCACCCGAAACGCGGGACGCAGCGCGCCCGATTTCGGGGGGACCTCAAACGAAGCCGACGGAGTACCGATGGAATTCAAGATCAAGAGCGGCGAGCTGACCAAGCAGAAGTCCCAGTGCCTGATTCTCGGCGTGTTCGAAAAACGCAAGCTTTCCGGTCCCGCCGAGGCGATCGACAAGGTCAGCAACGGCTATCTCGCAAACGTCCTCCACAAGGGTGACCTGGACGGCGAGACGGGACGTACGCTGATGCTCTATGAGGTTCCCGGCACAAGTTGCGAGCGCGTCCTGCTGGTCGGCTGTGGAAAGCGCAAAGAGTTCAATCGGGCCAACTACGGCAAGGCGCTTACCGCCGCGGTCGCCCTGCTCAACGACACCCGAACCACCGAAGCCCTGTGCACGCTTCCGGAGCTCGACCCCGACGGCATGGACCTCTATGCCAGGGTACGCGACGCAGTGACCGCCGGCATGGACAAGGTCTATCGCTACGAACACACCAAACAAGAGAAAAAGCCGCCCAAGTTTCCCCTCAAGCGATTCAACCTTTGGGTCTCCAAGAAACAGGATACCGGGACTGCCGAGCAGGCGGTTCGCCATGGCGCCGCCATCGCCCGCGGCGTGGCCCTGGCAAAGGACCTGGGCAACTTGCCCGGAAACATCTGCACCCCCACCTACCTGGCCGACCGCGCCGTCACTCTCGGCAATGACTACGCGGGCCTTCGGGTAGAGATCCTCGAGGAGAGCGACATGGCGGAGCTCGGCATGGGGGCCCTGCTGTCCGTATCCCGCGGCAGCCGCCAGCCCGCCAAGCTCATCGTCATGGACTATCGGGGCGGCAGGGAGGACGCCAAGCCCGTGGTGCTGGTGGGCAAGGGCCTGACCTTCGACGCCGGCGGTATTTCCCTGAAGCCGGCTGCGGACATGGACGAAATGAAGTACGACATGTGCGGTGGTGCCAGCGTGCTCGGCACCCTGCTCGCGGCGCTGGAGCTCGAGCTGCCCATCAATCTCATCGGCGTAGTGCCCACCTCGGAGAACCTGCCGGACGGCGACGCCAACAAACCCGGCGACATCGTCACAAGCATGTCCGGTCAGACCATCGAGATCCTGAACACGGATGCGGAGGGCAGGCTCATCCTGTGCGACGCCCTCACCTACTGCGAGCGTTTCGACCCCGCCGTCGTCCTCGACATGGCGACTCTCACCGGGGCCTGCGTGGTCGCGCTCGGCAACCATCCCTGCGGGCTCTTCACGCAGAACGACAAACTGGCCGACGAGATCACGGAGGCCGGTAGCGCAGCGGGTGACCGTGCCTGGCGCATGCCCCTGTGGGATGAGTATCAGGAGCAGCTCGACAGCAACTTCGCCGATATGGCCAACATCGGCGCACGTTACGGCGGGGCGATCACCGCCGCCTGTTTTCTGTCGCGCTATACAAAAAAATACCTTTGGGCGCACCTGGATATTGCCGGGGTCTCCTGGCTGAGCGGTAAGGAGAAGGGCGCCACCGGCCGACCTGTGCCGCTGCTCACCCAGCTTCTTCTCAAGCGCAGCGGTGAGCTGTAGGGGCACCATTCCCGAACGGTGCAATCGCCGCCCCGAGAACGGCGATCGAACCGGCACCAGTTCCTGCATGTATTGTGGCGAGGATTCAGTGACCCGCATCGACTTTTACTCCGTCAAGGAGGGAACCGGCGGCGACCGCTTCCTCCTCACCTGCCGACTCGTCGAGCGCATCCACGCCGACGGACACCGGATCCTGATCCACACGTCCGACCGGGAGCAGGCCCGCCACCTCGACCGCCTGCTGTGGACCTTCCGCCAGCAGAGCTTCCTGCCTCACGGCTTGATGGGAGAGATCGATCAAACCCTGACTCCCATCTTGATCAATCACGATGGAAATCCGGGCACGGAAGACCAGGTGCTCATCAATCTCGCTCTCGACGTACCGACCTTTTTCGGCCGCTTCGAGCGCTTGGCCGAGCCCATCGACCAGGAAGCTGCCGTGCGCAATGCCGGACGCGAACGCTACCGCTACTACCGCGACCGGGGCTATCCTCTCCATCATCATGAGATCCGTTTCTAGGAACACCAGCGATGCGCGGTGTATTCTCTGGACCGGAGCGCCAAGGGCAACGGACAGTGTCGTCCGATGCCGCGAAAACTCGGACCTGTCAAACTCTGGCCGAAACCCTCATGACTCCCAAACATCTACCGATTCTCGTCCTGTCGCTGCTTGGAGTCTCCACAGCGACCGCAGAGACCGTCTACAAGTCCATCGATCCCGAAGGAAACGTGAGCTACTCCTCGACCCCACCACCTTCGAGCTCCGGCGATGTCGTGGAAGAGGTCCCTATTGCTCCGGGTCCGACCCAGGAGCAACGACAAGAGGCGGAACAACGGCTCGATGACCTGGAGGCCGCATCCGCCCGCGCCGACGAGCAGCGACAGGAGCGAGAGAAGGAGCGTTCACAAGCCGCGGCCGACGCGGAACAGGGGCTGGAGAAGGCACGCATGGCCCTGGAGGAGGCGAAGATCCAGCGGGACGACGACTGGCAGTATCTGGCCACGGGCGGACGGGTGCTCAAGGAGAGCTACCTGGACCGCGTTGAGAGCGCTGAGCAGCTGGTGCGCGAGGCCGAGCAGGCCCTCCAAAACGCACGCAGTGGCCGACGCTGACCCAGCACTCCGACAGGGAATACCGGTACAGCAGCGCCTAAGTTTCTCTAACAGTCATCATGCCGGTAGATTCCCTTCGCGCCCTTCGCGGCTTCGCGTGAGACTCTTTCTGTCTCTTGTTACGGAGTCTTAGGCACGCCTGTACTAGGGGCTTCGACGCTCCCGCTCGCCCAGCCAACGCGACAGCGGTCGGATCAGATAGAGGTAAGCCGCGCAGACCAGCGCGGCGACGCCGACCAGGCGCTGCACCTGCGCCGCCGCACCGTACCCGCCGTCCCAATACAGGAGGGTCACAGTGAGCACGGCCGCCAGACTCACGAAGGCCAGGTGCACCGACGGCTCCAGGATGCCCCAGGGGCTCCGGCGCGCCAATGCGACTCCGAGCCAGGCCGCCAGGATTCCGCCCATGAGGCCCGCCGCCACGTCCACCGGCCAGTGCACGCCTACGGCCACTCTGCTCAAACCGGCCGCGACTGCGACCAGGACGAGGATCCAGCGCGCCCAAGTTGCTCGAAGATAGTAGAGCCACACGGCGAAGAAAACCGCCGCCGTCACGCTGTGGCCGGAAGGAAAGCTGACCTTTCGATGTCGGGGTCCGATGAGGTTGAAGGCGTCCGGATCCAGGACCCCCGCTGGCCGCAGGGCTGAGAACAGCGGCTTCAGGGCGTGGGTGTAGGCAATGCCGATCAGGGCGGCGACGATGAGTGACCAGAAGACCCTGGGATAACGTCGTGAGAAAAACAGTGTCAGGGCAAAGGCCACGCGCTCGTCGCCGAGCACCGTGACCCATTGCCAGATCCAGTCCGGTGTCTCGGCGGCAAGACCGTTCAGGCGCCAGAACCCGGCGTGGTAACCGCAAAAGAGGAACAAGGTCAGCCCGGCGAGGGCACACCCGAGCGCCCAGAGGGCGAGCCAGCGCCCGCCGTCCGGCGATACCGCGGGGGTGCGTGTCGCGCCATCCGCGAGGGCCTCGCGCAGGTCGCGCCCAAGATAGGAGACCGGCCCCTCAGCCATCGCCCTGCCCGGCAGTCATCTTGACGAGGGCGACGGCGCCTCGCCGGTAGACCAGTTCCTGCTCCAGCTGCGGAAACCGCTCGCCGAGCCTCTCCAGCTTGTCGACGCGCAGGAACACAAGCTCCCCCGGGCGAGGGTCCCGATCCGGGGTGATCGCCTCTCGGTAGACGCTGAAGCTCGGCATGCTCGTGCGGTAGACCACCGTCGGCAGGTCCATCCCCCGGGCCACCAGCGCGGCCTCCTTCACAGGCGCCTGCATGACCTCGAACACCCGCGGTACAAGCACCCCGAACACCAGGATGGTCTGAACGAAGCCCACGAGGAGGAGACTCTGCCAGAGGGCGAAGCGCCGCCAGAAGGCAAGGATCAACAGAACGACCAGCCCGCCGGCAACCGCCAGCCGATAGCCCCCGTCCAATACCCGGCGCCCTTCCTCGAACAGGGCGACCTGATGCGCTCTGTCGGCCTGCTCCGCGAGCAGGTCCACCACGTCGGGAAGAAGCAACAGCAATAGGAAGAAGGCGACGGGCGGCACGTAGGCCAGCCAACGGCTCGCGAGCAGCTCCCGGTGCCGGGCCATCAGGATGAACAGTGGTGTGGCCCCGTAGAGCAGGTAGTGGGGCAGCTTGGTGCCTGAGAACGAGAAGACGACGAACACTGCGGCAAACCATAGCCACAGGAATCGGTCCAGCGGGTCCGCCCAACCCCGCCGAATCGCCGGCAACAAGCGCAGGAACCACCCCGTGAAGGGCAGCAGGATCAGGGGAAGGACGACGAAATAGTAGCCGGCAAATCCCTTATGGCCGTGCATCGCATCGCCAAAACGGCCCAGGTTGTGCCGCAGAAAGAAGCTCTCGAAAAAGCCGGCGCCGCTGTCCAGGTAGATCGCCACATACCAGGGCACGGCCACCACCAGAAACAGAACCCATCCCAAAGGAGAAAAGGCGGCCCGAAGCCAATCCTTCAGAGAGCGCTCGGAAAGATAGAACAGGAAGCTCACAAGCACCGGAAAGAAGACAGCCACGGGTCCCTTGGTCAGGAAACCGAGCCCCATCCACAGGTAGACGCGCAGCAGGGTCCCGCGCGCCGGCCGCAGGTAGTGGCGGTACATGTCGAAGAAGACGAGCGCCAGAAACAGGTTCAGCACCGCGTCGGCGGTAGCCGCCTTGGCGATGACAGAAACCTGCAGGGTCAGGGCCATGACGAGCGCCGCCACCGTGGCTGTCGGCGCGTCCAGGCGCTCGCGCACGAACCACCACAGGCCGATGAGCCATCCCGTCGCCGCCAAGGCAGAGGGCAGACGCAGGGCAAGCTCATTGAGGCCCAGAACCTTCACGGATGCGGCCTGCAACCAGTAGATCAGGGCCGGCTTATCGTAGCGCGGCTCCCCGTCCTTGTGCGGGGTGATGTAGTTGCCGCTGGCGAGCATCTCCCGCGTAGCCTCGGTGAAGGCCCCCTCGTCCAGGTCGTAGAGAGGCACTGCCCCCAGTTGCCAATAGAAGCTCAGCAGCACCGCAAATGCCAGCACCCAGGGTGAGCTGAAGATCTGCCCGAAGGACGAGGCGGGCCTGATCACTCGGATATCCGCCAGCCCGCCTGCCCGGGATCGCTCTGCCAGGCGATACAGAAATTCGGGTGGTCGGCGGACTCGAAGAAGGTCCGACTCAGGAGCTCCGCCAGCACCCCCGTGGTGAGGAACTGGACGGAAGCCACCAGGAACAGGATGCCCACGAAGAGCATGGGCCGCTGACCGATGTCCTCCCCAAGACCGAACTTCACAACCGCAAGATAGGTCATGACCAGCGAGCCGATGAGGCCGAAGACGATCCCGATGGAGCCGAAGAAGTGTCCCGGGCGCGCCCGATAGCGCAGGAAGAAGAAGGCCGCGAGCAGATCCAGCAGCACCCTGAAGGTGCGGGAGATGCCGTACTTGGAACGTCCGAACTGGCGGGCCTCGTGGGCCACCACCGTCTCACCGATGCGCTCGGGGTCCGTCACTCCCGCCACCCACACCGGGATGAAGCGGTGCATCTCGCCGAACAGGCGAACCCGCTTGATGATCTCGGCGCGGTAGATCTTCAGGCTGCATCCGTAGTCGTGCAGGCGCACACCGGTGACCTTTGCGATGAGGCGGTTGGCGATGCGCGATGGAACCTTGCGCAGCAGGAGCCCGTCCTGACGCTTCCTCCGCCATCCCTGGAGCAGATCCAGGTCCCGCTCCAAGAGCTCCCCCACCATACGCGGAATGTCCGCGGGGTCGTTCTGGAGATCGCCGTCCAGAGTTGCTATCAGCTCCCCCCGCGCGGCGTCGAAGCCAGCCTGCATGGCGGCCGTCTGACCGTAGTTGCGCCGCAGGCATATGGTGCGCAGGTGCTCTCCGTAGCGCGCCGCCTCCTCTCGCAGCCGCCGGCCGGTGCCGTCCCGGCTGCCGTCGTCCACGCAGATGAGCTCCCAGGGTCCGGGATAGTCCTGCAGGCCCCGGTGCACGCGATCCAGCATGGGCGCCACATTGTCCGCCTCCTCGTACATCGGGATGACGACGGACAGTTGATGGGGGGTAGAGGACGAGTCGCTCATCGTGGGGTTTCCAACAAGGGGGATCGCTGACCAGGGCTCATGCAAAGCAAAGCAAGCTATACGGCAGTCCGGGAAATTTCAAGCTGGATAGAAGCCTGCTACTCCGACACCGAGTGAGCAAGACGGAAATCGCCCGTGGTCTCTGGCATAAAAGGCCCTGCGCGGCGAGGCCAACA
>JAYEJW010000581.1:0-6113 GCA_034716535.1 Pseudomonadota bacterium
CGTTGGACAACTTGCGTGTGCCAGCATCTTTGCGCCGGCGTCGGTTGCCGCGAGATCTTGCCATATCAGATTAAGTTTGTCTCGTAATACTGTGCTTTTTCAGGGCAGGGTCTGAACGGTTACTCTTACGCGATGTTATATCTACGGCAACCTCCAGGTGAAACAACCTGCCATCCGGCCACCTGATCGCTTCATCCCGGCATTCGAACCATTCGTCAGTTACCGGATCATTGAATTCCCAACGGTAGACACCGGTTGGATTTCCGTCCGTGTCTACCAGATTTTTGTCGTCGCAAAAAGGACAAGAATCAGGGGATCCAGACTGCAGAAATTCCGAGCAGCGCCGAGTCTTGTAGTCGGTGCCCCAGCGCTCTTTGGCATACTTATTGAGAAACAGCAGTTCGGACGTCTTAAGATTTGCCACATAGATGGCAACATCCAGATTATCCGCCACTGGCCAGAAGTCTTCTTGAAGGTCAGCTCCCATTTTTCTCATGAGAATTCATGCTCGCGGCTGCGCCGGGCAGAAATCGGCGCAAATGATACTCTTGGTCAGACACAAAGTATGGGCCTCGACGACTCCCTCACGGACAGGAATCCGGCCATGTCGAGATTCGCCGTCGCGGAGCCGGCTCAGGTCGTCTTCGCCGATGACGCCCGAGACTCGCAGGAGGTCGGCCTGCTGTTCCCAGCGCAGGACCTGCATCGGATCGACACCCACGTGGTCGGCGACCCGCCTGAGCCCGCCTGGGTTGGCAACTGCAACCCGCAGATCGTGGGTGTTTCGCACGCCGAGGTCGTCCAGCGCGTCGTGGAGGTTGCGGTCGAGATCGAAGACCTCATGGAGCGAATAGGCCGACTGCCGTGCGCGACCGAACCACGAACATGCGAAGGTCGCGAAGATTGCATTGTTGAGGTGGTCGCCGGGAAAGCCGTCGATCTTGCGACTGCGAAACCAATTGCGGATTCGAGCGGCCTTGCCCAGATCGCGTGGGGCGCGGCCCAGTTCAGTATCTGCAGCCGCTCCAGCGGCGAGGACCTCCCATACGGGCTCGTGCGTGTCCTCCGTCTTCGCTCCCACGGCACCCGCGAGCGTCGCGGACGTCGCCGCGCGGGGCGTCATCTTGGAGCTCAAGAGTCAGTTCTCGGAACTCAAGAGTCAGTTCTCGCATTGTTGCATTGCTCCCCGTACAACTCGTTCCACGGTCGCCAAATGGACCCCGAAATGCGCCGCTATTTCCCGGTAACTATAGGCTCCGGTGGCATATGCCGCCACCATGGCGGCGTTGCGCTCGGGGCACGGTCAACAGGTCTCCGCTCACCTGCGCCCTGGCCTGCATCCTCTGCACAAACTTCTCGTTACCCAGGTAGGTCTGCTGGCGCAGACCATCCCACAATCCGTCCTGACCCGCACCTTCCAGGACGAAGCGCCGATGGCGGATGCGGACTTCCTTCCGATTTGTCCCGAACTCGCGCAGCAGACCGTCTACGGCCAACCAATCGGGCACGGGCGCTTCCCCCACCAAGGCCCGATAGCTGCTCCAAGACCATTGCTCCGGCGCGTCTACCGTCCCCGCCCGCACGGGGTTCAGCACGACGTACCGACTCAGTTCCTGGAGGTAGGCCTCCCGGTCTACAAGAATCCCTGTAGAACGCCCTTGGAACCAATGGCCGACCCGTCCATGGCGGCGACAATTGAACGGCAGCAGCCGATCCCAGACCGGACATGCGGACCCTGCATTCGAAGCCCAATGCAGTACCGCGACGTCTGCAAACCGCGGACGATTGCTCCAGCGTGCAGGAAAGCACGCGAGAGGATGACTGAACCGTTCACTCCCCCCGGCCCTGTTTGTCCCCTCTCCCTGACCCTCTCTCCCCAGCTCATTCGCCCCCTCTCCCTCGCCCTCTCCCCTTCAATGGGGCGAGGGGAATGGAGGAGGGGCGGACTGGACGGTTACGAATGACCGAGACGAGGCGCTACCGGAGGCTGGTGCACCATGGTACAGCTCGAGCCTGAGTACGCGTTCGTTCGAAGCGTCTGTTGGTGAGGTGGTCAGCGGAAGAGCAAGACCACCACCGCGGTCAGCAGCAGCAGCGCCAGCGCCTGCACTCGATAGTCGTCCCACCAGGGTCGCGGCGGCTCCGGCCGTGCCAGGGCCGGCGTCCAAACGCTGTCCGGCGCAGGCTCGAACGGCCGCCACATCAGACCCGCCAGCGTCAGGATCAACAGACTGACCCCGAAGATCAGCCCGGCCACGAGCGTGAAGTGCAGTTCCAGAACGCCGCCCTGGCTCAGCGCGAACAGCATCATCGAGAGGCTGTGGCCGCCGATCAGCGTCGCCAGCGCGGCCCCGGGTCCCGGCCGGCGCCACAGGGCTCCCAGCAGGAACAGAGCCGCCACCGGCGGCACCAGGTAGGCCAGCGCCGTCTGCAGATAGTGGAAAAGCCCCTCGAAGCGCCCGATCAGCGGCGCCACGGCCGCCGACAGGAGCATGAACAACCCGATGGCGCCACGCCCGACCCAGGCCACCTGGCGCGGTGTCAGCCCTGGGCGAAACGGTTTGATGAAGTCCAACGTCAGCAACGCCGCCGCCGCGTTCAGGGTCGAGTCGATGCTCGACATGAGCGCCGCCACCAAGGCCGCGAGCACCAGACCGCGCAGCCCCACCGGCAGCAGCTCGCCGATCAGCGCCGGGAAGACCTGGTCGCCGTTCTCGAGCGGCGGCAGGATCGACGTCGCCATCACGCCCGGCAGCACCATAATGAAGAGCACGGCCAGCTTGAGCAGACCCGCGAACAGCGCCCCCCGGCGGGCGTCCGCCAGGCTGCGGGCACCGAGCACCCGCTGGACGATAAACTGGTTCGTGCACCAGAAGTAGAAGCCAAGCACTGGGACGCCTACCAGTGTGCCGAGCCAGGGCAGGTTCGGGTCCGACAGGGGCAGGAACAGGTCGAGCTGGCCGGGCTCGGCGCTGGCCACGACCCGCGACCAGTCGAAGTCAATGGCGGCAAAGGCCAGGAGGGTCACCAGACATGCGCCGATCAATAGGATCACCGCCTGCAACACGTCCGTGTAGACCACCGCGGCAAGCCCGCCCGCGGCGGTGTATGCGGCGGCGACGGCCGCCAGCAGCAGCGCCGCGGAGAAAAGATCCAGACCGGGCATGAAGCCCGTCAGCACCAGGGCGCCGGCGAACAGGGTGCCGGCGGTGTCCACGACGATATTCGAGACCAACGTCAGCGCCGAGAAATAGCGCCGTACCCGGCCATCGAAGCGGCGCTCCAGATACTCCGGCACCGTGCCGACCCGCCCGCGGAGGTACAGTGGAATCAGCACAAGGGCGAAGACCACCAGGACCGGTGCCGCCATCCACTCGTAGTTGGCTACCGCGATGCCCCAGCTGTAGGCCGCACCGGCCAGCCCGATCAGCGTTGTCGACGAGATGTTCGACGCGAACAGCGACAGCCCGATAGGCAGCCAGCCCAGACGCCGCCCCGCCAGGAACAGGTCATCGCTGTCATGGGTGCGGCGGGCCAGATAGAAGCCGATGGCAATGACCACCGCAAAGTAAAGGCCGATGACGGCAAGGTCGGCGGCGGCGACGTCGAACTGGTACATGGCGTGTCTGCCCGCTGGCGGTTAGCGACTGAACCCCTACAAGTCTTCGAAGCAAGCGACGCGGACTTCGCCGATTGGCTCCGCGGCCTGCGCAGCAAGGCGCAGGGTTGCAGCTTAACCGACACACCCGAGAAACGTTGCGGCCAACGCCCCCAAGCATGTCTAATGGGGCCCTGACGCAACCCCCTTCGGTGACCCCGATGCCCCCGAAAACAGCGCGCTGACCTCGGCCGCGACGCCCGCCCCGTTCGCCGATGACTATGTGCCGACAGCGGGCAGCTTCGACGAGATGCGCGACCCCGCCGGCGAGCTGCGCTCGCATTGGCAGTATCTGCTCGGAGCGGTCCATGCCTTGGGGCCCAGGGGCATCGAAGAGCGCCGCCGTGAGGCCCGCCGCCTGATCCGCGACAACGGCGTGACCTACAACGTTTACGGCGACGCCCAGGGCATCTCGCGTCCCTGGAACCTGGACCTGATCCCGCTGTTGGTCCGCAGCGACGAATGGGCGGTGATCGAGCGCGGACTCATGCAGCGTGCAGAGCTGCTCAATCAGGTCCTGCTCGATCTCTACGGCCCTCGGGATCTGATCCGCAAGGGCCTGCTGCCCGCGGAGCTGATCGATGCTTACGCCGGTTATCTCCTCCCCTGCCACGGCATCCGGGTGGCCGGCGACCGTCCCCTGGTCCATTACGCGGCGGACCTTACCCGGGCCGCGGACGGCAGCTGGTGCGTCGTCGGTGACCGTGCGCAGAATCCGTCCGGCGCCGGCTACGCGCTCGAGAACCGCATGGTGCTCTCGCACGTGCTGCCGAGTCTGTTCCGCGACTCCCACGTTCATCGATGGGCCGGCTTCTTCCGCTCTATGCGCCGCACCCTGACCCGCCTGGCCCCACGCCGGGACGACCACGCACGCGTCGCCGTGCTCACCCCGGGCCGAAGCAACGAGGCCCATTTCGAGCACGCCTATCTAGCCAACTATCTGGGCTACAACCTGGTACAGGGCGGGGATCTTTCGGTGCGCGACGGTGCGCTCTGGCTGCGTACACTGGGTCGGCTCGAGCCCATCCACGTCGTGCTGCGCCGGGTCGACGACGGCTGGTGCGATCCGCTGGAGCTGCAAGAGGACTCGCTGCTCGGCGTGCCGGGACTGGTCCAGGCCGCACGCAACGGCAAGGTCACGCTGGCCAATGCGCTCGGCAGCGGCGTGCTGGAGCACCCGGGGCTTGCGGCCTTCCTGCCGACCCTCTGTCAGCAGCTGCTCGGCGAGGACCCGTTGCTTGCGGGCATCCCGACCTACTGGTGCGGCGACCCGAGGAACCTGGAGTTTGTGCTCGATAATCTCGTGAATCTGGTCCTCAAGCCCGTCAGCGGTCCATCCAGCGGGCAGCGCCTTGTCGGGAACAAGATGGAGGCCGCGGAGCTCGCGAAGCTTGTCGATGAGATCCGGTCCGAGCCGCGCCACTACGTTGCCAGGGCTCAGATCAACCCGTCTACCTCTCCGGCCTTGATCGGCGGCCGCTTCGAGCCCCGCCCGACGGTGCTGCGCAGCTTCCTGGTCAGCGAGGAAGACGGCTACGCAGTCATTCCGGGAGGCTTGAGCCGGCTGGGCCTGTCCTCGGAAACCCCCGTGGTCTCCCACCAGCTGGGAGGCATTGCCAAGGACACCTGGGTCCTGGCCTCCGAGCCGGAACGCCAGGAATCCCTGATCGTCAGCACGGATCATGCGGCTCCGGCCGTGGTCCGGGAGAGCGAGGTCTCCAGCCGGGTTGCAGACAACCTGTTCTGGATCGGGCGATATGCGGAGCGGGCCGAAGGCCTGGTCCGCCTGCTGCGCATCAGCATCTTCAAGCTCTCGGAGAGGGCCAGCTTCTGGCTCAACGATGACGGGGCCGGCTGCGTCAAGTCCCTGCTCGAGGCCGTGACCCACGAAAACATGACCCGCAACGAGGGCTGGCACTTTCTCGAGGCCGGCAGACGCCTGGAGCGGGGCAGCAGCCTGGCCACGCTGCTACAGACGACCCTGGTGCCCGTGAGCGCGGAGAACGAGGAAACGATGCTGGTAGAGGCCGTGCTCGGCGTCACCGACAGCCTGATCACCTACCGCCGGCGCTACCAGGGTGGCACGCGCATCGGCGCCCTTCTGGACCTTGTGTTTCAAGACGAATCGAATCCGCGCTCGCTCGCCTATCAGCTGGTCACCCTGGAGCGGCTGGTGGGCGAGATGCCGCGCATGGAGCTTGCCGGCGGACGGACGCAGGCCGAAAAGCTGGTCCTCAAGGGCCTCACCGAGGTCCGCCTTGCCGAGATCGACCCGCTCGTGCGACCGGACGGAGAAGGGCGCTTGCGAGAGGCACTCGACGCCATGTTGGAGACCGTTGGCACCGAGCTGGCGGCGATCTCCAATGCGCTCACCGCCCAATACTTCGCCCACGAGGAGCAGCCCCACAGCCTCTTGAGCCCTGCCGAGCGGGTTGCGCCATGAGGTTCCGCGTCA
>JAYEJW010000582.1:0-6096 GCA_034716535.1 Pseudomonadota bacterium
CAGGGATGCACTGATGAGATTACCGGCACTGATGGGTTGGTGGCGCAGGCGCACCCTGGAACGGGAACGCGCCCGCGTCCTTCCCGAGCAATGGGGCGATCTGTGGACGCAGCTGCCGCTCTTGCAGGGCCTCAACCCGAAAGAGGAGCGTGCCCTGCGCGATCTAGCGCTGCTGTTCCTGCGGGACAAGACCTTCGAGGAGACCGCGGGAATCGACCTGAACCATCAGATGCGCCTGTTCATTGCCCTACAGGCCTGCCTCCCGGTGCTGCGTCTGGGGCTCGACTGGTACAGCGGCTGGTACGCTGTGATCGTCTATCCTGACGAGTTCGTCCCCCAGCGCGAGTGGGTGGACGAGAACGGGGTGGTCTGGGTCGCCGACGAGTCCATGAGCGGGGAGGCGTGGGAACAGGGTCCGGTGATCCTCTCCTGGGCGGACGTGGAGGCGGGCCTTGAACGCAACGGGTTCAACGTTGTCATTCACGAGCTTGCCCACAAGCTGGATATGCGCAACGGCGCCGCGAACGGCCACCCGCCGCTGAACAGTGGAATGCAGGACGCCGTCTGGGCAGAGAGTTTCACCCGCGCCTACCGGGACATGGTTCGGCGCGTAGACGGTGGAGAGAATACCCCCATCGACCCCTACGCAACGGAGTCACCGGCCGAGTTCTTTGCCGTCTGCAGCGAGGCCTTCTTCGAGTTGCCGCACCTGCTGTCGGCCGAGTACCCCGAGGTCTACGGGCAGCTCAGGGGCTTTTATCGCCAGGATCCTCTGCACCGGCTTCCGGCTCTTCCTCTGCGCCGGCCTCCGCCTCTTTAGGGGGAGCGCCCGCCGCCTTACTGCCCAAGGTCAGACGACGACTTTCGTCGTCGATAGTCATCCGATAGCGGCCGAGAAAACTCATTCCCAGCAGGCCGTTGCCGCCGAGCTTGCCACCTTCGATGAAGGCCGCCTGGACCCCGGCAACACGGTTTGGGCCCAGCCACAAAGCCGGAAGTGTCCCGATGCGCGCCTTGACCTTGCCATTAGCGGTCTGCATCTCCCGCTCGCTCAAACCCGCCGTTTCAAGGCCGAGCTCTTTCGCGACGGAGGAGGGCAGCACAACGTAATCCGCCCCTGTATCCACCAACAGGGTCTGTTCGACGCGCTTTCCCTCCTTGCCCTCCAGGTGCACCCGAACTGCGTGCTGGGTACCTCGGCGGATGGTCTCGACAACGATGTCAGTCTCCGCTTCCTGTTCTTGTGCGGAGCCCTCTGCCGCGAGGCGCTCCGGCAACGTCGGTGCGGGCACGAACGGCGCCTTCTCGCCGAGGATGATAACTCGGTCGATGCCGGTCGGACTTTGCACGATCACGTGATCGAAGTTCTCAAGCAGACGGCGCAGACGGGGATAGAGCTCATCGCTATCCGCCCGGCCGAAGGCGTCTTCGGTCTGCTCGACGCCGATGAGCGTGAAGCCGTGGGCTTCGGCGAGCCGCTCCAGCTCGTCGGCGACCGCCACCTGGGCCGCTTCGGCTGAGGCCGATACGAGCAACAAGAGAGAGACCGAGACCTGTGCGGCGAATCGGCGGAAGCGATCGTACATATCAGCGCCTGGAGAACGGCAAGCGGAGTTTTTCTCAGGGCGAGCCTAGCAGCTCAGCGTCTTCGCCGCCAGGACCGAAGCGTTGCGGAGACGGCCCAACCGCACCACCCGGCGCGCTCTCAACGCCAAGACTCACAACACCGACGCGCGGTCTTCCGCGCCTCGTTCGCCGAGATTCCCGTAACGATGGTAGTCGCGGCTGATGCTCTGCTCGCGCAGGTACCAGAGCAGCTCCACGCGCCCCTCCGCGAGCACGGGCGCAGGAGCGACCTGGACCCCAGTATCCTTGGCGGCGCTGTGAACCTCTTCCGGAACGCGCTCCGGGGAGGCATAGCGAAGACGTTCGGTCTGACCGTTGCGCATCACCTCGATGAGTTCCTCGGTACTCTCCTCGACGAATTCGATGGCGGCGGCCCAACCCTCGGTCGCTTGCTCGAGCCAGTCCAGACCAGGTACGGCGGTCTCGGGCGGGATACTCAGCGTGATGGCGCATCCCAGCGAGCTCGCGGCAGCGACCCGCGCAACCAGGTCGAAGAATCCGTCCGCGCGATGCAGCCTGATCCGCAGCTCTCTGACCGGCCGATAGCGCCGGATGTTGTCCTGGCCGAGCAGACGGAAATGGTCGTGCTCGCGTCCGAACTCCTCGCGAGCGTTGCGCGCATAGCTGTCGAAGGCGGCAAGCGTGCGATCCACCTCTTCGGGGGAGACAGCCTCGATCCCGTTCCGGGCAGCCCTCAACCGGTCGCGCAAATCCGCCAGCAGGGGGTCATCAATCGTCTCGCCGGACGCCGCAACCGCACGATCCTCGAAATCCATGAGCTGGGCCAGGTAGTTCGGTCCGCCGGCCTTGATCCCGGTACCGAAGGAGGACTTGCCCATGCCGCCGAAGGGCTGGCGCAGCACGATCGCACCCGTGGTCACCCGGTTGATGTAGAGATTCCCGGCACGGACCTGTTCCTGCCAGGTCTCGGCCTCGCGCTCGTCCAGGCTCTCGAGGCCCGAGGTCAGGCCATAGCCGGTCTGGTTCACCAGATCGATGGCCTCCCTCAGGTCCCGCGCCTTCATGACCCCCAGGACCGGCCCGAAAAGCTCGGTCATGTGGGTAAAGCTCCCGGCTTGCACTCCCCACTTGATGCCGGGCGACCAGAGCCGCGGATTGTGCTCCAGACGCTTGGGCATCAGGACCCAGCTCTCGCCGGGCTCCAGCTCCTTCAAGCCGCGCTCGAGTGCTCCAGTGGGTGGTCGGATCAGGGGACCGACGCGCGTGGGGCGGTCCCAGGCGGAACCAGCGGGCAGGCTCTTGACCGCGTCGCAAAGCGCGGCCTTGAAGCCGGCATCCTCATAGACCTCCTCCTCCAGAATCAGCAGCGAGGTCGCCGAGCACTTCTGGCCGCTGTGACTGAAGGCCGATTGCAGCACATGTCGGATCGCCTGATCCCGGTCCGCCATCGCCGTCACGATAGTCGCGTCCTTACCGCCGGTCTCCGCCATCAGGGTCATGTCCGGTCGGGCCTCCAGCATCCGCAGCGCGGTCTCAGTGCCGCCGGTGAGGATCACCGCGTCAACCTGGGGGTGCGCGGCAAGATTGGCTCCAACGCCGCCGCCCGAACAGGGTAGGAACTGCAGGACCTCCCGCGGCACGCCCGCCTGCCAGAAGCATTTGCACAGCTCCCAGGCCACCAGCACCGCGTCTGAAGCGGGCTTGAGGATCACGCAGTTGCCCGCAGCCAGTGCCGCCGCGACGCCGCCGCATGGAATGGCGATGGGGAAATTCCAGGGCGGAATCACCGCGACCACCCCTTTCGGTTGGGCTCTGACGCTTTCCATGCGCTCGAAGAAGAGCGCGCTGCGCCGGTAAAACTCCAGAAAGTCGACGGCCTCGGAGACCTCGGGATCGGACTCGGGGAAGGTCTTTCCTCCGTCGGCCATCGCCGCCCCCATCAGGTCGGCCCGCCGCTCCCGCACCACCTGAGCCACGTCGCCGAGGATCTTGGCCCGCCGTTTAGGCGCCATTGCGCGCCAACCTGTGGGATCGATCCGCGCGCAGTCCAGCGCCCGGGCGAGGTCCTCCTCGTCGGCCTCCCGGCAGCGTCCGACCACGACGCCAGGGCGCGACGGGTCGCTACATTCCCGCGGCTCGCGTTGCTCCCAAATTTCCTCTGCGGACACGACCAGCGGGATCTCGGCGGCCTGTCCGTCACAGCGCGGTTTCCAACGCTCGATGATCTCGCAGGCCCAGGCGATGTTCTGCGGCAAGGCAAAATCCGTGTCCGGCTCGTTGCGGAATCCTTCCAGACGCAGGTCTTCCTCGGCCGGCCGCGCCGCTGGCCGACGCCGATCCTGAGTGCGGCGCGGCCCCTCGGGCAGCGAGTCGATCAGATCGAATGATTCGATGAACTGGCCCGCGAGGCGCTCCCACTCGTCGCTGCCCACCTCGAGCTTGAAGGCGTGGCCCAGGAAGTTGTCCCGGCCGGTGTTCTCGTCCAGACGCCGTACCAGGTAGCCGATGGCATTGACGAAGTGCTCCCGGCGCGTGGCCGGCGCATAGAGCAGCAGGTTGTCGACCACCTCGGAGATGGCGCGCCGCTGGTGGTTGGCCATGCCCTCGAGCATTTCGAGCTGCACCGGTTCCAGCGCGTCCCGCTCCTGTGCCAGAACCAGGCCATAGGCCATGTCGAAGAGGTTGTGCGAGGCGATCCCTATGCGCACCGCTGCGATGTTCTCCGCGCGCAGTCCCTCATGGAGCATGCGCTTGAAATTGGCATCGACGTCCGGCTTGGTCTCGAAGGGTGCCTGGGGCCAACAATGCAACGCGGCCTCGACGCGCTCCATTTCCATATTCGCGCCCTTGACCAGACGGATGGTGACCGGAGCACCACCCGCCCGGACACGTCCCCGCGCCCAGCGGTTGATACTCTTCTGCACCTCGAAGGCGTCCGGAAGATAGGCCTGCAGCGCGATGCCCGCCCCCATCTGGTCCATCCCGGGGCGGCCCAGTGTGCGCATGAAGGCCTCGGCAGTCAGGTGCATATCCCGGTACTCCTCCATATCCAGGTACACGAACTTCGGGACCTCGCTGCCGTCGGGCCGTTGTATCCGCATCCGCGCCGCCTCGCGGTAGAGCAGCTCTAGTCGGTCGCAGAGCACCTCGATGGTGTCCTCCCAGGCGAGGGGCGAAATCTGCGAATAGATGGTGGAGATCTTGACCGAGATGCACTCGATCTCCGGGCGTTGCAGGGCTTCGAGGTAGGTCTCGAGACGCGCCTGGGCGGCCTCCTCCCCCAACAGGGCCTCGCCCAGCAGATTGACGTTCATCCGGAGGCCGGCCGCGTGGCGAGCGCGTAGATGTGCCAGCAGGTGCTCCTCCTCCGCGGGCAGGATGACGTTGGCCGTCTCCTCGCGCATCTTCTCCCGCACCATCGGTACCGCGACGCCCGGAAGGTAACTCCCGAAAGACTGAAAGCCCTTGAGCAACGCCTGATCCAGCGGAGTGAAGAACCGAGGAACGCCCTGCACGTCCAGGATGTGTATCAACTGGTCCGCCGCCCGCACGGCCCGCCGCGACCTCAGCGCCTGATCGGTCATCTGGATCAGGGTCGCCTTGTCGTGCGGGTGCAGCATCATGCGCTCGAGCTCGCGCTGCTGCTTCTTCTCTTGGGGTGTCTGCAGCTCGTTGGCCCGCTGCTGCAGTTGCCGGGCCAGGTAGATGGCCTTCTGCACCCGATCAGGGAGGAACGCCCCCGGCGCGGGTCGGAACTCCGCGAGCAGGGCTCGCAGTCGGGCAGCGGCGGACTCTGTGGCTTCGGGGTAATTCGGCGCGAACATGAGGGTCCTCCCGATAGGCCCCGATGAAATGCGACCTAGGCTAATTGCAAGTATGGTCGCTTCCTTGTGATGACGCTGGTGGCGAGCTGATCCGAAAGTCGGGCGATCCCATCGAGGACAGCGGCGTTGGGTCGCGCGGCAATCGGTTCGGTAAGGATGTGGGTATCGAATAGATACCTTAGTCGTGCCACGAGAAATCTCTAGCGGGGCCCTTGACACGCCAGGAATCGACCTCCTCGTCGGCGAGGTCCACCGGTTCGAAATCGGGTGCTGCGCGCATCTCCCGGATCGCGTCCGAAAAGCTCCGCCGCTGCAAACCGCCTTGGAGTGTCGCGTACTCGGCTTCCGAGAGGAGGACCGCCACAGGTTTGCCGCGACGAGTGACATGGACCGCCTCCCCGCCGTCGACCCGATGAATCAAACCGGCGGGCAGGGTTTTGGCATCGACGATCGGCACTTTGGACATCGACTGCCGCTTATCGGAAGAGTCAAGAAAAACCTTTCTGACAGACTTCAACGACCGCTAGCCGGCCCAAGACCGAGCCACCAGGACCTTGGGAGATTTGCATCGACCTCGGTGCGCGGTTTTGGGTTGGCGCTGAGCCACATGTTAGGCGATAGGCTCTGTTTGCCTCCCCTGAGGCAAGAGAAAAGACCTGATAAGCATCTAGCCGACCCCTCGGCC
>JAYEJW010000583.1:0-6094 GCA_034716535.1 Pseudomonadota bacterium
AGGCGCGAAGTGCCGAAGCTGTGGCCCCGGAGCGGGGCGAACCGGGGCATAAAGGCTGTCGCCGAGCGGAAGGCGAAAGGGGGACTGGGACGTCCCGTTTCGCATCCTGAGCACGGCGACACTCCGACTTCGATCCCGCACAAACGCACCTGGACGCGGGGGACCAAAGAGACCCCCTGGCCTCGCATATCCGCCTTCTTCCGGCACCTTTGGGCCGCTGCGCGGAGACTTGATCATCGATCAGGCCAATTGCGAATGGCTATGCTCTCTGCCTGGGTCGCCGGTCATGGATCCGACCCGGCTACAGTTCTGACGGCGCAGCGCACAGGAGATGAACCGGCCGACCGCGACCAGCCAGTCCAGATTGACGCCGGTCTGGATCCCGCACCCCTCCAGCATGTAGACCAGATCCTCCGTCGCCAGATTCCCCGCGGCCCCAGGCGCAAACGGACATCCACCCAGGCCCGCGACCGAACTGTCGACGGCGCCGATGCCGAGCTCCAGGCATGCATAGACACTGGCCAGTGCCTGTCCCCTTGTATCGTGCAGATGCAGGGCCAGACGGTCAGCGGGCATCTCCCGGGACACAGCCTGCAGTACCTCGCGCACCTGGGCGGGGGTGGCGACACCGATGGTATCGGCCAACGCGATCTCGTCGCAGCCGAGCGCCGCCAGCCGGCCGGAAAGGTCCGCGATGACCTGCGGCCCTACCCTTCCCTCGTACGGGCATCCAAAGGCGCAGGAGACGTAGGCACGGACCCAAAGGATCCCATCGGTCCGGGCTCTGACCATCAGCTCTCGAAAGCGGTCCAGGGACTCGCAGATCGAACAGCCGGTGTTCCGGCGGCAGAAGGTCTCCGAGGCGGCGGTTAGGAAGGCGATCGCATCGATACCGGCGAGTCTGGCCCGTTCGAGACCCCGGACGTTGGGCACGAGTGCGGACAGACGCGCGCCCGCGCGCGGCAAAAGCCCCCGGCAGACGGCCTCGGCGTCCGCCAGCTGGGGCACCCGGTCCGCACGCACGAAGCCCGCGACCTCGATCTCCTTCAGCCCAGCCGCAATGAGCCGTTCAACGAGAAGGATCTTGGTGGCCGTATCCAAACGTCCCGGCTCGGTTTGAAGCCCGTCCCGGGGGGAGACCTCGACGATGCGCACGGCCTGGCTCACCGCCTCCACTCCGGCCCCCGCTTCTCGAGGAAGGCGAGAATGCCTTCGCGCCCTTCCGGGGAGCTTCGCAGCTCCGCCAGCTGCTCCGCCAGCTCGCGGGAGGAAACGGGTGATGAGGCCGTCCACCGGCCTAGCAGCGCCTTGGCTTCCACCAGGGATGCCGGTCCACCCGCCAGCACATGGCGCACCTCTCCCTCCACGGCGGCGTCCAGCTCCTGTGGCGGCGCCACCAGATGCACCAGACCCAGGTTCTGGGCCGTCCCCGCATCGAAGGTCTCTCCGGTGAGCATCCACCGGCGGGCCTGGCGTTGGCCGATCGCGTTGACGACCAAAGGCGCTATGACGGCGGGGATCAGGCCCAGGCGCACCTCGCGGAAGGCGAAACGTGCGTCGGAGCTGGCTACGGCGATATCGCAGGCGGCGATGAGCCCGATGGCACCGCCGTACACCGGGCCGTTGACCCGGGCGAGGGTTGGCTGGCCGAAACCCGCAAGGGATTCGAACAAGCGGGCCAGGGCGATGGCATCCTGGAGGTTGGCGGCGGCATCTGCCCTGCCCATCGCCTCCATCCGTCGCAGATCAGCGCCGCCCGAGAAGGTCGCCCCCTCTCCCGTAAGCACAAGAATCCGCAGTCCCCGATCCCCTTTAAGACCCTCGAAGGCAGCCAGCATCTCGCCAACCAGGGTCCCATCCAGGGCATTGGCGCAATCCGGTCGGGAGAGCGTCAGGGTGCATACCCCCCGCCCGTCGGTAACCATTCGCAGCGAGCTCGCGGCCATGGGTCGGCTCACATCCGAAAGACGCCGAAGCGACTCTCTTCGATGGGCGCGTTGAGGGCCGCCGCCAGTCCCAGGCAGAGGTACTCCCGGGTTCGCCCGGGGTCGATCACCCCATCGTCCCAGAGCCGGGCCGTGGCGTAGAAGGGATGGCCCTGAATCTCGTACTGCTCTTCGATCTCCTGCCGAAAGGCCGCTTCCTCGGCATCGGTCCAGGTCTTTCCCTTTGCCGCCTGGGAATCCCTCCGGACGATGGCCAGCACCTCGGAGGCCGTGTCGCCGCCCATCACCGAGATGCGTGCATTGGGCCACATCCAGAGAAAGCGGGGACCGTAGGCACGGCCGGCCATGGCGTAGTTTCCCGCACCGAAGGAGCCCCCGATGATCACCGTGAGTTTGGGGACCCGCGAGCAGGCCACGGCTGCCACCATCTTGGCCCCGTCCTTCGCGATCCCAGCCTGCTCGAACCGGCTGCCGACCATGAATCCGGTGATGTTTTGCAGAAAGACCATCGGGATGCGCCGCTGGGAGCAGAGCTGAATGAAATGGGCGCCCTTCAGGGCCGAGTCGCCGAACAGCACCCCCTGATTGGCCAGGATGCCGACGGGCCAGCCGTCGATGTGAGCGAAGCCGCAGACCAGGGTCTTGCCGTAGAGCGCCTTGAAGTCGTGAAACTCGGAGTCGTCCACCAGCCGGGCGATGATCTCCCGCGGGTTGTACTGGATCCTGGGATCTTCCGGAACCAGGCCATAGATCTCTTCGGCGGGATAAAGGGGCGGGCGGGACTCCTGGCGCGGGATCTGAGAGAGCGTCCTGCGCGCCAGGTTCTGAACTGCCGAGCGTGCCAGCCTCAAGGCCTGGGTGTCATCCTCCGCGAGGTGGTCGGCCACGCCCGACAGGCGGGCATGCACCTCGCCGCCGCCCAGCGTCTCCGCGTCCACGTCCTCTCCCGTGGCGGCCTTCACAAGGGGCGGCCCCCCCAGAAATATGGTTCCCTGGTTTCGTACGATAATGGTTTCATCCGACATCGCCGGGACGTAGGCGCCACCGGCCACGCAGGTACCGAGCACGACCGCGATCTGGGGGATGTCCGCGGCCGAGAGCCGCGCCTGGTTGTAGAAGATGCGTCCGAAGTGGTCGCGGTCTGGAAAGACCTGGTCCTGCAGCGTCAGATAGGCACCGCCCGAGTCCACGAGATAGCAGCAGGGCAAGGCGTTCTCGGCGGCGATCTCCTGGGCACGAAGGTGCTTTTTTGCCGTCATCGGATAATAGCTTCCCCCTTTGACGGTCGCGTCGTTGGCGACCACCACGACCTCCCGGCCATGGATCCGTCCAATACCCGTGATGATCCCCGCGCTGGGTACCTGGTTGTCGTACAGACCCAGGGCCGCCAAGGGGGAAAGCTCCAGGAAGGGACTGTCCGGATCGAGCAGCACCCGGATGCGCTCGCGCGGCAACAGCTTTCCGCGCTGGACGTGCCTGGCCCGTGCCGTCTCCGGACCACCCTCCCGGACGCGGACCAGCTCCTGCTTCAGGTCCTCCACCTGGACCAGCAGGTGCTCCCGATTCCTCGCAAAGGCCTCCGAGCCTGTATCGATGCGCGACTCGATGACGGCCATCAGGCTCCGTCCTGTGGCAGGTCCACCGCGACCGCCAGCGCCTCGCCCCCGCCGATACAAAGGGCCGCGATACCGCGTTGCAGGTTCCGATGGCGCAGGGCGTGGATCAGGGTCACGAGGATGCGCGCTCCGCTTGCACCGATGGGGTGGCCCAGGGCACAAGCGCCCCCGTTGACGTTCACCTTGGCGTGATCGATCCCGAGTTCCCGCTCGGCGGCGATAACCACAGCCGCGAAGGCCTCGTTGATCTCGTAGAGATCCACGTCGGAGTCCTGCCAGCCGGTCTTCTCCCAAAGCTTACGGATCGCCCCGATGGGGGCGGTCGTGAACTCTCCGGGGACCCTGCCTTCCTGGCAGTACGCCAGGATCCTGGCGATGGACGGCAGCCCCTGCGCATTGGTCTGCTCGGCACTGGTCAACAGCAGGGCCGCTGCTCCATCCGCGATGGACGATGCACTGGCCGCCGTGATCGTACCTTGGGGACGGAACACGGGACGCAGCCCGGGAATCTTTCGCGGATCCGCACGCAGCAGCGTTTCATCGTCCATGCCCTGCAACTGCGCCAACTCGCCTGCGAAGGCACCGCTCTCGGCAGCGGCCAGGGCGCGCCGACCCGACTCGATGGCGTACTCGTCCTGCACTGCGCGGGTGAGGTCCAGGCGATCCGCGAGCTCTTGGGCGAACTCTCCCATGTGCCGGCCGTCGTAGGGACTCTCCAACCCATCGAGGAGCATGTGGTCGGCGATCCCGTGGTGGCCGATGCGAAGACCATTGCGGACGCCGGAGAGCAGGTGCGGGGCTCGGCTCATGGACTCCATGCCGCCGGCAACGACCACACCCGCGCTTCCGGCCCGGATCATGTCATGGCCGAACAGAACCGCCTGCATGCCCGACCCGCAGACCTTGTTTACTGTCGTACAAGCGACCGATTCCGGAAGCCCGGCGGCCAAGGCCGCCTGCCGTGCCGGCGCTTGCCCCAGGTTGGCCTGCAGCACGCAACCCATGATGACTGCATCGACGCTTTCGGGCTCGACGCGGCTCGACGCCAGCACCGCCTGGATCGCGCCGGCACCGAGCACCGTCGCCGACAGGTCAGCAAGCTGCCCCTGGAACGATCCCATGGGGGTGCGGCGAGCAGCGGCAACCAACACGCTCTCATGCGGCATGACGTTCCCCTTCCGCCCCGACCCCGGGATTCAACAGATCCCGCGCGACGGCGATCCGCCGCATCTCGCTGGTGCCCCCGCCGATCTCGTACAGCTTGGCATCCCTCAGCAGTCTTCCCGCCGATGACCCGTTGAGGTAGCCCGGACCACCCAGACACTGGATCGCCGCCAACGCCGTCTTCACCGCCGCTTCGGCTGCGAACAGATAACAGGCGGCCGCGTCTCTGCCGGATCGCGATCCCCTGTCGAATGCCCCGGCCACCCTGTAGGCGAAGCTTCGCGCTGCTTCCAGTGCCGTGTACATATCCGCCACCCGCGCCTGCATCAGCTGGAAGTCGCCGAGGGGACGGCCGAACTGCTGCCGCTCTCGCAGGTGCGGTAGGACCAGGTCCAGGGCAGCCTGCATCAGACCGATGGGTCCGCCCGTCAGCACCAGGCGTTCCGAGTCGAGACCCGACATGAGCACCGCTACGCCACCGCTGACCTCGCCCAGCACCCGGTCCCCAGAAATCGCGCATTCGTCGAAGTGGAGCTCACAGGTCCCGGAGCTGCGCATACCGAGCTTGTCCATCGGCTCGCCCTTTCGAAAACCGGGCTGGCCGTCCTCCAGGATGAAGGCAGTAACGCTTCGGGAAATCCGCTTGGATTCGCCGGTCCGCATATAGACGATGAGAATATCCGCCTCGGGTCCGTTCGTGATCCACTTCTTGGTCCCGGTGGCGATCCACTGATCGCCCCGGCGTACGGCGCGGCAGCGCATGCCTCCGAGCACGTCGGAGCCGGCCTCCGGCTCCGACATGGCGAGCGCGCCCACGCTCTTCCCCGAAACCAGCTCCGGCAGATACCGCGCACGCTGCGCCGCATTTCCGAAGCGGTAGAGGTTATCCACGCAGAGATTGGAATGGGCCGCGTAGGCAAGACCCGTCCCCCCGTCCGCGCGGGAGATCTCTTCCATGGCGACGGTGTGCTCCAGATAACCCCGGCCGGCCCCTCCCAGCGAGCGAGGCACGGTGAGCCCCAACAGGCCCGTCTCTCCCAGCCGCCGCCACAGGTGGCGTGGAAAACCGCCCTTCCGGTCGCGCTCCTCGGCAAAAGGAGCGATCTCCTTCTCCGCAAAGGCCCGCACCTCCGCCCTGAACGTCTCGATTCTGCTGCGCATAGACCGGCTCTGAAGTCAGAAACTTAAAAATTAGACCGACAAGCCGGCGGGTAATTCCAGAGCGTATGGGTTGGAGATTATCCGGGCGAAGAGGGTCAAAAGTTGAGTAAGGCAGCAAGGTAAGGCCTGATGGCGATACCAGCGGACTATCCGGAAGACAGAGAGGAGTCCCTGCAGCAGGTCCGGATCATCACCGCGACCGCTCTC